>JAITWT010000054.1 GCA_031285125.1 Burkholderiaceae bacterium | reverse complement strand
TTATGTTATCCTGGCTTATATATTTGCCAGCATACTCAAGGGGCAAATAAATGAATTTACGATTCTGTAGTGCATATTAAATCATCAATCGAAAGGAATATTATGCTTGCCTACAAGGTGGACGGCATAACTCTTCCTCTTGAAAATGGTTACCCAATTAGATTTATAGATTTTGGCTTGTATTTATATAAATGCGTAAAAGCGCTTAGGCAACTTGAAATCACAAAAGAAAATAAAATTGGCTTTTGGGAAGAGTATGCTGGATACAGTCTTGATGGAACAATTCAACCCAAAAGATATTATGCAGTAGACCTCCAGAAAAAATTCTACTTTGATGGATATGGGGAAGTTATGGATAGCGATATATGAATGCAATGGAAACCAGTACTGTCAGCACTTTCATTGCGATGGCAGGTTTTGCGCTTGCAACTTCTGCCAGCCCTGGTCCAGTCAATATTATTTCAGCGATGTCGGGGGCAAAATTTGGTGTTAGCAGAACTACTCCCTATATCTTGGGTGCAACGGTTGGATTCGTTTCTATTCTGGCATCCACTGGATTGGGATTCAGTTTTGTCATGACACGCTTTCCATTTATTGTGCAGATTTTAGCAATTTTAGGCTCGATTTATATGCTATATTTAGCGTATAAATTAACCAGGGCATCGATGACCGGCATTGAGGAATTTGAGAAACAGTCTCCTCCCAATATGGTTGCTGGTGTTTTTGCGCAATACATAAATCCAAAGGCATGGATTGTTGCTATCTCGGCTATTTCTATTTATGTATCCACCAGTCAGCGCTACGCTGCAACTTTAACAGTATTTTGCTGTATATTTTTCGTGATATGTTTTCCGTCTCTTCTGATTTGGAGTATAATGGGGGCTTCCCTATCGAAAAAACTGGGCGGCATAAGATTATTTAATATATCAATGGCGCTGTTGCTCGCTGTTTCTATAGCGGTATTTCTTGTGGAATTTTTCCGAGGCACATAAACAGCATAATTGGGGGGCTCTTCACAAATCACCATTCAAGTGATCTGATGTGCTGAAGGGCCTAAATTCAGACAATTTCGCATGCGTACCCCCCCAGCGCATTGCCCGCGCAGGCACCTTGCTCCCTTGAGGCCATTCATGTCCTTGCCGGACGCATCTTACCCGCCAGCGCATGTAGGACTCAATCAGCGCCACCCGATCGTCCCAGGGAACCATGCGCTCCATCGAAATCGAGAAACTCGCGCTTGCGCTTGGTTGAGTTTCTCACGATCAGGCTGTTTTGTATCATGATGTGCAATCCTGCTGATGTCGGCCAATCATTGCAAGAACGGTTGCACGGGATTTGTGAAGACCATCCTTAGGGAACCTCTGAACAACTCCCTCGCGGCGGTCGCATCCCGTATTCGGGCGGTCTGCTTCGTTGCAAATGCTCGCGATACCGCCGGGTATCGCTGCGCTTTGCGCCTTGCATCCCATCCCGAATCCGGGCGCGCCCACGCGCGGGGAGTTATTCAGAGGTTCCTTAGGTCGAAACAGCGCGCTCTTGTTCGTTTTTAGAAAAACCCTGCTCTAAAAGATGGGGTTTTTTCATGTATTTTTTAAATAACTTCATGGAGTTTGCGAAATATAATCCGTCGCAAATTCTTTCATCGCCTACAACTGCAATGGAAATGCATTTATCCTCTGCAAGGGTTCCATTCTCGTAAGTGTGGCTTTTTTTTCTTTTTCCCATCGCAATAAAAAGCCCGACTGTGCCAAAATCATAGAGGTGATGATAAACGGCATCTATCCCGATGGAGGCGCTGTTGGTTAAAAAGGCGCTGGCATGAAATGGGCTTGCTTCTATAATTGCTTTTGGCATCACCCCGTATCTATCCATAAGCATCAGTGCATTGGCGGTTAATTTTATGAGCCAGTGCGGCATGACTGCAAGAGCGCGCGCTATTTTGTCCGTGTCGTTAGAATTCCCGGCGGTTTTACTTTTTGTGAATTCATCTTCCAGTATTTTGCTGATTTCGAACAGGGTTTCGGTGCCTTTGAAAGGGATTTTTACCACGGTTTCTTCAGCGTCGGCGGTCATTCCTTTTTTGGCCACAAGCGAAAGCCATATTTCATTTCTTTGATAAGTGATTCCGTTTACAATAAATCTATTGAGTTTGGATCTTTCCGATAAAATTCGGATTGAAGTGGCGTATACAATCGCCATGTAGGATAATTTGATCCCCTTTTCAGCTTGCTGGGCGATGTATTCATTCATCGGGGAGACGGAAATATCTTCTTTGTAGAAAACTTGGGCGCCGCTTCTTTTTTTCATTATATAGGGGCCGAGTTTAAAAATTGGGTCAAGATTTTTTACGTATTTCCCATCGCTTCTATGCTTAAACATTATCAATGCCTTTTGCTGAAAGTTGCGCGCGGAAAGCCCACGGCGTCCCGGTAATTTTATCCAGAAGGGCGGCGCGCGAGTGGGGGTCGCAGCTTTGCCGATGGCTCAGAACCCCTCGGTATCGACTTCCTGCCGGGCCTGTGCGGCATAGCGGTGGCCGCTGACTGGCCGCACACCAATCTCAAAAAAACCATGCCCGGCGATGGGCTGCTGGTGGACTGCATTCCTCCACACATCGCCCCGATCGCCGCGCCGCAACGCCAGTTCCTGGCCGATCACCCGATGCGCCTGTGCTGGCCCGAAGAAGTCGAAATCATGGCGAATTCTCCTGGCGGCACTGCGGCTCAATTGACGTCGATGGGGATTTCAATGTTTCAATGCCCTGCTGCGGTTTCGATGGGCACGGGGTGCGCTTTGTGTTCCGGATCGGCCCAGTGCTTGACGGCCAGTGCCAGCGCCGCCACGATGCCCGGAATAGCCACCAGCGTGAACACGGTGGCAATGCTCACATGCTGGCGCTGCATCTCACCCACCCAGAAGGTGCCGACGATGCCGCCGAAGCGCCCGATGCCCAGCATCCAAGACACGCCCGTGGCGCGGCCTTGGGTCGGATAAAAAGCCGCCGCCAGTGCCGGCAGGGAACTCTGCGCCGTGTTCTGCAGCGTGCCGCCGATGAACACCATCAGCATCAGCCAGCCGACTTGCCCGGTCACCTGCCCGATCAGGTAGACAAAAATCGCCGTCCCGACAAAACACAACCCAATCAGGTAATTGCCGTTGAAGCGGGCCATCAGCCAGCCGCACAAAATGGCCCCGATTCCTCCTAGCGGGAATAACGCCGAAATCAGCGTGGCTGTTCTTTGATCCATTCCAGCCTCTTTGAACAGCACCGGCATCCAGTTGATGAAGGCATAAAAAATCACCAGCCCCATGAAATAGGACAACCACAGCATCACCGAGCCGATGCGGAAAGAGCGCGCCAGCACGACACTCAGCCCGCTTCGACCGGCCATTGCAGCCTGGGTTTCGGTCATGAAAAAAGAAGCGCCCTGCAGCGCGGCATCGGGTGAAATGCGGCGCAATGCGGCCGCGATCCGCGCGCCGCTGTGCTGATGGACCACCATGAAGCGCACCGACTCGGGCAAAACCCACACCAGCACCGCGGCCAGCGCCAGCGGCACCACGCCGCCGAGCACCAGTACGCTCTGCCAGCCCCAGTGCGGAATCATCCATGCGGCCAGAAACCCGCCCAAAGAAGAACCCAGCGGAAAACCGCAGAACATCGTGTTGATCAGTGTGGCGCGTACCTTGGTCGGACAGTATTCGCTGACCATCGTGACCGCATTGGGCATCGCCGCGCCCAGGCCCAGGCCGGTGAAAAAGCGCAAGACCATCAGTTCATTCAGGCTGCTGGAAAACGCCGAGACCAGGCTGAATACGCCCATCACGGCCACAGCGCCCGTGAGCACGCGCTTGCGTCCCAGCCGGTCGGCCAATGGCCCGGCCGTCAGCGCACCGCAGGCCAGCCCAAATAACGCGGCACTGAGCACAGGGGCCAGCGCGGGCTTGGATGCGCCGAATTGCTGGATCAGCGAAGGCGCCAGATAACCGATGGCGGCAGTATCGAAACCATCAAGCAGCGCAACGATGAAGCACAACGCAAAAATCAGCCATTGGAAGCGGGAAAGCCGGTGGTTGTCGATGAACGCTTGCACGTTGATGGAATTTTGTTGGGACTCCATGGTGGGATTGATCTCCTTAAGCTATTGAAAATTCGAAAATTCAAAATGGGGTTGAAAGTTGGATTGCGCAAAGCTGACCCGACCATACCTGATGCCTGCTGGCGGACATCGGCTTTTTTGTTTAAGCCGGCTCCATGCCTTGACGGTACTGGGCCTGTGCTGCCTCGGTGCTGCGCATAAAAGCCAGCAGCGCACGCGCCGCGATCGCGTCGGTGATGCCCCAGCGCGCAAACAGTTGGGCCAGCGCGCCGCCGCTGGGGCCCGTCGAGTCACTGAGATCGCGCGCAGCCAGTACCGCGCGGCGCAGCGCTTCCTCGCTCGAAATATCGGGTCCCATACGTATGGTCTTTAGCGCCTCCTCTTTTGTTGCGTCGATGACAAATGTTCAATGACTTTCGTCATGGGTCATTGCGAGCCGAAGGCGAAGCCATCCAGCGTGCTGTGAACGGGATGGCTTCGCTACGCTCGCAATGACGGCACTTGTAGGAAGAGTGCAGAAAGCGTTGCGCATCTCTCAACCCAAACGGCTCTGGCCCATCGGCCAAGCGATGCGGATGCGCGCTTTTTCAGCGGCGCGGCTGCCGGGTGAATTCGACGATGCGCTGCGCGGCTTCCACGCATTCGGCGGTTTCGGCCACCAGCGCCATGCGCACGCGCCCGCGTCCGGGGTTGATGCCTTGCGCCTGCCGGGCCAGAAAAGTGCCGGGTAAAACCGTGACGTTGTATTGCGCGTAGAGCGCGCGGGCGAAGGCGCAATCGTCGCTTTCCCATACCGCGGGGACGCCGGCCCAGAGATAAAAACTGGCGTCGGGCAGGCGCACGTCCAGCACCGGTTCGAGCAGCGGCATGACGGCGGCGAACTTGGCGCGGTATTGCATCCGGTTGGCGGCGACGTGCGCCTCGTCGCCCCAGGCCGCGATGCTGGCCGCGGCCACCGCGCCGCTCATCGCGCTGCCGTGGTAGGTGCGGTACAGCAGGAAGCGCTCGATGATCGAGGCGTCGCCGGCCACGAAGCCGCTGCGCAGGCCCGGCACGTTGCTGCGCTTGGAGAGCGAAGTCAGCGCGATCAGGCGCGCAAAATCGGTGCGGCCGAGTTTCGCGGCGGCTTCAAGACCACTGAGCGGCGGTTCGTCGCGGAAGTAAATTTCGCTGTAGCACTCGTCTGAGGCGATCACGAAGCCGTGGCGGTCGGACAGCGCAAACAATTTTTCCCACTCCGCCAGCGGCATGACGGCGCCGGTCGGGTTGCCCGGCGAGCACACATAAACCAGTTGCGTGCGCGCCCAGATCTGCGCGGGAACGCGGTCCCAATCCACTGCAAAGTTGCGCGCCGGGTCGCTCGGCGCGTACCAGACATCGGCCCCGGCCAGCAGCGCCGCGCCTTCGTAGATTTGATAGAAGGGATTGGGCGCGACCACCACCGGCGCGGGCTGCGCGCCGGCATCGACCACGGTCTGCGCCAGCGCGAACAGCGCTTCGCGCGTGCCGTTGACCGGCAGCACCTGCGTGGCCGGATCGAGTGCAAGCCCGTAGCGGCGTTGCAGCCAGCCGGTGAAGGCGCCGCGCAATTTCAGCGTACCCGCGGTGGCCGGATAGACCGACAGCGCATCCAGCCCCGCGCACAGCGCTTCTTTGATGAAGGCGGGCGTGGCATGTTTGGGTTCGCCGATGCCCAGGCTGATGGGGCGATGCGCGGGCGAGGGCGTGACCCCGTCGAACAACTGGCGCAGCCGCGCGAAGGGGTAGGGCTGTAACTTGGCGAGCAGAGGGTTCATGGGATGTAGGACTACAGCGTTTATTACAGTGTTTCAGTTGAGCTTCTTGACCAGAATCTGGCTTTTGCGATTCCAGTTGTATTTTTTCTTGCGTGCCTCGGGCAGCCAGTTCTGGTCGACCTGGACGAAGCCGCGCTTGATGAACCAGTGCATCGTGCGCGTGGTGAGTACGAAGATGCTTCCCAGCCCCATCGCCTTGGCTTCCTGCTCGATATGCTTGAGGATGCGCTCGCCGTCGCCCTGCGATTGCACATTCGGCGAGACCGTGAGCGCGGCCATTTCGGCCGTGTGCGCTTCGGGATAGGGGTACAGCGCGGCGCAGCCGAAGATGACGCCGTCGTGTTCGATCACGGTGTAGTGGTGGATATCGCGCTCGATCTCGGTGCGGTCGCGCTTGGCCAGCGTGCCGTCGCGCTCGAACGGTTCGATCAATTGCAAGATGCCGCCGATATCGTCGGCAGTCGCTTCGCGCAGGCTTTCGAGCTTCTCGTCCACCACCATGGTGCCGATGCCGTCGTGCACGTACACCTCCAGCAGCAGCGCGCCGTCGACCGCGAAAGGGATGATGTGATTGCGCTCGACGCCATGTTCACACGCCTGCACGCAGTGCGCCAGATAGAAGGCGGTGTCGGTGGGCTGATACGGCGGCGCCAGCGTGGCCAGCAGCTGGCGCGCGTTGTTCAGCGGCAGTTCGGTGCAGATCGGGTTGTCTTCGCTGATCGGGCGCTTCGGGTCTTGCGCGACGCCGTGAATTTCGCTGATAAAGATCAGCTTGTCGGCCTGAATCGAAATCGCCACGCGGGTCGCAACATCTTCCATTGAAAGGTTGAAGGCTTCGCCGGTGGGCGAAAAGCCGATCGGCGACATCAGCACCATCGCGCCGTAATCGAGCGCATGGCGGATGCCCACCGCATCGATCTTGCGTACCAGCCCGGTGTGCAGGAAATCCACCCCGTCGATCACCCCCACGGGCCGCGCGGTAATGAAATTGCCCGAAATCATGCGCACCGTCGCGCCGGCCATCGGCGTATTGGGCAGCCCCTGGCTGAAAGCGGCTTCAATCTCGTAGCGCAACTGCCCGGCGGCCTCCTGCGCGCTATCGAGCGCCACCGCGTCGGTGATGCGCATCCCCTGCGAATACTGCGCCGCGTGGTTTTTGGCGGCCAGCTGCTCGTTGATTTGCGGCCTGAACCCGTGCACCAGCACCACCTTGACGCCCATGCTCTGGATCAGCGCGAGGTCTTGCGCGATGGCCTGCAACTTGCCCGCTGCGAAAGCCTCTCCGGCGATCCCCACCACGAAAGTCTTGCCGCGGTGCATGTGGATATAAGGCGCGACCGCGCGAAACCACGGCACGAAGGTGAAGTTGAAAACGGTGGACATGGGGCAGTAGAACCAAGTGCGGGAGAGACAAACGCAATTGTCGTTTAACCTAGAAACGGCCGTTGAACGCGCTTACTGATGGGCAGCTGATCCGGTGATTGCCCCGCCGATCGACCCCGCGCGATTTATTCGACGATCACCCGGTCGCTGCTGCTGTGTCCGAAGGTTTCGGGCGCGTACATTTCCTCGGCTTTGGCCGGCGGCGCGGTATAGACGCCGGGCGTGGTCGCGCGGGCGACATAGACGTAATTCCAGACGCCCTCCCAGAGCTGGGAAGCGTAGGCTTGGACGCGATCGTCGCGGATGTTCTGGTGCTCGTACCAGGTGCGGCTCCAGTCCCCGTAAGGGCCGCCGTTGCGGGAGGCTTGGCCGATCGCCTTGGGGTCATTGGGGTCGTTGGGGTCCTTGGGCAGCGCGCCGGTGACGGCCAGTGCGGGGTTGAGCACTTCCAAGCCGGCGGGCAGGGGATCGTCCAGCGCGACGTGGTAGCGGCGCGCGGGAGCCACCATCGTCACCTGGACGCGCACTCTGGCGCCCGCCTTGATATGCCAAGTGCCGCGGGCGTCGCGCTGGACATCGGCGGCGTGGTCCACGCTCTCGTAGGTGCGCGAAACGGTAAAGCCGTTGTCCACGGGCGCAAGGGTGAGCTGCCCGGGGGCGTACTGCATGCCGATGCGGTAGTACAGGCGGCCCGGGCCGTTTTTGCCGATGACGAGGTTTTGCCTGTCCGGGGCGTTATTGAGGGGCGCTTGCCGGGCTTTGTTGGCGAGCCATTGCATTGGCACATTGATCGTGCTGGTTTCGCTCGTGTGTCCCTTGAAGGCGTGCTGCCCGGCGTATTGGTCGTCTAGCCACACCCGTGCGACAAAGTCCGGCGTGGTTTTTTCATAAGCGGAGAAATAGCGCTCCAGCGCAAGCAGAACGAAGGCGCTTTCCTGCGTGTTGGCCCAGCGTCCGGCCTTGCGGTGCGCGAGCAAGCCGCGCACCAGCTTGGGGATCAGGTCCGACGAAGGATCAACCTCGATCAGCGCTTCGAGCAAAACGCTGTCGGCGCGCCGCTCGGAGCTCAACAGCAGCCAATCGGCATCGCGGTAGCCGCTGACGAAGTGCGCCGTGCTCGCGGTCTCGGTCACGCGGTTTTGCAGCTCGGTGCGGATCGCGGCGTCCAGCGCGGCAGAGCCTGGGTCACTCTTATCGGCGGCGAGGGTGGGCCAGATCCAGCCGATCGCCTCGATCGGCAGCTTGCCGATGCCGCCGGCTTCGGCGATCAGCGCCTTGGCGCGCGCCGGATCGGCATCGCCCATGCGCTTGCGCACATACAGCGCATAAGCGATGACGGCGCGACGCGCATCGGCCGGATACCCCCCGGGAATGTGCGATTCGATCGCGCGCAGATAGTCCCGCGCCCTTGTCATCGTCGACGCATCGGGCGCGTAGCCCTTTTCCTGTGCGCGCACCAGCGCGTAGGTGACGTGGGTCGAGATGAAGGGCCACGGCGCTTCGCTCCAGAAGCCCCAGCCGCCCGAGGGGTCCTGCGTGCGCTTGAGCCGGGCCAGATCGGCTTTCATCGACGCGGCGATGGCCTGGGGTGCCGGCATGCCTTCGGCCTTGAACGCCGTCAGCACATCGCGCAACGCAGCGACCGCGAGGATGCGCGAAGCCACCTGTTCGTTGCATTCATACGGGTATTTGAGGAGGTACAGGAAAGCGTCGGTGAGTGCGGAAAGCTGCGTCGAACTGGTCGAGATCTGGAGGCCGCCGAACGCTGTAAACACGCCCGCGGGCATCTGTACTGGCTGCGCGATGGCGCTGCCGGCGCCGCCGCCGCTGGCATCGCTGTCGATCTCGCCATAGGTGGCGAAAGCTTGCGTGGTCGCGGGGGTGTAGACGGGCAGTTCGATTTCGCTGGCGTCGGCAAAGTTCTTGGAGGCGATGCCGATTTGAAAGCGCGCGGTGCCCGGCTTGCCGGCATGGGCGGCAAAGCGCACTTCCACGCGATCGTGCGCCGCGAGGGTGACGCGCTTGGCCGCAGGGTCATCGATCACGGCGTTGGCGGCGCGTACCGCGATGCCGACATCGGTTGTTGCATCGGTCTGGTTTTGCACCACGACCGGCAGTTCGAAGCGGTCACCGAAGTTCAGGAAGCGCGGCGCGCTGGGGCGCACCATCAGCGGCAGGCGCGCGGTGAGGGTCGCTTCGTTGGCGCCGAAATCGCGCGCGCTGGCCGAGGCCACGGCCATGACCCGGTAGCGCGTCAGGTTGTCCGGCAATTTGAATCGGGCCACCGCCTGGCCGGCGGCATCGGTGCGGAGGCTCGGCGCAAAAAGCGCGAGCGCAGCGAAATCGGAGCGGACGCGAATGCCTTCCACCGGGGTCGGCGCCGAGTCCATGCGCAGCCGCTGCAGGCCGGCCGCTGCCGGCATCGCTGGCGCTGGTATTGGCAGCGACAGGAGGGCCATCCTCTGGGCTGCTCCCAGGTTGAGATCCGGCTCGGCAAGCACGATCTGTGGGTACAGGCTGGAATCGCGGACTTCCGGTGCGCGCGGTGCGTAAAACACCTGGACCGGGTCGGGCGTTTTGTAGCCCGTTAACGCGAGGACCGCTTCATCGGCAACGACGAGTGCGACCGCGGCGTTCTTGACCGGGTGGCCACGCGCGTCTTTGACCGTCACGCCGATGGACGTGGCGGCGCCGGGTTCGGCGCTCAAGGCTTGCGGGGTGGCCGTCACCGTCAATGTGCGCGAGATGGGCAGCACGTTCACATTGATGCTCGCATGGGCGTAGGCCGGACGTTGGCGCGGCTTTTTGCCGGCGGGGTCTGCGCTGTGCTCGCGTGATGCCGTGCCAACCAGATCGACACCGATTTGAACGTTGGGCACCATGCTTTCATCGAGCTTGACTTTCAGCGTCTGCGTGGGGCCATGCAGGGTGAAGCGTTCGATATGCACCAGGCCTTGGCGGCGCACGGTGAGCACGCCTTCGGCCGGCGCGAACGGTGCGAGCACGAGCAGTTCGGCGGTGTCGCCGGGTGGGTATTCTTTCTTGTCGGCCATGACGGTGAGGCGGTCCTCGCCGAGCGCGCGCGGCTTGGCGCTTGCCTCACCCATGACCCAGAGCGTGCTGACGGTTTGATTTTCGCGCCCTTGTGCATCGGTGACGCGCGCGGTGATGCGCCATGGCCCGCCTTGCATCGGCTTGAACGTGCATCGCGCGGGCTGGTCTGCGCCGGCGGAACCGCTGGTCGCGGTGCAAGTTTGCGCATCGACTTCCTTGTCTTCAAACGTGTCGCCCTGTTGCACCCAGTCCACGCGCGCGGCGCGCACGGTGATGGGGCGTCCGGACAGCGCCTTGCCGTCGATGCCGGTGACGATCAGCGACAGATTCACGGCTGCGCCGGCGCGCACGAAGTTTTGCTCCAGCCGCACGCCCACATAGGCCGATGCGGGGTGCACCAGCAGGCGGGTCTGGCCGCTCCACTGCTGACGGTTGACGTCGGTCACTTGCCCGTGCAGATCCAGGTGCATCGGGTACGGCGGGGCGGGCGTGTCGAAATCCAGGCGGATACGGTGTATGCCCTGTGCGTTGGTCCGTGCAGACCAGGTTTGCGTTTGGATACCGCCGTCAACCGGGGGCAGCCACCAGTCACGCGCCTGGGGGCCGAAGTGGTAGTCGCTGTGGTTGGGCGGCGCGAAGGTTGCGATCGTGCGTTGGACGCGCCATCCGACCGGAGCCGATGCCAGGCCGCCGCCCGCGTAATACGCGGCAGTGAGGGTGGCGGTTGCGTTCGAGCCCGCGAAATAC
Source organism: Burkholderiaceae bacterium (assembly GCA_031285125.1). GTDB lineage: Bacteria > Pseudomonadota > Gammaproteobacteria > Burkholderiales > Burkholderiaceae_C > JAITWT01. The sequence continues at coordinate 1,350 of JAITWT010000054.1, read as the reverse complement.
GGCCCTTCGGAAGCTTTGACACCGACCTCGAATTCGGGGGTACGAAATTCTTGAATCTGAAAGCTGTGGTTGGACCTGGCTTGTTCAAGATCGAATTCGATGTTTGCATGGCCCAGGTTGGCGTTGCCCGGAAGTTTGAACGCCAGGTCGAAGCTGCCTTGATCGTCGATGGCGGCTTTGCCCTGGCTGATTTCGGCGCCCAGCGGATCGCGCACGAGAAAACGCAGTGTTTTGCCCCCGCCGTTGGCGATTGCGGCAAGGTCGCCGCCACGGCCTGCAACGGCGCGGCGTATCCAGCCCTTGATGCGGACTTCCTCGCCCGGCTTGTAGACGCCGCGGTCGTCATAGACCAGCCAGCGTGCCTGGCGCGACAGGTTTTGCATGTCCGCAGCGCTCGCGCCGTAAGGCAAGGGCGGATAGTTTTCGACGATGGCGGAATCTGCGCCGCGGGTGGCGACGATGAATCTTTTTTCCCAGCCGTTTTTCCAACTGTCCCACGCTGCAACCGGCACACGGACCAGACCGTCGCGCCCGGTGTCCGATGTGCCTGATTCATCCGATGCGCCCGATGCCCCCGATGCGCGCGTGCCCAACACGGATATCCGGGCGCCTTCCACGGGCGAGCCGTCGCTGAGTCGCGTCACCCAAGCCGTCAGCGCCTTGAATTCGGTATAGGTCATCAGGCCGAGCTGGGTCGATTGCACCCAGACCGTGTTCCTGCCGTTGGTTTTTTCGTCGGCCGCGGTGACCATCACGATCGCATGCCCAAGACCGGAGGACAGCGCGGGGCTGAGATCGATTGGCGTTGCGGTGACGGCGTCGGGCACGCCGCGGGGGGCGATCACCTTGTCGAACACCAACCGGCCTGGCGGCCACGGTTGCCAGCCGCCGCGAAATTGGTCGTACGCCGGATAGTCCTCGGGCGCCACGGCATAAATGCGCACGCGCAGCGCCGGGACGTTGATCGAATAGGCGATGTACTGTTTGGGCGCGGCCGGGTCGAGGACGATGGACCCTGCGTTATCAGGGAATAACCGGGGCTGCGCCGCGCCGACATTGAAGCGCAAGGTCGTGCGTTGACCCAGGGTCTGGCCGTACCGGTCGGCCAGTGTGTCGGCGAGCGTGACCGTGTATTGGGTGCGGCCCTGGGTTTGCCCCCGGATCGTGATCCGGTCCTCGTTCGCAAAAACCTTCATCCCGGGGATCGCGGGCGTGACCGTCACCATCGATGCCTTGAAACGCGCGCTATCGATCGGGTTGGAGAAGCGAATCGTGACGGGGGCGAATGGCGGGCAAGCAGGGTCTGAATCGCAGGACGGCGCCACGGCTTTGAACGGGCCGAACGTTTTG
>JAITWT010000206.1 GCA_031285125.1 Burkholderiaceae bacterium | reverse complement strand
GATACCGTATTGGTCGATGGCAATCATTATTTCCCTGTCAGTTCGCTCAAACGCGAATATATCAGCTTCAGCAACCATCGCAGCACCTGCGCATCGAAAGGCGAGGAGCATTACTATTCGCTGCTGGTTGATGGCGAATTCAACCCCGATGCCGTATGGTACTACCCGAACCCGAAACCCGAAGCCGAGATGTTGCGCGATCGCGTGGCCTTTGTACGAAGCGTAAAAATCGAGGCGTAAAAAAATACCCTCATCTTTTAAGGGCTCTTGCTGGGCAAGACAAGAATATTTTTAAGGACGATTGGCAATCAACAAAATCACCACCGCCCATTTGTTGAATCAATTTTATTGATACCCTGGGTTTGATTTATTTTCCAGTCCCGTCATGGCTCGTTTTATATTCGATTGATTTCCTCGTTTTTAACTTTACTTTTTTCTATCCTTATTGACGGTATACGCCCAGCGCCTCCTGTAGGGAAAACTTATTTCATCTATTTTGGGGCGTCTGAACACCGGCCGGAATGAAAGGCACGGGGCTCACAAAACGCAACGCCCCTCCATTGAGCGGATGAGCCAAAGCCAGCTCACTGGCGTGCAGCAGCAGACGGGGTGCATGGCTGTACGGTTGCACAGCGATGTCATGGGTGCCATGGACGCGATGGATGTGATGGATACCCTGCGTGTTTGCCATGCTGCTTGCAATATTTTCGACACGATCAGCGTCCCCCTCGTAGAGCGCATCGCCCACGATGGGATGCCCGATATGTGCAAGGTGTACGCGCAATTGATGTGTACGCCCCGTCACGGGCACAAGCAGCACGTGGGTTGCGCCGTGTTCAGGCAAAGGGCGCAACACGCGCCAGCGGGTGCGGCTGGGCTGGCCGGCCGCGTCAACTATGCGCAGCGGACGGCGCGGCCAATCGGGGGCAATCGGCGCATCGATCTCGTGCCATTGGCGGTCATCGTCGAGCACGCCATGGACGATCGCCTCGTAGCGCTTGTCGATCTGCCGCAGCGCAAAGGCTTGGCTGAGTGCGCGCTGCATCGCTGCGCCGCGCGCCATCAGCACCAGGCCGCTGGTGGCCATGTCCAGACGATGAACCACCCGCGCGTCCGGCCAGCGCGCTTGTACCCGCGCGCTCAGGCAATCCTGCTTATCCGCGCCACGGCCCGGTACACACAGCAAGCCGGCGGGCTTGTCCAAAACCAGCAAAGTGTCGCTCTGGTGAATCAGCGCAAGGGTATCGGGCATGGCGTTGGTGTCTTGCATCCCCTCCCGAAAAGGCATCTGCGTGAGCCATTTCAGATCGTAAACAGGTTCTTGACCATGGCAAGGATTTGCAACGCCGCGATGGGCTCCAAGGCGCCGCTTCATGTTCCGGTACTTCCCGGTGGCAATGTGGGCGATACCGGCGCGACCCCGGCGCTTTGAGCGCTTTGAGCGCCCTGGGCACCATCAAAGCGCTCACGAATTTGCCTCGCCAGCGCCTCAATCGCCTCGGGCAAAAGGTCTTGCGCCTGCACTGAATGACGCAGCGCCCACTGGCTCAAATGTTGCCGCTGCGAGCGCGCATAGAGCGGGTCGTAATGCCGCTCGATCAATTCGGCATACAGCGCTTCGAGCGCGAGCGCGTCGGCCCAGCCCTGCCAGCGCTCGATGGTTGCGCGCCCGTGCAATTCTTTGAACCCTGCCAATAGCTCCACCAGCGCGCTCCGGTCCTCACCCAAATGAGCGTAATCGCGCAGCAGAAAAGCCAGCCGCGCCGCCGCTGAGGCCTGAACTTCAATGCACCGGCTCGCGCGCAAACGCCGGACCAAGGCCGGCGGTACCGACAAGCGCCCGATGCGCGCGCTTTCGGCTTCAATGAACACCGGACGCTGCAAATCGATGCGCTCCAGCGCCTCGGCCAGCGCGGTCTCGAATCCCGTTTGCGCGGGCTGCTGCACGCCGGGCAAGGCGCCCAGCATCGAGCCGCGGTGACGCGCCAATCCCTCCAGATCGAGCGTCTGCGCGCCCTGCGCCTGCAGCGCCTCCAGCACGCGCGTTTTGGCGCTGCCGGTGGGCCCGCAGATGACGCGCAAATCCAGCCGCGGCGCGATCGCCTCGATCTGCGCAATCACATGGTTGCGCCACGATTTGTAGCCGCCCGCCAGCGGTTGCGCATCCCAGCCGACCAGGCGCAGCCAGGTCACCATCGAGCCGCTGCGCATCCCGCCGCGCCAGCAATACACCAGCGCGCGCCAGTGCGCGGGACGATCCGCCAGCGGCCCGCGCAAGTGCCGCGCGAGGTTGGCCGCGACCATGGCTGCGCCCACGCGGCGCGCCTCGAAAGCGCCTTCCTGCTTGTAAAGCGTGCCGACGATGCGGCGCTCCTCATCGTCAAGCACCGGACAGTTGATTGCACCAGGAATGTGGTCCAGCGCGAATTCCGCCGGCGAGCGGGCGTCGATCACGGTATCGAAGGCGTGGCGGTCAGCCACCTGGATGGGTTGCGGTCGGCTCATGAATTTCCTTGAACTGGCACAATTTTCCGATGACTTCACAGATGACACCACAACACAGCAGCGGCGGCGACCCCATCGCGCTCACCCGCTTCTCGCACGGCGGCGGTTGCGGCTGCAAAATCGCACCCGGCCTGCTGACCGAAATTCTCGCGCGCGCGCCCCAAGGCATCGTGCCGCCCGAGCTGCTGGTCGGCGCCGAAACCAGCGACGATGCGGCGGTTTATCGCCTCAACGACACGCAGGCGCTGGTGGCAACGACCGATTTCTTCACCCCCATCGTCGACGACCCTTACGACTTCGGCCGCATCGCCGCGACCAATGCGCTGTCCGATGTGTATGCGATGGGCGGCACGCCGATCCTCGCGCTGGCGCTGGTCGGGATGCCGATCGCACAACTCCCGCCGCAGGTGATCGGCCGGGTGCTCGAAGGCGGCGCCTCGGTATGCCGCGACGCCGGCATCCCGATCGCGGGCGGGCATTCTATCGACGTGCTCGAACCGATCTACGGTCTGGTCGCCCTCGGGCTTGTCCACCCCGGGCGCGTGCGCCGCAATGCCGATGCGCGCGCCGGCGATGCGCTCATCCTGGGCAAACCGCTGGGCGTGGGCGTTCTGTCGGCCGCCATCAAAAAGGGCCGGCTCGATGCGCAAGGCTACGCGCAAATGCTGCGCTACACCACCCAACTCAACCGTGTCGGCAGCGCACTCGCGGCGCTCGACAGCGTTCACGCAATGACCGATGTGACCGGCTTCGGCCTGTTCGGGCATTTGCTCGAAGTCTGCCGCGGTTCGAGGTTGAGCGCCGAGGTGATCTGCGCACAGGTTCCACTGATCGAGGATGCTGCCCGTTTCGCGCAAGAAGGCATTGTCACCGGCGCTTCGGCGCGCAACTGGGCGGCCTATGGCGGCGAAGTGGTCTGGCCGGACGCCTTTCCCACGTGGCAACGCGATCTGTTGACCGATCCGCAAACCAGCGGCGGCCTGCTCATCAGTTGCGCGCCTGACGCAACGGATGCGGTGCTGGCCGCATTCCACGCGGCGGGCTTCGCACAAGCCGCACAAATCGGGTGGATGCAAGCAGAACCAACGCCAGGTGATGTGCGCGTGCGCTGCGTAGCCTGATGAGGCCTGCACCCAGACATCAAGGAACATGCCCTATACTCTCGCTCCCCGGGTGACCGGAGTGACAAAACGCGGGCGTAGTTCAATGGCAGAACGGCAGCTTCCCAAGCTTCATACGAGGGTTCGATTCCCTTCGCCCGCTCCACGCACATTTTCCGCAGGACTTCCACTGAAATTGGACCGTGCCGCGCCGACGTATCAGGTAAAGCGCACTTTCAGTGCCGGGCTGGCCGCGTAGGAGCGGCAGGCCAGCAGCCAGCCTGCGGCCACGTCGTCCTCGTCGAGCGCCGAACTGTCCAAACGCCGCACTTCGCCGTCCTGCAGGCGGCACACGCACGA
>JAITWT010000197.1 GCA_031285125.1 Burkholderiaceae bacterium | reverse complement strand
TTTTCCTTGCGCGGGAAGAAGAACGAAATGTTGGACATCGAGGAGGCGAAATTGCCGCCGCCCAGACCGGCCAGCAGCGCCAGCAGGGCGAATACCGTGTAAGGCGTGGCCGGGTCCTTGACCGCGTAGCCAATGCCGATGGCCGGAACCAGCAGCGACAGGGTGGTCAGCGTGGTCCACAGCCGCCCGCCGAAGATCGGCACCATGAAAGAGTAAAAAATCCGCAGTGTGCCGCCCGACAGGCCCGGCAGCGCGGCCAGCCAGAACAGCTGGCTGGTCGTGAATTTGAAGCCGACCGAAGGCAGCTTGGTCACAGTCACCGACCAGACCTGCCAGACCACGAAGGCCAGCAGCAGCGCCGGGATCGAGATCCACAAGTTCCGGTTGGCGATGCGGCTGCCGTGCTGCTGCCAGAACGCCGGATCCTCTGGCCTCCAGTCGGTCAGCGTTTTGCCGCTCGATGGGTTGGCGTTGGTGCTCATAATGGGGATTCCTTTGGAATGTTTTTGGGGGAGGGTTTCAGGCCGCGCGGGAGGTCGGTTTGCTTGAGCTGAGCACGTCAGTGGTACGCACTTCGGTCCAGTACATCCAGATCAGCGAGACCCACACCACGCCGTACAACAGCATGAAGGTGGTCGGAAAAATCTCTGTGCGATCGTGCAGCCAACCGAACATGAGCGGCAGCAGAAAACCGCCCAGCCCACCCGCCAGCCCCACCGCGCCGCTGACGGCACCGACGTTGCTGGGAAATTCGTCGCCGATGTACTTGAACACGCTGGCTTTGCCGAAAGCCATCGCAATGCCCAGGATGAACAGCAGGACGGTAAAGGCGTAAATGTTCAGGCCGATGTGGAAGGTTTTGGGGCCCGCCGACGTGGCGATGGTGAAGTCGGTCTGCGGATAGCTCATGATGAACAGGCAGATCCAGCACACCCACAGCACCCACCACGTCACGCGATGCGCGCCGAATTTGTCCGACAACATGCCACCCATCGCCCGTACCATGCCGCCGGGCAAGGCAAAGCAGGCTGTGAGCAGTGCCGCGGATTGCAAGCTCAAGTGGTATTCACCCATCAAGTAACGTGGCAGCCACAGGCTCAAGCCCACGTAACCGCCGAACACGATGCTGTAGTACTGGCAGTACTTGAGCACCCGGGGGTTTTTCAACACCGCCAGTTGTTCGCTCCAGTGCGTGGTCGGAGGCACCCGGTGGGCCGGGTTGCTCGCGCTGAAGACCCAGAACAGGATCAGCGTGATGAGCATGATCACCGCATACACATGCGGCACCAACTGCCAGCCCAGGCCCAAACTGAGCAATACCGGGGCCAGAAACTTGTTGACCGCCGCCCCCGAGTTGCCCGCGCCGAACACGCCCATCGCGGTGCCCTTCAGGCGTTTCGGGAACCAGCGGGCGACATAAGGCGTGCCCACCGAGAACGAACCGCCGGCCAAGCCCATGAACAGCCCGATCACCAAAAACTGCCAGTATTGCGTGGCATAGGCAATCGCCCAGGTCGAAGGCACTGAGATTGCCAGCAAAATGGCAAAAACGATGCGGCCGCCGTATTTGTCGGTCCAGTTGCCCAGCGGCACGCGGATCAGCGAGCCCGAGAGCACCGGCATCGCCGTCAGCCAAGCGAACTCGGTGTCATTGAGGCCGAGCTGTTTTTTCAGCGGGATGCCGACGATCGCGAACATCATCCAGACCATGAAACAGACCGTGAAGGCCCAGGTGCTGGAGAACAGTACGCTCCATGCTTTGGGTGGTACGGGTTCCAGAGGAGCAGAGGAGGAAGTCATTTGTGTAATTTGCTGGAAAGAATATAGAAATTATGAATACTCGGCCCTCTCTTGAATATCCGCTAGAGTGCTTAGTTAGTTACGACGTATGGGGTATTTGTTGTAGCTCAAAAGCACTATTTAATGTTTTATTTAGTGTTTGATTGCTAAAAGGTTACGGTTTGAGTCCGTGGATGGGCTGCGGTTCCCGTTTTTTTGGTGGGGTGTCAAATATTCGGCGATTTGCAATGGGTGTCGCGCGATATATCACGCGCTCCGGAAGTTGCCTTTGCCTGAGTATGTTCGTTGGATTTACCGGCTCCCCGATATGCCGATAAGAAAACATTAGAAGCGGCTTTAAAACGCCCTATAAATAGGGGGGGCTTAATTAAAAATTCAAAAAATAAGCGGTGCCAAAAAGAATGCCAGAAAATGAGCTGAAATATTGAAGTTTTTGAAAATTCAGCACATAAATTTTCTGTATACCGATGTCATGCGGCGTGGTCAATTCTTGCCATGACTGCGGTTTGCCTCTTACCTCTTGCCTCTTACCTCTTGCCTTTTGCCTTTTGCCTTTTGCCTTTTGCCTGAGGCTGATCTCGGGCGATTTATTTTTTATGCGGGCGCAGGTTCAGACGCAAGCCGTGGTGCGCACCCGCAGTCGTTGGGGCGGCACGGTGCCTGCCGCGTATCCGATTTCGAGCGCTCCTGCGCTTGGCGCGCAATGGCCGGGCAACATCCGTTCGAATGCGCCACCCGTGGTCACTGCTGTTTTTAGGTTGACAGGGGGTAGCGTCTGGCCTGTCAGAAGGAGGTCTCTGGCCTGTCCGGAGGGGATCGAACCCCCGACCCACAGCTTAGAAGGCTGTTGCTCTATCCAACTGAGCTACGGACAGTCGAGCGCCTGTGCGGCGCGTTCACCCGGATTTTATGAGGAGATTAAAACGCTTGAACGTGAACGCCTGAACAGGGGAAACAGAATTCCGTTCATGGTGGGGCCTGATTTGGGGGGCTACCTGTGCAGCCGTGTGGTGGCGATGCCGCACAGCACGCACTTTTTTTTGGGTGCGGTCCAAACGACGTCGCCGGGACGGATCGCGTGGACGCGCTCGTCTTCTTTTTGCACGAAGCCGCTGCCAGCCGTGACGATCAGCGTCTGTGCGAGCGTCTGTGCGAGCGTCTGTGCGAGCGGGGGTGTGTGCCGGTGGGGCCGTGCGCCGGGCTCGAAGGTGACGAGCACGCATTGGGCGCGTGCAGGCGGTGTTCTGATGGGCTCACTTCACCCTCATTGATGAACAGCCTTCCAGCTTCAGCAGGCGCTGCTTGCGATCGAGTCCGCCGCCGTAGCCGGTGAGCGCGCCGTTGGCGCCCAGCACGCGGTGGCAGGGCACGATCACGCTGATCGGGTTGGCGCCAACCGCCGTGCCGACCGCGCGTACCGCCGCCGGACGGCCAATGCGCTGGGCCAGCGTGCCGTAGGTCAGGGTATCGCCCAGAGGGATGTCCAGCAAGGCGCGCCATACCGCTTGCTGGAATGCGCTGCCGTAAGACAAATCCAGCGGCAATTCGAACGATGTGCGCTGGCCCGCGAAATAAGAGGCCAGTTGCGCTGCCGCCTCGCGCAGGATTGGATGCTGCCGTGATTGAACCCAGCCGCGCAGGGTTTGTGCGTCGGGCGTGTCGCGCTGGCCTTCGACGAACCATACGCCCGCCAGTGCGGTACCGGTGGCGGCCAGGCGGGTACTGCCCAGAGGGGTATCGGTGCAGGTGGTGTACAGCAGGGGAGGGAGTTTCATCGGCTGGTTTCCATGGAGCGTGAACGGCGCGCTGCGACCGCACACCGGAATGGGCGACGGAATGGGCGACGGAATGGGCGACTTCTAGAATCACACATTCATCCAGGCGCTGGCATCCAGGCGTTGGCGCCAACCTAAAAGGATCCCATGCAATTCAGTTCCTCTATTTTCAAGGCTTATGACATTCGGGGCGTGACGCCCACAACCCTCAATCCCGATGTCGCTCTGGCCTTGGGCCGCGCCTTTGGCGATGCGGCGCGCACGGCGGGCGAGAAAAGCGTCGCGGTGGGGCGCGATGGCCGGCTGTCCGGGCCAGCGCTGTCGCAGGCGCTCATCCGCGGTCTGATGGACGCCGGCATCGAGGTGATCGATATAGGCCTGTCAACCACGCCCATGCTGTATTTCGCGGCCAGCACGCTGGCCGGTAGCGGTATTCAGGTCACGGGCAGCCACAACCCCCGGGACGATAACGGCTTCAAAATGGTGCTGGCGGGCCGCGCGATTTATGGTGACGAAATCCAGTCGCTGCGCCGTGCGATGCAAGCCGGCTGCGTTACGGCCGCGCCCGTGCCCGGCGGCAGCGTGCGCCAAGTCGATGTGCTGCCCGCGTACACCCAGCGCATTACGCAGGACATCAAGCTGGCGCGGCCGATCAAGATCGTGGTTGATTGCGGCAATGGCGTCGCAGGGGCCTCGGCGCCAGCGGTCCTGCGCGCGATCGGTTGTGAAGTGACCGCGCTGTACGACCAAGTGGACGGCAATTTCCCCAACCATCACCCCGATCCGAGCAAACCCGAGAACTTGCGCGATCTGATGGCCGCGTTGCAAGCCGGCGATGCCGAGTTGGGCTTGGCTTTCGATGGTGACGGCGATCGTCTGGGCATCGTCACCAAGGAAGGTCAGAACATCTTCCCCGACCGTCAATTGATGCTGTTTGTGCGCGACGTGCTCGCGCGTGCGCCGGGCGGCGCGGTCGTTTATGACGTGAAGTGCTCGCAGCGGCTGGCGCCCGTGATCGAGGCGGCAGGCGGCGTGCCGGTGATTTACAAGACCGGCCATTCGCTCATCAAAGCCAGGATGAAAGAACTCAATGCCCCGCTGGGCGGGGAGATGAGCGGGCACATTTTCTTCAAGGAACGCTGGTACGGCTTCGACGACGGCACCTATGCGGGCTGCCGTTTGCTGGAAATCCTCAGCCGCTCGCCCGATGCCAGTGCGGTGCTCGACGCCTTGCCCACGAGTTTTTCCACGCCCGAGCTGAATGTGCCCTGTGCCGAAGGCGAGCCGCACGCGCTGGTGCAAAAAATCGTCGCCGCGGCGCACTTTCCTGCGCCCGCCAAGACGCTCACGATTGACGGTCTGCGCGTCGATTGGCCCGATGGTTTTGGGCTGATCCGCGCCTCCAACACCACGCCGGTGCTGGTGCTGCGTTTCGAAGGACAAACGGCGCAGGCGCTCGCGCGCATCCAGGCCGACATGCTGGCGCTGCTCAAGTCGGTCAAGCCGGACGCCGCCATAGCGCAGGCCGCGCATTGATGAGCACGCAAAATAAAGATAGACAGGATCGGCCAAGCCGGGGTTACGCGCCGTCGCGTTCACCGCTGATACGCCTGTATGGCATGCTCACCTGGCTGGCGCAGCCTTTGCTGCGCCGCAAGCTGCGCCGGCGTGCGCGCGCCGAGCCGGGCTACGCGGTCGCGGTGCCCGAGCGTTTTGGTTATTACGCCGATGCGCCGGAGCAGGCGAGTGCGGTCCCGTGGTGCTGGATTCATGCGGTCTCGCTGGGCGAAGCGCGTGCCGCCGGCATTCTGATCGCGGCCTTGCGCCGCCAGAATCCCGATTGGCGTTTCCTGCTCACCCACGGCACCGCGACCGGGCGTGCCGAGGGCGCCAAGCTGCTGCGCGAGGGCGATTGCCAGGTCTGGCAACCGTGGGATACGCCCGGCGCGGTGCGGCGTTTTCTGGACCATTTCGCGCCGCGCATCGGTGTGCTGATGGAAACCGAAGTCTGGCCCGCGCTGAGCACCGCCTGCGCCGAACGCGGCATTCCGCTGGTGCTGGCCAATGCGCGGCTGAGCCCCCGATCGTTCGCGCGCATCCGGCAGTTGGCTTGGCTGGCGCGCCCCATTTATGCCTCGCTGGCTGCGGCCTGGGCGCAGACCGGGGTGGATGCGCTGCGGCTGGCGGTGGCGGGGGCCAAGGTCGGCGGGGTGTACGGCAACCTCAAGTTCGACGCCACGCCCGACCCGTCCCAGCTTGCGTGCGCCGCCGCTTTGCGCGCCAAGTTGCGATGGCCTGTCATCATGCTGGCCAGTTCGCGTGAGGGCGAGGAGCAGCAACTGCTGGATGTCATCAAGCGCCACCGCGAGGGTCTTGCGCTGCCGCTTCCAGACGGTCTGGGGCAGGAGCGATCGTCCAGCGTGCCGCGCTTCGAGGAGGTGCAGTGGCTGATCGTGCCGCGCCATCCGCAGCGTTTCGACGCCGTGGCCGCGCTGATCGAGGAAGCTGGATTTACAGTGCTGCGGCGCAGCGCCGGTCTGCCGGATCGGCCGGATGCCCCAGAGCACGCGCCGCCCGCCATCTGGCTGGGCGATTCACTCGGCGAAATGGCGCTGTACTACGGCGTGTCCAGCGTTGCACTGCTGGGGGGCAGCTTTGAGCCGCTGGGCGGGCAGAACCTGATCGAAGCGGCCGCCTGCGGCTGCCCGGTGCTGATGGGGCGATCGACCTTCAACTTCGCTGAAGCGGCCGAGCTCGCGCTCGAAGCCGGCGCTGCGCTGCGTGTCGATGACATGGCACAAGCCGCCGCCGGCGCGCTTGTCCTGCTGGCCGATTCGGCGCGGCGCGAAGCCATGGTCGAGGCCGCGCGCGCCTTCGCTTGTGCGCACCGCGGCGCCGCGGCGCGCACGGCAGCAGCGATCGCGGACGTGGCGGCGGGACGGCCGGTGGCCAGCCTTTGAGCGTTGATGCAGGTTCTCAGTCTTTGCGCGCCAGCGCCTGCGCCACTTCGCGCACCAGCGCGGGGCCGCGGTAAATCAGACCGGTGTAGATCTGCACCACATCGGCTCCGGCGGCAATCTTGGCGCGCGCGTCGGCGCCGCTGAGAATGCCGCCGACGCCGATGATCGGGAAGTTCGGCCCGAGCGCGGCGCGCAATTGCGCGATCACGCGATTGCTGGTTTCGCGCAGCGGCGCGCCCGACAAGCCGCCCGCCTCCTGCGCATGAGGCAGTCCGGCGACGGCTTCGCGCGCCAGCGTGGTGTTGGTGGCGATCACGCCATCCATGCCGTGACGGCGTAGGGCGGCGGCGATGCCGGCGACCTGGGCCTCATCCAGGTCGGGCGCGATTTTGATGAAGACCGGAACGGTTTTACCGTGCTCCTGCGCCAGTTGTGCGCGGCGCGCGGCGATGCCGGCGAGCAGGGAATCAAGCGCGGCGTCCCCTTGCAAGGTGCGCAGATTGGCGGTGTTGGGGCTGGAGATGTTGACCGTCACATAGTCCGCGTAGGGATAGACGCCGGTCAGCGCGCTCAGGTAATCGTCCAGCGCGCATTCGATTGGCGTGGCGGCGTTTTTGCCGATGTTCAGGCCCAACAGCATTGTCGCTGGTGTGCTGGGGGCGGGGGAGCCGGGGCGGCCACAGCGGTGCGCACGGGCGCGCACGCGCGCGCGCTGCACGTTGGCGATGAAGGCGTCCAACCCTTCGTTATTGAAGCCCAGCCGGTTGATCAGCGCCTGCCGCTGCGGCAGGCGGAAGATGCGCGGCTTGGGGTTGCCCGGTTGCGCCTTGGGTGTGACGGTGCCCACCTCGACGAAGCCAAACCCCATGGCGGCGAAGGCATCGATACAGCGCGCGTTCTTGTCCAGCCCAGCGGCCAGGCCGACGCGGTTGGGAAAGCGCAGGCCCGCCAGTTGCACCGGGTCTTGCACGCGCGCGGCGCTGTACAACCCGGCCGCCAAGGTGTTCTGGGTCAGGGCGAGCACATCCAGCGTCCGTTCGTGCGCCCGTTCCGCATCCAGACCAAATAAAAAGGCACGCGCCAAATCGTAGGCGTAAGGCAGCAGCATTGGATAATCCAGAAAATTTTTGACTACGACAGGATTGTCCCCGATGACCTCTACAACGTTCACTCAGGATGAACTCAAGGCGCAAGTGGGTCGCGCGGCGCTCGATTACGTGATGCGCGGCGCGATCGTCGGCGTGGGTACCGGCTCGACGGTCAACAAATTTATCGATGCCTTAGCCGCTGTCAAGAGCGCGATTCGCGGCGCGGTGTCCAGTTCGCTGGCCTCGACCGAACGGCTGCGCGAGCTGGGCATCGAAGTGTTCGATAGCAACGCGGTCGATGAGATCGCGGTGTATATCGACGGTGCCGACGAGATCGACCCGCACGGCTACATGATCAAAGGCGGCGGCGCGGCGCTCACGCGCGAGAAGATCATCGCCGCGCAATCGCGGCGTTTCGTCTGCATCGCCGATGCATCCAAGCAAGTTCAGACCCTGGGTGCTTTTCCGCTGCCGGTGGAAGTGATTCCGATGGCCGCGCGCCGCATCGTGCGCGAGTTCGCGCGCCTGGGCGGCACGGCGCAGGTCCGCGAGAAAGACGGCGAACCGCTCGTCACGGATAACGGCCAGCACATCATCGACGTGCGCGGGCTGCACATTGCCGATCCGCTGGCTTTCGAGGCCGAAGTCAATCAGTGGCCGGGGGTGGTTGCCGTCGGCGTGTTCGCGCGCAACCGGGCCGATATTTGTTTGCTGGGGACGAGCCAAGGGGTGCGGACTTTGCGCTTTTGAGACCGCCGCGCGTTGAACCGTTGTTTGAGGTTCAATCGCGCAGGCCGCGCGCACGCAGGAGGGCGCGCAGGCGGCGCACTTCGGTCTCCAGATCGAGGATGAGCGCGGCGGCGTCGAGGCTGGCGTCGAAGTCGCGCTCCAGGCGGCGCACCTCGAGCGCGCGGTGCAGGTCGGCGCTGCCGAAGCGCCACGGGCCCAGGCTGGCCAAGCTGCTCAGGCTTTGTTCGGGCGCGCCGAGGGCCTGGACGATGCCCGTGCGCACCAGTTGCAGCACCCATTCGATTTGCGCGTCGCAGGCGCGGGCGATGTCTTCGGCGGCGAGCGCGGCACCGTCATCGCGCGCGGTGGCGGCGATCAGGGTGCTGTGTGCGTGGAGGGTGACGGCCATTTTTGACTCCCGTTGAACGTGTTGCGTTGAACGTGTTGTTGACAAGCTCAAACGCCCAGATGCCGGCGCGGCTGGAATGCAGCGCTGGCGCGGCCCAGGTCTTCGTAGGCTTGGCGGGCCGCAGCGCTGTCGGCCGGCGGCAGGGCGATGTCCAGCAGCAGGTACATGTCGCCCGGCGTTTTACCGGGCAGACCGCGGCCTTTCAGGCGCAGCCGCAGGCCGCTGCGCGCGCTGCGCGGAATGCCGACTTCGATCATGCCGCCGCCGGGCGTGGGCACACGCACTTGCGCGCCGAGCGCCGCCTCGGTCGGGGTGATCGGCAGCGTCAGCACCACATCGCGGCCTTCGACGCGGTAGAGCTTGTGCGCAGCGATGCGCACCTCCAGATACAGATCGCCCGCCGGTTCGCCGCCGTGCCCGGGCAAACCCTGGCCCGCCAAGCGGATGTATTGGCCAGGGTGCACGCCGGCGGGAATTTTCACGCGCAGTGTGCGCGTGACCCATTGCGGCTGGCCTTGGGCGTCGATTTCCAGCGCGCGCAGCGTAATCTCGCGCTCGCCGCCGGTGTAGGCGGTTTCCAGCGGGATGTCGATGGCGGCGTGGTGGTCCTCGCCGCGCGCGTGCTCCTGCCGCCGCTGCGCGTGGCGCTGCTGGGCCTGGCCGAACAGCGAAGAGAAAAATTCGCTGAAATCGGCATGGTCGGCCGGGCCCGCGCCGCGATGAAACTCGAACCCTTCGTCCCAGCCCGGCGGCGGCTCGAAACCGTCTTGCGCCGCGCTGCCGCCGCGCGCGACGCGATCGGCCAGGGCGTCGTAGGCGGCGCGCTTTTCCTTGTCGCGCAGCACGTCGTAAGCCTCGTTGACCGCGCGCATCCGCGCGTCGGCATCGGGTTCCTTGCTGACGTCCGGGTGGTACTTGCGCGCGAGCTTGCGGTAAGCCGTGCGAATCGCCTCTTCAGAGGCGTCACGCTGAACGCCCAAGGCGCTGTAGTAGTCCTTGAATTCCATGGCGCGGTCCGTTGGTTGGCGTTGTTTAGGTTAGGGCCTGTTCACGCTATTTCCACTGCGGAAATAGCGTGAACAGGCCCTAAACAGTCGTGCTGGAGAGGATGAGCCTAAGAACCTGTTTACGATCCCGGCGCGGGCGTGCGGGTGCGGGGCTTGGGCGGTCTGCGGCGTTCCAACCCTTGCCCATAGCACGTGCTATGGGCTGCGGCTTGCGCCTTGCAGCCCATCCCAATCCGCATCCCGCACACCTCACGCCAGGATCGTAAACAGGTTCTAAGGGGGTGATTTTTACGCCATCTTCTTTTCCCGTCCATCCCAGTCAGGCTGCTGCGGCGCGTTCGCGTTGAGGTTCTCATCGCCGCCCTGATAAAGCCCGCGCCAGCGCACATAGCCCTGCGCCTCCGCGACGCTGTGGGCGATGTCGCCGAACACGCTGCTGACCCAGTTCTCTTCCTTTTCGTGGAACTTGGCGATGAAACCCGCGTAAGAGTCGTGGACCCATCCATCGAAGAACTTGCCCTGATCCGGGGTGATCTG
>JAITWT010000139.1 GCA_031285125.1 Burkholderiaceae bacterium | reverse complement strand
GCCTTTTCGGGAAGGGATGCAAGGCGCAGCGCGCAGCCCATAGCCCGGCTATGGGCCAGCGTTGCAACGCCGCAGACCGCCCGAAAAGGCCTCTGCCCTTCGGGTTGGGCCGAAATCGGGTGATTGGGCGGCCAAGTCGCTTGCATGGGCATGAGCCCATGCGGCGCGCCGTTGGCCACCCACTCATCCCGATTGCGACCCAACGTGAGCCATTTCAGATCGTAAACAGGTTCTTAGAAACCAAATGTCAGGATTGTGCCCGTGCAACGTGAATCGCTGCACGAAAACCGCCTTCGGGGCGGTTGCCCAGCGTCAGCTCCAGGGCGTGCAGCGCAGCGATGCGGCGCACGATCGACAGGCCCAGTCCGCTGCCGCTCTCGCTCTGGCCGGGCGGGCGGAAAAAGCGCTCGCCGATGTGCGCCAGCTGGTCAGGCGCAACGCCGGGGCCGTCGTCCTCAACGGTGAGACCCTGTGCATCCAAGCGCAACCCCACGTGCGCGCCCGTTCCAGCGTAACGCACCGCGTTGTTCAGCAGGTTGCGCAGCAACAGCGCCAGCAGCAGCGGATTGCCCTGCGCGGGCAACGCAGAGGGCATGCGCGGGTGGCCCTGCTCCGGGGCATCTTCGAGTGTGAGCGTGACTTGGCGTTGACGGGCTTGGTCCTGGATCTCGCCGATCGCCGCACGCGCCAAGGCATGCCAATCCACCGGCTCGGTTGCAGGCAGCGCGGTCAGCGGATCCAAGCGCGACAGCGCCAGCAACTGCTCGACCAGCCGGCTGGCGCGGTCGATACCGACGATGAGCTGGTCAAGCGCGTGCCGCCGCGTGACGGGATCGTCATCCGAGAGTTGCGCCACTTCGGCCTGCACGCGCAGCGCCGTCAGCGGGCTGCGCAGTTCGTGCGCGGCGTCCGCCGTGAAACGCCGGGTGTGCGCCAGCAGGTTGCGTGTGCGCTCAAACAAGGCATTGAGCGCGCCGATCAGCGGACGGACTTCACTGACCACGCGATCGGGCGCGATCGGCATGTCATCGCCTGGGCGGCGCGCCCTCAGTTCGCGCGCCAGTGTGCTCAGCGGCCGGGTTTGCACACCGATCAGCAAGCCCGTTAACAACACCAGCAGCGCCAGCATCACCGCCCACGGCCACAAGTGCGCCAACACGATCGAACGCACGGCCGCGCGCCGGTGCGCGATCTCCTGCCCCACCGCAACGGTGAACCGCCGGCCGGGGTCGTGCAAGAACAGCACGCGCCAGCCGCGGTCATGCTTGCCGTAGCCGCTTTGCGTCACGAAGCCGGTCACCCCGGAGGCATAGCGCAGCATGTGGCCATAGGCGCCATCGTTCCAGCGCATATTTCCCGCGCCATCGAAGATGGCGAAGGCCAGCGCATCCGCGTCAATCTGCTTACGCTGCGCGGGCGGCAGCAGGCGCTCGGCGGGCGGCAGCGGTTGCTGCGCATCCGTCAGCGCGCTCAAGCCGCTGGCCAGCAACTGGCGCGCCAACACGCTTTGCTGCGTGTCGAACAGCTCGCTGACCGTGCGCTGGGTCTGCTGGTACGCCAGCGCAGAGGCCATCAGCCACGCCAGCAGCAGGCCCGAAAGCAGCCACAGCATCAAGCGGCCGCGCAAACTTTCCACACGCAGTTTCATGCCGGCTCCGCCGCGTCGCCGTCTGCGTCGCCGTCTGCGTCACTGTCTGTGCCCAGCGCATAGCCCGCACCGCGCAGCGTACGGACGACCTGGCGGCCGAGCTTGCGGCGCAGCCGGTGGATGGTCACTTCGATGGTGTTGCTGCCGACATCGTCATCCCAGCCGTAGAGTTTTTCTTCGATCACCGCGCGGGGCAGCGTGCGGCCCGCCGCGTTCATGAACAGCTCCAGCAACTCGACTTCGCGCGCTGTCATTTCGACCGGCTGGCCGCCGCGCGTGACGGTACGCGCCGCCGGGTCCAGCACAATGCGCCCCAGCGTCCGCACCGGCGCGGTCTTGCCGTGACGGCGCCGGATCAGCGCGCGCAAGCGCGCGGCCACCTCGGCCAGCGCGAAGGGCTTGCACAGGTAATCGTCGGCGCCACTGTCCAGCCCCTGCAGGCGTTCATCCAGCGTGTCGCGCGCGGTCAGGATCAGCACCGGCTCGTCGCGCCCGCGGCGGCGCCATTGCGCCAGCACGTCCAGCCCGTCGCATTTGGGCAGGCCCAGATCGAGCACAACCGCGTCATAAGGCGCGGCGGTCAGCGCAACAAAGCCAGCCTGGCCGTCGGTGAACCAATCGACCGTGAAACCCAGGCGCGACAGCCCCGCGCGCAGGCCATCGCCTATCGCGGCATCGTCTTCGATCAATAGGATGCGCATAGTGCGAGCTCCTCGAGGCAAACTGCAATCCTACAATCTGGCGGACTTGACACTATGCGTGGAAGCGCAAAGGCAAAAAGACCGCGATCACCCCCTCCCGTTCGGCGCGCGGATTTTCAGCATTCAACCGGCTTCGTGTATGAGGTGACTTTGCGCATGGAGGCCCAAGGATTTCAAAAAGAATCCGTGACCAAGACCCCATGTCGCATAAAAGTCATGTGACGCGCATCCACCGCAGGGCAAAACAAAATCGCTGAACGCCGGCCGTGGGTTCATCCCGCGTTCATCGCCGCTTTCTAGACTCCTCTCATCGCCCAGCCGCCCCCCGGGCGCCGACCTTAGAGAGGTTTTTGAGATGAAGAAATATTGGATTTTTGCACTCATCGCGTTGCCGCTGGCAGCGTGGTTTACCAGTTCGCCGACGAACCTGGCACAGGCAGGCTTTTTTCAATGGCGTTCGAACTTGATTTCCGCCAGCGGGCTGATCGCCTTTGCGCTGTGCAGCGCCTGCATGGTGCTGGCCACGCGCTGGGGCTGGCTGGAGCGCCGCCTGGGCGGGCTTGATCGCGTGTATCTGCTGCACAAGGCGCTGGGCATCGCCGCCGCC
>JAITWT010000134.1 GCA_031285125.1 Burkholderiaceae bacterium | reverse complement strand
CAGATCACCCCGGATCAGGGCAAGTTCTTCGATGGATGGGTCCACGACTCTTACGCGGGTTTCATCGCCAAGTTCCACGAAAAGGAAGAGAACTGGGTCAGCAGCGTGTTCGGCGACATTGCCCACAGCGTCGCGGAGGCGCAGGGCTATGTGCGCTGGCGCGGGCTTTATCAGGGCAGCGATGAGAACCTCAACGCGAACGCGCCGCCGCAGCCTGACTGGGATGGACGGGAAAAGAAGATGGCGTGAAATTCACTGCGCCAGTCCTGGCATCGACCCACGTCAATTTCAGCGCGGGACAAGTCCCCCGTCACCCCCCCGAGGCTTGGCCCCGGCGGGCCCGGGCCTGGGCCAGTGCGGCTTCGATGGCACTGCGTTTGCGTTCAGCGGAGACGGCGGCGGCGGCCGCAGCGCTCGTTGTCCCCGTGGCCTTGTTGCTGACGATCGCTGCGGGCTGCACGGCTGTTTCGGCGCAGCGCGCGCGGTGCACGGCATAACGCGCGCGGGCGGCGCGGGCCTGTGCTTCAGACCAGGCCTGCCAGCCGCTGCGGCCAGGAGTGACGGTTTCCATCACGATGCAATCGACCGGGCACGCGGGAATACAAAGCGCACAGCCGGTGCAATGCGGCTCGATCACGGTGTGCATCCGTTTGGGCAGGCCGGCGATGGCGTCAACCGGGCAGGCGTCCAGGCACAGCGTGCAGCCGATGCACCACGCTTCGTCGATGACCGCCACCGCACGCGGGCCTTCGACGCCGAACGCGGGATCGAGCGGGCGCGGCGGCTGACCGGTCAGCGCGGCCAGCCGCGCAATGCCTTGCGCCCCGCCTGGCGGGCACTGATTGATACCGGCTTGGCAGGCTGCGATGGCTTGTGCGTAACCCGCACAGTCGGAATAACCGCAGCGCGTACATTGGGTTTGCGGTAGCAACGCCTCGATGCGCGCGGCCAGGGTACTCACGGGCAGGGAAAAAATATGCCGAGGGAATCGCGCGCCCTCAGGTCGTCGCGCTGCCCTTGCTGCCCTTGCTGTCCTTAGGCGCGGGCTTTGCGCCTGGCCGCGCGACAGGCGCGGCGGCGGGCTTTTGCGGGCGGTCATGCGCGGCGATAAAAGCGCGCACCTCAGGATAAGTCTCTTCACGCCAGCGCCGGCCGCTGAAAATGCCGTAGTGCCCGGCGCCCATGGCTTCATAGTGGTGCTTCTTGCTCTTGGGCAGACCGCTGCACAGGCCATGGGCGGCCTGGGTTTGCCCAGGACCGGAAATGTCGTCGAGCTCACCCTCGATGGTCAGCAACGCACTGTCGTGAATGTCTTGGGGGCGCACCAGTTCGAGTTTGCCTGCCGTGTTCTTGACCTTCCAGCGGCCATGCACCAGATCAAAGTCCTGAAATACGGTGCGAATGGTTTCCAGGTAATAGTCCGCGTCCATGTCCAATACGGCGTTGTATTCGTCATAGAACTTACGGTGCGCTTCGGCGCTGGCGTCGTCGCCTTGCACCAGGTTCATGAAATAGTCATAGTGGCTGGTGGTGTGCCGGTCGGGGTTCATGGCGACGAAACCGGAATGCTGCAAGAAGCCCGGATACACGCGCCGGCCCGCGCCAGGAAAGTTCGCGGGCACGCGATAGATGACGTTGTTCTCGAACCACTCAAAGCTCTTGCGGGCTGCCATATCGTTGACCGCGGTGGGCGAACGGCGCGCGTCGATCGGGCCACCCATCATGGTGATCGACCGCGGAATCTGTTCACGCCGGCTGGCCATCAGCGAAACCGCCGCCAGCACCGGCACCGTCGGCTGGCACACGCTGATGACGTGGCAGCTGCCGTACCGGCTTTGCAGGTGGCGGATAAATTCCTCGATGTAGTTGACATAGTCGTCGAGGTGGAATTCGCCCTCGGACAGCGGCACCATGCGCGCATTTTTCCAGTCGGTGATATAGACCTTGTGCTCGGGCAGCATGGTGCGCACCGTGTCGCGCAGCAGCGTGGCGTAGTGCCCCGACAGCGGGGCAACGAGCAACACGACCGGCTGATCTTTCAGTATTTGCAGGACCTGCGGATCGTCAGCGTAGCGCTTGAAGCGGCACAACTGGCAAAAAGGCTTGTCAACTTCCACCATTTCGTGGACGGCGACATCCTTGCCGGCGACCTCGACCTTGTGGATGCCGAATTCGGGTTTGACATAGTCCTTGCTCAAGCGATAGAGCAGGCCGTAACCGGCGGCGATGCGCTGGGCCATCGGGATGGTGCTGAAGACGGCGCCGTTGGTGTAAAGCTTGGATGCAGCCTGGGCAAAGTCAGCAAACGGCTCGATCAAGGAGCGCTGTGTTTCGTAGAATTGGTACAGCATGTGAATCCAGCGTTTTAAATATGTTGCACAGCAATATATAGTAAATGTGCCCCTGCATACTGTCTCTTAGGTAACCGCGCAACGTGGCCGAGCAGGGCCAATCGAAACCAAAACGACAATACCGCGCGCGCGCCGGTGCCGCGATTCACATCCCACAAAAAATTACAAATCCTTGCAATACCATTGATATTGCAAGGATTCATGCCGCGCCCTGGACGCGAATACGGGACTTCGATTTGTCCGCCTATTTGTAAAACAGGCCCCCCATTTTGAACCCCATAAACGCCCTCCAAAGCAGCCGCATGGCGCTACTTGGGGAGGGCGCGGGTTATTTCGTCCTTTTCTTCAAAGGACTTTAGCGATGCTCTGGCAGACGTGCCCGATGTTCTTGTCGTTGAGCGCGGCCACGCACATGCGGCCGGTATCGGTGCCATAGACGCCGAACTCGTTGCGCAGGCGCTGCATTTGTTCCTTGTTCAGGCCCGAGTAACTGAACATGCCGACTTGGCGGGTGATGAAGCTCATATCCTGCGCAATGCCGGCGGCCTTCAAGCCATTGACCAACTGCTGGCGCATGGCTTTGATGCGCGTGCGCATTTGCCCCAATTCCTTTTCCCACAAGGCGCGCAGTTCGGGGTTGCTCAGCACCGCAGCCACCACCGCGCCGCCGTGCGTGGGCGGGTTGCTGTAGTTGGTGCGAATCATGATCTTCAGTTGCGAGAGCACGCGCGCGGTTTCGTCTTTGCTCTGGCACAGCACCGACAGCGCGCCCACGCGCTCACCATAGAGGCTGAAGCTCTTGGAGAAGGACGTCGAGACAAAAAAGCTCAACCCCGCAGCGACGAATTTGCCGACGACCGCGCCATCCTCGGCCAGCCCGGCGCTGAAGCCTTGATAGGCCATGTCCAGGAAGGGCGTCAGGTTGCGCGCTTTCACCGCGGCGATAACTTGATCCCACTGCGCGGGCGCAAGGTCATAGCCCGTCGGGTTGTGGCAGCAGGCGTGCAACACCACGATAGTCCCTGCGGGCGCGCTGTTGAGCGCGGCCAGCATCGCATCGAAGTCGATGCCGCGAAGCGCGGCATCGTAGTAGGGATAGCTTTCGACCTTGAAGCCGGCCTGCGTGAACAGCGCACGGTGATTTTCCCAACTCGGATTGCTGATGAGCACCTTGGCGCTGGGCGCGATGTGCTTGAGCAGATCCGCGCCGACTTTCAGGCCGCCGGTACCGCCCAGCGCCTGGATCGTGGCGACACGGCCCGACTGGACGGGTACGCTGCCCGCGCCAAAAACCAATGTCTTCACGGCGCTGTCGTATGCGGCGATGCCGTCGATCGGCAAATACCCGCGCGCGCTAGGCTGTTTGAGCATGTCCTGCTCGGCGGCCTGGACGCATTGCAGCAGCGGCAGCTTGCCGTTTTCGTCGTAATACACCCCGACGCCCAGGTTGACCTTGTTAGGATGGGTATCGGCGGCAAATTGCTCGTTCAGACCCAGAATCGGGTCGCGCGGCGCCATTTCGACGGCAGAAAACAGTGACATGAAAAAGTCCTCGGGCTAGGGTATAGGGTATGGGAAGCAAGACGCTTGACCCGGTCATGGGGGGTGCGGAGCGCTGTCCGGCGGACATCCTGCACATCAAATCGGGCCCTCGCGCCCACGGCGGCGACGCTGCAAATTCTCGCGCTACCCCCCGGGTATCACCGCAGTTTGCACCTTGCCATGAATGCGAATACCGCCATTTTATTTGTATAGGCTGTTTGTGGGGGCAGGATGTGAGGCAAGACACAAGAAAAGAACGCCGGGCCGCCGCCGAACCTGTTGACGAACTCAGCCGGTTCTGGTGCAGTGTCCAATGCGCCAGGCCGGACTTGGGTTACCCTGTCCGTTCGCTGCAAATTGACGACGCGACGCACCACTGAATTGATCTGATCTGCCCTATGTTGGAATGCCCCAATCCCCACCGAGCCCACGACAAAGCGGTGGCTGTCCTCGACGATGAAGGCGACGACGGCCGCGCTTCTCATGCACAAGCAAAAACCGCAGCGCCGTCAAGCCCATTCATCCGCTTCCCCGATTCGCCCTTCGAGCTGTTTCAGCCCTTCCCGCCCGCGGGCGATCAGCCCGGCGCGATCGAGGCGCTGATCGAGGGCGTGCAAAACGGCGAGGTGTTCCAGACCCTGCTGGGCGTGACCGGCTCGGGCAAAACTTACACCATGGCCAACGTGATCGCGCGCCTGGGCCGCCCGGCGATCGTGTTCGCGCCCAACAAGACGCTGGCCGCGCAGTTGTACAGCGAGTTCCGGGCGTTCTTTCCGAATAACGCGGTGGAGTATTTCGTCAGCTACTACGACTACTACCAGCCCGAAGCCTACGTGCCGCAGCGCGATCTGTTCATCGAAAAAGACAGCTCCGTCAACGAGCATATCGAGCAGATGCGCCTGTCGGCCACCAAGAGCGTGCTGGAGCGGCGCGACACGGTGATCGTCGCCACCGTCAGCGCCATCTACGGCATCGGCACGCCCGAGGACTACACGCAGATGCGTTTCATCATGCGCCAGGGCGACAAGATTGGGCAGCGCGATGTGATCGGCCGGCTGATCCGCATGCAGTACACGCGCAACGAGCAGGACTTCGCGCGCGGCACCTTTCGCGTGCGCGGCGACACGATCGACGTTTTTCCGGCCGAGCACAGCGAACTGGCGATCCGCATCGAGCTGTTCGACGATGAGATCGAAGCGCTGCAACTGTTCGATCCGCTCACCGGGCGCATTCGCCAGAAAATTCCGCGCTTCACCATCTACCCGTCGAGCCACTACGTGACGCCGCGCGACAAGACGCTGGCGGCGGTCGAAACCATCAAGGTCGAACTGGCGCAGCGGCTCAAAGAATTGCTCGATACCAATAAGCTGGTGGAAGCGCAACGGCTGGAGCAGCGCACCCGCTTCGATCTGGAGATGCTCTCCGAAATCGGCCATTGCAAAGGCATCGAGAACTACTCGCGCCACCTCTCGGGCGCCGCGCCCGGCGAACCGCCGGCCACGCTGACCGACTATCTGCCCAAGGACGCGCTGATGTTCTTGGACGAAAGCCACCAGATGATCGGCCAGCTCGGCGGCATGTACAACGGCGACCGCTCGCGCAAGCTGACGCTGGTCGAATACGGCTTCCGGCTGCCCTCGGCGTTGGACAACCGGCCGCTGAAGTTCGCCGAATTCGAGCAGCGCATGCGCCAGTGCATCTTCGTCTCAGCCACGCCCGCCGAATACGAAAAGACCCACGCCGGCCAAGTGGTCGAGCAGGTGGTGCGCCCGACCGGCCTGATCGACCCCGAGGTCGAAGTGCGCCCCGCCACGCACCAGGTCGATGACGTGTTGCAAGAGATCCGCCTGCGCGTTGAAAAAAACGAGCGCGTGCTGATCACCACGCTGACCAAGCGCATGGCCGAGCAGCTCACCGATTACCTGGGCGACAACGGCGTCAAGGTGCGCTACCTGCACAGCGATGTCGAGACCGTCGAGCGCGTGGAAATCCTGCGCGACCTGCGCCTGGGCGCTTTCGATGTGCTGGTGGGCATCAACCTGCTGCGCGAGGGGCTTGACATTCCCGAGGTGTCGCTGGTGGCGATCCTCGACGCCGACAAGGAAGGCTTTCTGCGCGCCGAGCGCTCGCTGATCCAGACCATTGGCCGCGCCGCGCGCAACCTGCATGGCAAGGCGATTTTGTATGCCGATCGTATGACCGAGTCGATGCGCAAGGCAATCAGCGAAACCGAGCGCCGCCGCGCCAAGCAAATCGCCTACAACCAGGAACACGGCATCACGCCGCGCGGCATCGTCAAGGAAGTCCGTGACCTGATCGACGGCATTTACAGCGAAAAAGACAGCAAGGCCGAGAAAGCTGCCTTGCAGCGCGAACGCGAACAGGCGCGTGCGCAGGACATGAGCGAGAAAGATCTCGCGCGCGAAATCAAGCGTCTGGAAAAGCAGATGCTCGAGCACGCGCGCAACCTGGAGTTCGAACAGGCGGCCCGGGTACGCGATCAGTTGGCGCTGTTGCGCGTGCAGGTCTTCGGCGCGACGGGCAGCGATCCCCTATAAAAACCGTAAAGACGCCGCCCCGTGCGCCGATGTGCCGCGACGCCTATAATCATCGAAAAAGCACGATCGTGCTTTTTTGTAGCCTGTAGTTGCTGCTTGTAGGCGGGGCTGCGCAAAGCGCAGCCGAGCCCACATCAATCCCTTGAACGCAAACCGGTATGCAGCTTGGACACTGGTCTGTTGCTTGGAGTTAGGCGGTTAAAGGCGGGCAAAGGCAGTCCACTCGTTGAGTGAACTGCACCCATTTGTTGATCTGTTTCAGCTTTTACAAACTCAACGGAGTATCTCCATGAAGATTCTGGTTCCCGTCAAGCGGGTCGTCGATGCCAACATCAAAGTCCGAGTCAAGAATGACGGTACGGGGGTGGATATCGCCAACGTCAAGATGAGCATGAATCCCTTCGACGAAATTGCCGTCGAAGAAGCTGTGCGCCTGAAGGAAAAAGGCGTTGCCACCGAGATCATTGCCGTCTCCTGCGGCGTGGCGCAGTGCCAGGAAACCCTGCGCACCGCGATGGCGATCGGCGCCGATCGCGCCATCCTGGTGCAAACCGATACCGAGTTGCAGCCGCTGGCGGTGGCCAAGCTGCTCAAGGCGCTGGTGGACAAGGAACAGCCCCAGCTCATGATCCTGGGCAAGCAGGCCATCGACGACGACGCCAATCAGACCGGGCAAATGCTGGCCGCGCTGGCCGATCTGCCGCAAGCCGCCTTTGCCAGCAAAGTGGAAGTGGCCGATGGCCAGGTCAAAGTGACACGCGAGGTCGATGGCGGCTTGGAAACGCTGAGCCTGACGCTGCCCGCGGTGATTACGACCGACTTGCGCCTGAATGAGCCGCGCTACGTCACGCTGCCCAACATCATGAAGGCCAAGAAAAAGCCGCTCGACACGGTGACGCCTGCCGATTTGGGTGTGGACGTTACGCCGCGCCTGAAGACGCTCCAGGTGGCCGAGCCGCCCAAGCGCGGCGCGGGCATCAAGGTGCCCGACATCGCCACGCTGGTGGACAAGCTCAAGAACGAAGCCAAGGCGATCTGAACACCTGGACTCAAGAATCACGAAGAGATTGAAGAAAGAAATGACCATGACCGTACTCGTCATCGCAGAACACAACCCAGCTGGCATCAGGCCCGCTACCCTCAACACCATCACCGCCGCCCAGGCCTGCGGCGGCGACATTCACGTGCTGGTGACCGGCGCCGATGTGGGCCAGGCTGCCCAGGCCGCCGCGCAGGTGGCCGGCGTTGCCAAAGTACTGACGGCCGACGGCCCCACGCTGGCCAACGATTTGGCTGAGAACGTGGCCGCGCAGGTGCTCGCGTTACAGAGCGCGAACAATTACAGCCACATTTTGTTTGCCGCGACCGCCGGCGGCAAGAACGTCGCCCCGCGCGTTGCGGCCAAACTGGACGTGGCGCAAATCAGCGACATCACCAAGGTGGTCAGCCCCGATACTTTCGAACGCCCGATCTACGCGGGCAACGCCATCGCTACCGTGCAAAGCGCCGACCCGGTCAAGGTCATCACGGTGCGCACCACCGGCTTTGACGCGGCGCCCGCCGCCGGCGGCGCGGCGGCGGTGGAGAGCGTGGCGGCCGTGGCCGACAGCGGCAAGAGCGTGTTCGTGAGCCGCGAAACCACCAAGAGCGACCGCCCCGAACTGACCGCGGCCAAGATCATCGTCTCCGGCGGCCGCGCGCTGGGCAGCAGCGAGAAGTTCCAGGAAGTGATGATTCCGCTGGCTGACAAGCTCGGCGCCGCCGTCGGCGCCAGCCGCGCCGCCGTCGATGCGGGCTACGCGCCTAATGATTGGCAGGTCGGCCAGACCGGCAAGATCGTCGCGCCGCAACTGTACGTCGCGTGCGGCATTTCGGGCGCGATCCAGCACCTGGCGGGCATGAAGGATTCCAAGGTGATCGTGGCGATCAACAAGGATGAAGAAGCCCCCATTTTCAGCGTGGCCGATTACGGTCTGGTGGCCGACCTGTTCACCGCCGTGCCGGAATTGGTCAAGGCGCTGTAAGCGCCCGCCCCTTTCAACCCGAAAACGGCCGTTGAACGCGCGGCGCTCGGCAGCGCCGTGCGCAGCGTGCCCAACACGGTGCAAACCCTCGCAATATCAAAATATTGCGAGGGTTTTTCATGCCATTTGCGCATTGCGACACGGCCTGGCGCACCGCAGCCGAGACTGCGCCAACACGCCATGCGCCACGCACCGTGAAGGCGTGTGCCCTCCTCTGCTGACGATGGCGCCGTCCAGGAAGCGCGCTTGCTGCGCGCCACTTGCCGGGGGGAGATAGGAAGCGCCGGTGCGTTTTTTCAGCGCGTTTGCCCACGGCACCACACGACATCGCACGGCATCAAAGCGTATGCGTGCGATCTCCCGCGCGAAAGCCGATGGCGTCCCACGGCGCGCCGGCCGCAAAGCCGATGACCTTGAACAGTTCGCCCATTTCGTGCTCGTGAATCAGCCGCGCGGCCTGCGCGCGCTCGGGCAGGCGGGCTGACTGCATGCGCTGCGCCAAACCACAATTAATAAGAAAGCGCCCCTGCGTGCAATAGCCGAGCACGGACAGCCCCGCGTTTTGCCCCGCCAGCGCGATACCGCTGAAATCGACATGTGCGCTAATGTCTTTCAACCCCACGTCGGTGAGCGGATCGGCATCGCTGCGGTGGGCGCGGTGACACATGAGCGTGCCCATGCAGCGTTGCGGGTGGTAGTACTCCTGCTCGGGGAAGCCATAGTCGATAAAGTAGGCCGCGCCACGCGCCAGCCGGCCGGCCAGCGTGGCAATGAAGGCGTTCGCCTGCGGGTGGATTTCGCTCAGGTAATCGTGTGTTCCTTCAATCTCGACCGGCGGGCGCAGCCTGGTCGGGCGGTCAGACCAGACCAGCGTGCCGTTGTGCTCGCCTGGGCCGCCCGCTGCAGCAAGCGTCACGCCACGCTCGAACCAGGGTCCTGACGACGGGTCTGCTGCGTCACCGTGGCCGCTGTCGCTGCCGTGGCGCGCGAGCAGCTGCACCGGCATCGCATCGAGCACCTCGTTGCCAACGATCACGCCCTCGATGCGCGCGGGCAACGCATCGGCCCAGCAGACCTTGTCGCCCCATGCCGCCAGCGCCTGCTGCTGGCGTTCGCGCAGCGCGCCCGAAAGCTCGACGATGGTGTAGCGCGTAATCCGCTCACCCAGTGCGCCGAGCAGTTCGCGCGCGAGTGCGCCCGAACCGGCGCCGAATTCCCACAGCTCATGCGTGCCGGTGCGCTCCAACGCCTCGGCCAGCGCGACCGCCAGCGTTTGACCAAACAGGGGCGAGAGTCCGGGCGCGGTCACGAAATCGCTGCCCGATTCGGGCATGGCGCCGAACTTGCGGCCCGCGTTGGCGTAGTACCCCAAGCCAGGCGCATACAGCGCCAGCGCCATAAAGCGGTCAAAGGGCAGCCAGCCGCCCGCCGCCTCGATCGCGCGCGCGATTGAGCGCACCAGCGCAGCGGAGGGCGACGAAGGGGATGCGGCCGAGGCAGTCATGGCCCGGATTGTCCAGGATGTTCTCTGCACGAACCGTGGCGGGGGCGGCGCAGTCAAGCCACGCGGCCGCCTTCGCCCCCTGCGCTGCACGGCCGAGCCGTCTTGGGTTTAGGATGCATGCCCGCATCAATACGAGGAGCGGCGTGGAAAAATTCACCCGCCACCCGGTGTGCTTCATCATTTCATGCGTGTGCTGCACAGCGCCATCAACGCAGGCCATGAAGCGCACCATCGCTTTAACCCGGATTTAGCTCGGCTGCACGCCTGAATCATGCCTTTTTCATTGCGCCAAAAGTTGCATATCGAGGGTCTGACCCCGCGCATTTCTCACGCGTTCTTGCGCCGAGGATGCCGCCATCGCAACCCGTGTCTCATACGACGCATCGCAGGCTTTGCGCGCGCCGGGCGGCCGAACGCGAGGCGGGTATGACTGACGGGGCATGGCACGCCGACGTCGCCGTGATCGGCGCCGGGCCGGCAGGTTGCAGCGCGGCTTTGTGGCTGTCCGAGATGGGGTTGACTGTCGCTCTGGTGGAGCAGACCGGCCGGCTGCTGGCGCGGCTGGACGATTTGCAATTGACCCAGAACTGGGTGCTCGGCGCGCCCGCGGCCTCGACCGCCGATCTGGCGCAGCGCTACGCGGCGCATGTCCAAATGCAGCCGGGGATACGCATCGCGCTGGGCGAGGCCATCGCGCAAGCCCGGCGATCGGCATCCGGCGGCTGGCAACTCGTCACGGCGGCGGGGCAAGGCATTGACGCCCATGCCGTCGTCGTCGCGACCGGCTTGCGCGCCCTGACTTTCGGCGCTTGTTCGGGCCCCGCCGCGCCGCTCGATGCGCAACGGCTGGCGAGCCAACGAGCGCACTGGCCCGCCGGTCGTTTTCTGTTGTTGGGCGGCGGTGACAACGCGGTCGAAAACGCCGTCTATCTGGCGCGCGCGGGGCATGTCGTCACGCTGTGGTCGCGCGGCCCATTGCGCGCCCAGCGCTACCTGGTGACGCAGTTGGCGTCTTTTCCGTCACACCGGTTGCGCCTGCGCGTCGGCCAGCCGATGCCCGAGCGCCTTGTCAGCCGCGCGGATGGCGAGGGTCATGCCTGGCAAGTCCAGAGCGCCGCCCACGGCGCCGAATCGTTTGACCACGTGGCGGTGCTGTTCGGCAACGTGCCGGACGCGACGGTGCTGCACTTGCTCGCCCAGGCCGCCGGGTCGGTGGACGCCTTGCCCGGTGCCGGCGTTTTCGTCGCCGGCGACCTGAGCGGACGCTGGCACCCGAGCATTGCGACGGCCATTGCCGATGGCGCGGACACGGCCAAGAAGCTGCAGCACTGGCTTGAGCACGCCCCGGCCCGCCTCATCCCCGCCGCCGCCGGGACCCCGGCGCCCGAGCGCGATGCCGGCCTGCGCATTCTCTCCCTGACGGGCCTGCGTTTTGCCGCCAATCTGGGCATCCTGGACCACGAACGGGCCAACCCGCAGCCCATCGAGGTCAGCGTCGAACTCAACCTGGGTCAACAGCCGTTGGCTCCGCCCGACGATCACATCCTTCACGTGCTCGATTACCGCAAGGTGCGCCAAATCATCATCGACGAGTGCACGGCCGAGCACGTCAACCTGCTGGAAACGCTGGTGGGAAAACTGTGCACGCGCCTGCTGCAACTGCCCGGTGTACAAGGCGTGCGGGCCAAGATCACCAAGCTGGAAATTTTTGACGACTGCGAGGTCGCCATCCGCATGGAAGCCGGCCTGTGGTGAACACGCCCGCCGGCGCCGCCCATAGGACAATCCCCGGCATGACCGACATGCTCACCGCTCCCCACACCCCGGCTGCCGCGCAAGACCCCGCTGCCCGCGAGCGCGCGCAGCGCGAAGCCCTCAAGCTCGAAAAACGCCTCTGCCGCCTGGTCGGCCAAGCCATCGGCGACTACGCCATGATCGAAGACGGCGACAAGGTCATGGTCTGCATCTCCGGCGGCAAGGACAGCTACAGCCTGCTGGACATTCTGCTCAAACTGCGCGCCCGCGCGCCCGTGCGCTTCGAAATCATTGCGGTCAACCTCGACCAGAAACAGCCCGGCTTCCCCGCCGACGTGCTGCCCGCCTATCTGCGCAGTATCGGGGTGCCTTTTCACATCGAAGAACAGGACACCTACTCGATCGTCAAGCGCATCATTCCCGAAGGCCAGACCACCTGCAGCCTGTGCAGCCGCCTGCGCCGCGGCATCCTTTACCGCGTGGCCGACGAACTGGGCGCCACCCGGATCGCGCTCGGCCATCACCGCGACGACATCCTGCAGACGATGTTTCTCAATATGTTCTTTGCCGGCAAGCTCAAGAGCATGCCGCCTAAGCTGGTCAGCGACGATGGCCGCCATGTCGTCATCCGCCCGCTGGCTTACGTGGCGGAAAAAGATCTCGTGCGCTGGGCACAACAGCGCGCCTTTCCGATCATTCCGTGCAATCTCTGCGGCAGCCAGGAAAACCTGCAACGCCGCCAGATCGGCGACATGCTGCGCGAATGGGACAAGCGCCACCCCGGGCGCCTGGACAACATGCTCAATGCCCTGCGCCACGTGGTCCCCTCGCACCTGCTGGACGCTTCCCTGCACGACTTCGCGCACCTGAAAGCCACCGGTGCGCCCGATACCGAGGGCGACATCGCCTTCGATCCGCCTGCACTGGCACAAACGCCCGCGGTGGTGCGAATCGAAGCGCTGTGAGCCCGGGGCAGCGCTTATCGCCCGGAACCCTTGGCCTCGCGCATCAGGTGCGGCTTCAGACCGAGCGCGTGCCAATGGCGCATCACGGTACTGGGGCTGACGCCCAGTTCGACGGCCATCTTGCGCGTGCTCCAGCGCGCGGCTGTCTTGGGCGTACTGTGCAGGGTCATTTGTGCCAGCTTGGCCTGATCAACTTTCACCGGCGGCGCGCCGCGGGGCAGGTCGCGCGCGATGCCGGCCAAGCCGGCCTCAAGATAACGCTCGCGCCAGCGCGCCACCTGGATACGCCCGATATTCAGTTGCTGGGCGATCTGCTTGTTTTGCAATCCTTGGGCCGCCAACAAAACGATTTGCGCCCGTTGAGAAAGGCGCACGCTGCTCAGGCCCGAGTGCACGATTTTGTTCAACTGTCGGGTTTGCTCCTCACTGAGGGGCACGGCGGGGACGGTTCGCATGGGTGCTCTCCAATGACATATCGACACGGTTGATATGCCGGGTTGGATCGAAGCGGCCCGGGAAGGTTCCTTTGAGAAAAGAACACAACAGCAAGCTCAAATGCGTTCAGCAGATGGGCATGAATTCGGCCTACGCGGATCGGGCCGATCGGTCCATGCCGTCTCTACGCTGGACAAAATACGTGCTCGGCATCCCAGGGGCAGGACGCTTGATTCAGTTGTCCTCCATCACTCATTCCCCTGCTTCCAGCAGGGTTTGCCACGCGCGGGGCAATGCGCTGCGCAGCCGCTGGGTCAGCGCGTGTTCGTTGCGCTGCCACAGAATACCCAGCCCGATGATGGCCGCGCCGATGAGTGTCAGCACAAATGGAAAAGCCAAGCTGTCCCTGAACACGTTCCAGGCCAGATAGCCCAGGTAAGCGGCCACGCCCAGGCCGCCAAATACAGCAAAAGCCCGGCGCGAGAGCACGGCGCTCACAGCGATGAGCAGCAGATTGATACACAGGTAGCCGAACTTGCCCCATTCGCTGTTTGCATCCATCGCCGTCAGCCCGCCCCAGAACGCCATCAGTCCCGCCAGGTACAGCCAGAAGGCGTAATCGCGCCCCTCGCGCCGCGCGCGGCGGGTGCGCAGATCGACCGCCAGCGCCGCCAGCAACACGATCAGGCCAAACAGGGCGGAAACCATTTTGTAGGCGCCCCAGAGATCCCGGCAGCCCGCGCAGCTTGTCAGCAGGCGAGCCAAATCCATGCTCATGTACCAGAGGGTTCCAGCAATGGGCATGACCAGAAAAGGCAAGCGGTAACGCCACAGCATCAGCGCCCCAACGGCCAGTGTGGCCAGCTCCATGGTGAGCCAGCGCCCATCCACCCAGCGGTGGTAATCACGGTAGGCCCAACGGTCCGCCTCCGTGGACCACAACCCCAAGGCGCCTTGCACGGCATAGACCGCCAGCGGCACCAGCACCAGCGTGAACGCGGCGCTCAGACCGGCGGGAATGCGCAGGTTTTGCCGCAACAGCCATTCGGTGATGCCCCAGCCGATCAGCGCATAGACCAGGGTGATGGCCAGCAGCCCCCCGCGGCCGAAACGCTCCCAGCCCAGCGTCATGAACAAAGTCATTGCGCCGATGGCCACCAGCCCGCCCAGGTAATACAGGATATGCGCGGGCCGCAGCGCTGGAGCCTCCGCGTGCGCGGACCGGCGTATGGGCGCCGCGTCCGTGCCACCGTCGGGCTGCGCTTGCGCAAAGGCCCACAAGGCATCGGCCTGCTGGCCGGTGATGATG
Source organism: Burkholderiaceae bacterium (assembly GCA_031285125.1). Classification (GTDB taxonomy): domain Bacteria; phylum Pseudomonadota; class Gammaproteobacteria; order Burkholderiales; family Burkholderiaceae_C; genus JAITWT01. Next base: position 9,340 of record JAITWT010000134.1, on the reverse strand, counting down.
CCGCGCCGTACGGCGGCAGCAAGCCATGTGGGCGACAGTTTCATACAACGAGATTCAGAAGGCCTCGATCGGCAGCGCCATCACGCTGCCCGCGCCTTCGACGATGGCATCGCGCAGGCCGCTGGTGCGCGGCAGGATATGCTCGGCATAGAAGCGCGCCGTGACAATTTTGGCCTGCATGAAGGCCGTGTCCTGCCCTTGCGCCAGCAGGGTTTGCGCCGCCAGCAGCGCACGCGCCAATTGCCAGCCCGCCACCAGATTGCCCGCCAGCATCAAGTAGGGCACGCTGCCCGCATAGACTGCGTTGGGCGCGCTTTTGCTCTGAGCGGCAATGAAATCGACCGCCTGCAAAAAAGCCTCGCGCGCGGCGCTCAGGTGCTTTTGCACGGCGCGCGCGTCGGCGCTGCCGCTGGCGGCGAGGTCGGCCTCGGTGTGCGCGATTTGCTGTGCAATGGCGCGGGCCATCTGGCCGCCGTCACGCGCGGTTTTGCGGCCCACCAGATCGTTGGACTGGATCGCGGTGGTGCCTTCGTAGATTGGCAGGATGCGCGCATCGCGGTAATGCTGCGCCGCGCCGGTTTCTTCGATAAAGCCCATGCCGCCATGCACTTGCACGCCCAGCGAGGTGGCCTCCAGGCTCATCTCGGTGCTGTAGCCCTTGACCAGCGGCACCAGGAACTCGTAGAACGCCTGGTTCTGACGGCGCGCATCGGCATCGGTACCGTGGTGCGCCGCATCGTAAGCCGCGGCGGCCACGCACGCCATCGCGCGGCAGCCTTCGGTGAGCGCGCGCATGGTCATCAGCATACGGCGCACGTCGGGATGATGAATGATGGGGGCGCTGCCCGCGACCGAACCATCGACCGGACGGCTTTGCACCCGTTCCTTGGCATAAGCCAGCGCCTGCTGATAAGCGCGCTCGGCCACTGCGATGCCCTGCACGCCCACCGCGTAGCGCGCGGCATTCATCATGATGAACATGTATTCGAGGCCGCGGTTTTCCTCGCCCACGAGGTAGCCCACCGCCCCGCCGTTGTCGCCGTATTGCAGCACGGCCGTGGGCGAGGCCTTGATGCCCAGCTTGTGTTCGATGCTGACGCAATGCACATCGTTGCGCGCGCCCAGCGCGCCGTCCGGGTTGACCAGGAACTTGGGCACCACGAACAAGCTGATGCCCTTGACGCCCTCGGGCGCGCCGGCCACGCGCGCCAGCACCAGATGCACGATGTTCTCGGCCATATCGTGCTCGCCGTAGGTGATGAAGATCTTGGTGCCGAAGATGCGGTACGTGCCATCGGGCTGCGGCTCGGCGCGCGTGCGCACCAGCGCCAGATCGCTGCCGGCCTGCGGCTCGGTCAGGTTCATGGTGCCCGACCACTGACCGCTGATCAGCTTTTCCAGATAAGTGGCCCGCAACGCATCGCTGCCCGCCGTCAGCAGCGCCTCGATCGCGCCGTCGGTCAGCAACGGGCACAGCGCAAAGCTCAGACTGGCGGAATTGACCATCTCAATGCATGCCGAGCCGATGGTCTTGGGCAACCCCTGACCGCCGAAACCGGCCGGATGCTGCAAGCCCTGCCAGCCACCCGCCGTGAACTGCGCATACGCTTGCTTGAAACCGGGCGAAGTGCGCACCGCGCCCTCTTGAAAGGTCGAAGGCTCGCCATCGCCGGTCACATTCAACGGCGCGACCACGCCTTCATTGAAGCGCGCACATTCAGCCAGCACGGCCTGCGCAGTTTCCAGCCCCGCCTCCTCAAAGCCGGGCAACGCGGCAATGCGGGCAATGTCAGCCAGGTGCTTAATGTTGAACAACATGTCATTGACGGGTGCGACGTAGGCCATAAAAAGGCTCCTTGTGAAATCAGTCAAGGCAGGGAGTTTAGTAGGTGAATAGCAGGGGAACCTCCGGCACCCAGAGGCGACCTGGATTTCCAGAGGGCGGCATCCCGCCAACCAAGAAGCGAAACAGCGATGGGTTGATGGCTGCGTTGGCGCGGCTCACTTTGCGCTGGTGCAAAAAACCGTCCGCGGCCCGTACATCCCACGCATGTGGGGCGGCCCGTCAGCAGCGGATGCTGCCCCGTTTTCGCAAAATATTCAGCCGCGCGACCCCAATGGGAACAAGGTTTTCCAAGAACAGTGGAAACGGCCCAACATTCATGAAAACGCCGTTCCTTTACGGGGGAAACACAACACATCAATTTGGCTTTTTTCTATCTGCGTTTTACAGCCTAAAATTTGAAATACTCCACTTCTTGAGTTGTTTTTTTATTGACTGAAGGCCGTCGTTTTTCATGATTTTTTGATTGTTTATTTTTTGTGATGCGGTTATCCTGAACATACGAGCGCTTAGGCTGGATTACCAGCCGTTTGACCATGGTCTGAAGTTCCTTGCTATGATAAAGATCAAAGCACTTCATGAGATCAAGCCGGATTTTTGGCCCATGAATTGACGGGTAATCACGCGCTAAAAATTGGCCGACCAATTTATCAATTTCTCCGCTTCCTTTTTCTGGATCGTAGCGCGTCCAGGTAGAATCCAGGCCTGCTGCTGTTGCGCCCGCATCTGCCGCGGCTTGAGGTTCTGCTGAATAAGCTTGCGCAATGCAAGAGGCCAATACCAAATCTTTGTAATTTTGTGCATACGTCCGCCAGGCCACATCAGGCAACCGCTCTTTGAAATTGCCCTGGCCTGCGGCGTATACATTCCCGACAGAGAACACCGCGACAAGCACAGCGCCCATCCAAATTACGGCGTTCATTTTAGGGCCCAGAAACTTGCGCGGGTGGTGGTGTAAGCTGCGTCTGGATCGTAGAAATAGCAATGATCGTAACAGCTCTCTCCGTTCCATACCGTTGCATGCCCGGTTGCATCGGCCCACCCGGATACTTCAAAAAGAACCACCCCCGTTTTGCCGGTCAGACTGCTGCGCCGGGGATACGGAATCACCTCGTCTGGGGGGCCCCAGCGGCGCTTGAGAAACGCAATGACATCTCTAATGTAATGGAAATACCAACGGCCATCCGCGCCAGAGACGGTTTTTCCCGCTGCAAAAGGGATGATTACATTGGTTTGATTGAGTATATAACTCATTCTTACGGAACAGGTATTTTCCCATTTTCCAGGCCGCCCTTCGGGCAAAATATTCATGGCGACTTTGCCGCCCACAATTTGCGCAACTTTTTTTGCTTGCGTCGATCCATTGGGATCAAAAATACGCATTGCAGCAGCCCAAGCGTCGGTAAAATGCGGTCTCATCATATAGTCCTTTCCTGTTGCGCGCATGATAGGCTGGAACGATCGAATTGAATAGCAGCAATGTGCTAGAAAATGTTACCAAACTTAAACAGCTGAAGGGCGGCTCAGCGGTTGTATTGGCCGGAACCGCCAATTAAGCGCCAAACAGAATAAAACATTACACTGGGAAATCGCGCAACTTCCCCCCACGACCATGAAGACCAAATCCTTCCTCGAACTCTCCGACCTCAAGGCGATGGCTGCGGCGGCCGAAGCCGAAGCGATCAAGAACGGCTGGGCGGTGACGATTGCGATCGCCGACGATGGCGGCAACCTGCTGTGGCTGCAGCGGCTCGACGGCGCGGCGCCGTTCACCTGGCGCATGGCCGCGGCCAAAGCGCACGCGGCCGCCCTGGGCCGCCGCGAAAGCAAGGCTTTTGAAGACATCATCATCAACGGCCGCACGTCGTTCCTGACCGCGCCCGGCATCGAAGGCTTGTTGGAAGGCGGCGTGCCGATCATGAAAGACGGACAGGTGATCGGCGCCGTCGGCGTCAGCGGCGTCAAGTCCAACGAGGATGCCCAGATCGCGCGAGCGGGCATCGCAGCGCTCAATCTCTGACCGCAGTCGCTGCGGGGTCAGCCCCGTTGCGCGCGTAGCGGCGCAGCGACGCAGCGCAAACCCCTGTTGGGGGCCAACGTTGGGCGGTTTCGTTTTGCTTGATGTACCCCGGCAGCATGCCCGAAGAGCTTGTTTGCGATCCCCGATGATGGGGCTGTCAGGGACGCTCAGGAAGATGGGGCGCCGCGCGCAGCGATACGCTGCGCAATCTGATCTCGCAGATCATCCACGGGCCGCCCAGCATCGCGCGCACGTTGTGCGATGCCCGCCGCATCCAACCCGCCTGGGCGTGACGCCTCCATCAGGGCCCATGCGCGAACGGCGCGGCTGCCGCTGCGGCAGTACAGCAACACGGGGCGCGGGGCATGGGCCAGCCATTTTCCCAGTGCATCCACCGCGGACAGCGGCACATCGCCATGGGGCACGGGCACGTAGCCAAATTCCAGGCCCGCCTGCTTTGCGGCCTGGGCCATGGTGCGGGAAGAAGGCTGCCCCAGCGCTTCGCCATCAGGGCGCAAATCAATGACTGTGCGGATCCCCTGGTTTTTCAGGGCGGCCATGTGTTCAGGCGCGATCTGCGGGCTGACTTCAATGCCGTCGGTCAGACGATGGGTTGAGGGTCGCGGCTGCAAAGCGGCGCTATTGCCAGCGTACCCGCTTAGCGCCCACACCAGCAAAACGCCGGTCAGAACAGCAAGGGCGATTTTTTTGAGTTTGGACATGAGGGGCACTCCATAGAGACGCCATAGAAGAGACACCACAGAATAATGCCGGCACGCTTTTGCACGTCCACCCGGACTTGCGGCGCTGCGCACTCAGCACGCGCCCAAACCGCAGCGGCCAAGCGCCACGGTAGCACGCTTTGGAGATCACGCCAACGGCACGGCAGCGGACACCGCAACGCTGACGGCAAACGGCACATTCGTGTGATCGGCGTGAGTGTTTCTTGATGATGGACAGGGCTGTTATTCGCGCCGCCTTGCGATAATCTACACAGACCGCATGCCTATCTTCCTTTCATCTCGTCTGCGCAAAACCCTCGCCTGGCTGGCGCTGTGCGCCATGTGCTTTGGCTCGCTCGCGCCCTCGGTGTCGCGGTGGCTGGTGGCGCAGGCGCAGGCGGCGCAACTGGTCGTCGTTTGCGCAGAGCACGGGATGGAGACGATCCCGATCGCGCAACTGCTGCAAACCCAGGCGCAGGCGCAGGCGCATGAACCGGGGCTGGCGTACCACCATGGCAACCCGAGCGGCAAGGCCGGCGGTGAACAGCCGTTCTCCGATCTGGACGATTGCTGCCCGTACTGCGCTCTCAGTCACCACTCGCCTTACGTGCCCGCGGTAACGGCGGCCTTTGCGCCGCACGCACCGCCGCTGGACGTGCGCTCCGTCGATGTGGACGCACACGCGTTGGCCTTGCAGCCCTGGCGTGAGCCGCACATGCCCGGCGCGCCGCCGCGGGCGCGGGCTTAATTCCATTTTCAGATCAAGCGAGCACGCGAAGGCCGCGGGCAGACAGCGCTGTAGCACGGCAAACGCCGCCGGCAACGTCATCGTTTGATACGGAAATCGAATCCCCGGCGCCGCGCGCTGACTTGCGACGCAACCTGGCACGCCCCCCTCCCCCTCCTTTTTTTGAACAAACCGCTGATGTGAGCCGGCGGTCACGCCTTGCGCGCGTGGTTGCTGGCCCGTCTCGAAAATTGCTTTGATGACCATGAACCAACATTTCCCATTTATTTCCCTGCGCCTGAGCGTACTGGCGCTGGCGCTGTTGACGGCGTACCCGGCTTTGGCCCAATCTCAAGATCCGATGCAAGGCCACGATCACGACCACGCACCCGCTGCGCAGCAGGCCCATCCGCAAGCCGTGCCCTCGCTCGGCGCGGTCACCGTCACGGCCACCGAACTGGCCTCGCCCGTGGTCGAGGTGAGCGACCCGAAGCTGTCGAACTCGGCGCACGCGGCCAGCGACGGGGCGGATTACCTCCTGTCGATTCCCGGCTTCTCGGCCATCCGCAGCGGCGGCGCCAATGGCGACCCGGTACTGCGCGGCATGTTCGGCTCTCGCCTGAACATCCTCAACGATGGCACAGCGTTCATCGGCGCCTGCCCGGGCCGCATGGATACGTCCACCGCATACATCGCGCCGGAGAGCTTCGATGCGGTCACGGTGATCAAAGGGCCGCAAAGCGTGATCTGGGGGCCGGGCGCGTCGGCCGGCACGGTCAAGTTCGACCGCGACACGCCGCGCTTCACCACGCCGGGCCTGCGCTTTGACGGCAGCCTCGGTGCGGGATCGTTTGGCCGCACCGATCAATCGGTGGACCTGACGGCGGGAACCGAGCAGTTCTACACCCGCCTTACGGTGGGCCACACGCATTCGGGCGATTACAAGGACGGCAACGGTACGCGCATCCCCTCGGGCTGGGACAAGCAGAACGTCGACTTGGCGCTGGGCTTTACGCCCGATGCCGATACGCTGTTTGAAATCACGGCAGGCTGGGGGGATGGCCACGCCCTGTACGCGGGGCGCGGCATGGATGCGTCCGAACTGCGGCGCCAGTCGCTGGGGGCGCGCTTCGTCAAAGACCATATCAGCAACGTGCTGCAAAAGGTCGAAGCGCAGGTGTATTACAGCGAAGCCTCCATGGTGATGGACAACTTCACGCTGCGCCCGTTCGACTCTACGAGCAGCATGGGTGGCATGGGTGGCATGGGCGGCATGGGCGGCATGGGCGGCATGGGCGGCATGGGCGGCAAGAGCGGCAAGAGCGGCTGCGGCTGCATGGGCGGCATGGGCGACATGGCGATGGCGATGGCCGACAACCGCATCACCACCGGCGCCCGGCTGGCCGCGACTTGGCGGCTGGGCGCGGCGCTCGACCTGATCACCGGTCTGGACGCACAAACCAGCCGCCATCGCGAGCGCATGGGCAGCAACACCGCGTCGTACCTCAACGAACCGTGGGTCAAGGACGCCACGTCCACCAATACCGGCCTGTTCGCCGAAGCCACCTGGCGCGCCACGCAGCGCGAACGCGTGGTCGGCGGCGCGCGGCTGGACTGGGCCTCGGCCAAGGACTGGCGCGAGAGCATCTCAAAGGGCATGATGGGCATGATGACCATGGACAACCCGTCCTCCGGCCAGCGCCGCGATCAAACCCTGCCCAGCGGCTTCCTGCGCTTCGAGCAGGATGTGGCCGGAACGCCGGCCACCTGGTACGCTGGCATCGGCCACGTCGAGCGCTTCCCCGACTATTGGGAACTGTTCTCGGCCAAGAACGGCCAGTTCGGCCCAACGATGGGTTCGACCACCGCCTTCGCCAGCATCAAGCCCGAAAAAACCACGCAACTGGACATCGGCGCGCGCTACAAAACCCAGCAAATGGAACTGTGGGCCTCGGGCTACCTGGGTTATGTGCAGGACTTCATCTTGTTCCAGTACAAAACCAACGGCATGGGCAACTCACTGGCCACCGCCAGCAACGTCAGGGCGGCGATCCGGGGCGGCGAACTCGGCGCGGCCTACCAGATCGCTCCGCAATGGCGCACCGGCGCCACGCTGGCTTACGCCTGGGGCGAAAACCGCACGGACAACCAGCCGCTGCCGCAAATCCCCCCGCTGCAAGCGCGCCTGACGCTGTCGTATGAAAACGGCCCATGGGCAGCAAACGCCCTGTGGCGGCTGGCCACGGCACAAAACCGCGTTGCCACCGGCGAAGGCAACGTTGTCGGCCGCGACTTCGGCACCAGCGTCGGCTTTGGCACGCTCTCGCTCAGCGGCAGCTACGCCATCAACAAGCACACCAAGCTGGTCTTCGGCGTGAACAACCTCTTCAACAAAACCTACGCCGAACACTTGAACATGGCCGGTAACGCCGGCCTGGGCTTTCCCGCCAACATAGCGGTGAACGAGCCCGGCCGGATGTTGTGGATCAAGCTCAACGCCAAGCTCTGACAGACGCGGTGCGTGTTTCAAAATCCCCTCCGCTGGAGGGGATTTTTTTTGATGCGTTCAGCGGCTTCACGTTGAACGCTCAACACGCAACGGCCGATCGCTGCCCATGAGCGGCGGCGGGTTCAACGGCCCTCTCCCGCACCCACAGCGGACAAAAAGCCATTCGCACGCGATTAGGACTTTTTCTTGCAGGTATTGATGCCCAACATCGAATACGGCGGACACCAGCCGATGAACGCGGTCAACAAAGGCACCAGACCCAGCAAGGCCCACCGGCTTTGCGGGCCGACGAAGTACAGGCTGAGGATCGCCAGGCCGACAACGATTCGGATGATCCGGTCAATGGAACCAATATTGCGGGTCATGGGTTTGTCTCCAAAAATAAATTGACACCGGATAAATTATACGCACGATCAATACGATGATGCCGCGTTGCGTAGATTCAATCCGGCCCAACCATCAAACATGACAATGTTTGCCTTTCCGGCAAGGGTGACTGACTCCAATCCGGCAAATCCTTTTTCTGGAATCCTTCCAGTGATTGATAGCCCGTCACATTCCAGCTATAGCCATCGGTATGTTCAATTTCGATGACCGGGTAACGGCATGGGCCGCGATGTTTTTTTAGATGAAAAACAATCCGTTCACGCCCGCGCTCAAGATTTTTTTCAAGAATTTCGTAGTATGCGGACTTGCACACACTGAAACTTGAATTCCATTCTATGGTCTTATTTCGCACATAAAGCTCACCTGAGCAAGCCCTTCCCGTTCCCTCGAAAACGCCAGTGAACTTTTTTTTCGGCAGCGCTGGCCATGATCGACAAACTTCCAATGGCGGTCAATAGCGCCAAGATTTTCATTGTCTTCATATCTTCATATCGCGGTTTTTTCTGGATCAATGCCAGGGTGTTATTGAAAGCACCGGATGCCGATTGGGCTTTAAAAACGGGGCGTAATAACCTATTTTGCCCATCCTGCACGGAATTGAGGTCGCGTCATTGGTCATCCGTCATTTTCCCCGGCCCCAGCGCCTTGATGACCGCGCTCCAGCCGATGCCCAATTGCGTATCGCTGTCGGCGCGCTCGCGCTGTGCGGCGATCAGGGAGCGCTGGGCGTCGAGTTGGGTCAGAAAGTCGGTCCGGCCATTTTCATAGTTGGCCTGGGCCAGCGTCAGCGCGTCGCGGCTGCTGCGCTCTTTTTCGATCAGGCGGGCATTGCGCTGGCGCTCAGCGCTGTAGGCGTTGAGCGCATTGTCGATTTCGTGCCAGGCTTGCAGCACGCTCTGGTGGTAGGCGATGGCGGCTTCCTGTTGCTGCAACTGGCGCACGGTGAGCGTGGCGCGGCGGCGGCCCTGGTCGAAGATCGGCAGTTGCAGGCTGGGGCCGATCGACCACATGCGATTGCCCCAGGCGCCGAAATCGTTGCCGCTCAAGGCGGCCAGCCCAAAGTGCGCGCCCAGCGTCAGGCGCGGGTAGAAGTCGGCCACGGCGACGCCGGTGCTGGCGGTGGCGGCGTGCA
>JAITWT010000061.1 GCA_031285125.1 Burkholderiaceae bacterium | reverse complement strand
TGGCGGCGGACCCGCTGGCGCCGTGGCAGATTCTGTTCAGCTCCGGCACCACCGGCGACCCCAAGGGCATCGTGATGCACCAGCGCCGCTATCTGGAAAACGCGCTGGCAACCCGCGTGCTGTGCGGCTACACGCCGGAGGATCGTCCTTACACCGGCCTGTCGTTCACGCACGCCAATGCGCAGGTGCTCACGCTCGGCTCCTGCCTGGCGCAAGGGATGCGCGGCGTGTTCTCGCGGCGCTTTACCAAATCGCGCCTGTGGGACATCGCGCGCGCGTTCGGCTGCACCACCTTCAACCTGCTGGGCGGCATGACCACCGCGATCTACGCCGAGCCGCAGCTCCCCGACGATGCCGACAACCCGGTGCGCTTCGTGCTCTCGGCCGGGATGCCGACGGCGATCTGGGCCGACTTCGAGCGGCGCTTCGATCTCAAGGTGCTGGAGTTCTACGGCGCGGCTGAAGGCGGCCTGACGTTCAACCCGATCGGCGTCGGCCCGGTCGGCAGCATCGGCCGGCCCGTGCCCTCGCTCAAACACCGCATCGTTGACGCCGAAGGGCGCGACGTGGCGCCCGATGCGCGGGGCGAGCGCGTCGGCGAACTGCTGTTCCAGAACGCCGACGGCACGCCGATGAAAGTCGAGTACTTCGGCGACCCCGAGGCCAGCGCCAAAAAGTCGCGCGAGGGCTGGCTGTGGATGGGCGACGTGGTGCGCGAGGACGCACAAGGCTGGCTGTACTTCCTGCATCGCGCGGGCGGCAGCCTGCGCCGCAACGGCGCATTCGTCGAACCCGCGCTGATCGAGAAACTGATCGCCGAAGACCCGGCCGTCGATGACGTTTACGTCTATGGCGTCCCGGCGGCCAACGGCGTGCCGGGCGAGAAGGACATCGTCGCCGCCGTCGTGCCGCTGCTGCCGCAAGCGGTCAACAGCTTTGACGCGCAACCCCTCTTTCGCCGCTGCCGCGCCGCGCTGGAGCCTAACTCGGTGCCCACCTACATCCAGGTGCTCGCCGAGATCCCCAAGACCGCTTCCGAGAAGCCGCAAGACCGCTTTCTGCTGGAAGCCTTCGCCAACCAGCCGGCACGGGTACATACCGAACGCCGCTGACTTCCCTTCCCTCACACTTCACAGGAGACTCACCATGAGCAACCAACCTTCCGTCGTCGTCTATGGCATCAATGGCTACACCGGCCGCCTGATCGCCGAATACCTGGCCAAGCGCCATATCCCCTTCATCGCCGCCGGGCGTGATCGCCAGAAGATCGAGGCCGCGCTGGCGCGCGTGCCCGGCCAGCCGCAAGCCCAGGTGCAGACCGTCAGCCATGACGAAGCGGCGCTGACGGCACTGTTCAAGGGCGCGCGCATCGTCATCAACGTGGTCGGCCCCTTCGGTCAGCTCGGCGAGCCGGTGGTGCGCGCCGCGCTTGCCGCCGGTTGCCACTACATCGACACCACCGGCGAGGGCGACTACGCCCTGGACATGCGCGACCGCTACGGCGCGGCCTTTGCCGCCAAGGACCTGGTCTTGATCTCGGCCTGCTCGTTCATGTGGACGGCGGGCATGATCGCCGCCGAGATCGCGCTCGAAAGCCCCGGCATCGACTCGCTGGACATTCTCTACACCCCGCGCGCCGCGCCCACCGTGGCCTCGACGCTGTCCTTCCTGCGCATGGCCTGCCTGCCGCAGTACTTCAAGCAGGACCACCAACTGGCCACGTGGCCCGCCGTGACGTGCCTGGACGTTGCCGTGCCCGGTCACCACGCGATCCACGCCGCGCTGCCTTGGGGCGGCGGCTTCGAGCCGCTGTGGCTGGCCAAGGACGCGCGCGTGCGCAACTGCAAAGTGATGGTCGCCTTCCCCAAGGGGCCCTTGATCGACTACCTCGTCGCCCGCATGGCCGAGTACGCCGAGTTGTCCAAAACCAAATCGAAGGAGGAGCTTGAAGCCGTGACCAACGCCTGGGGCAGCGCGATCGCCCAGGAGCCGCCCAAGGAGATTGCCGAGGTCAACCACACCATCATCTCCTGCTGGGCGCGCGGCACGATGACCGGCAAGCAGACCGTGCTCTACACGACTTCGCCCTACCTGCAAACCGGCTCGCTCATCGCCGAAGCCTGCCACCGGATTCTTGGCGGCCAGTTGCTGGCCACGGGCTTTCAGCCCGCGACCCAGGCGTTCGGGCACCGCGCGCTGCTGGCGGCGCTGGCCGAGGACGGCTTGCACTGCTGGGCCTGACCGGGCGCCGGGCGTCGGCCACGACGAAAGCCCAAATCAGCAAGCCGACTCGACACGCATTGACCAACAGGCCGTGTGAGCCACTGCGCGATCCGTTGCCTGGTCAAGCAGAAGCCCCGGGACGCAGCGCAGTGGACAACCGGGTGTTTGTCAACGCGGTACTGTGGGTATTGCGCTCAGGCGCGCGATGGAGCAATTTGCCCCAGCGGCATGGCAAATACAAGAGCGTTCACAAGCGCTTTACGCCATGGGCCGCCGCCGGAGTGTGGGACAAGGTCTTCGCGCTGCTGGTCAAGGACAAGGGCAACGATCACGTGCTCAT
>JAITWT010000019.1 GCA_031285125.1 Burkholderiaceae bacterium | reverse complement strand
ATTCGTCGAGCAGACCGGCGCGAATCAGCGCGCCGTTGAGCGTGGCGCCGGCTTCCACATGCAATTCGTTGACTTCGCGCACGGCCAGATCGCGCAGCACGGCGGCCAGATCGACTTGGTCTTGTGCGCCGGGCCGCGCGCGCACCGAAGCGCCACGGGCCTGAAGCGCTTGCGCCCGGGCCGCATCGGGGTGCGCGCAATAAATCCAGACCGCCCGCCCCGGCGTTTCAAAAAGGCGTGCCGTTGGCGGCGTGCGCAGGCGGCTGTCAACAATCACCAGCGGCGGCTGGCGCGGCGCGGCGCCCGTTGAATCCGGCGGCGCATCCGCAGGCATATCTGCAGGCGCATCTACAGGCGTGTCCATGGGCGGGTTCGCGCGCACATCCAGCCGCGGATCGTCGGCCAGCACGGTTCCCACGCCGGTCAGAATCGCCCCGGCGCGCGCGCGCCATTGGTGTCCATCGGCGCGCGCCGCGGCGCCGGTGATCCATTGGCTTGCGCCATTGTTCAGCGCGGTTTTGCCGTCGAGCGAAGCGGCAACCTTCATGCGCAGCCACGGCATGTTGCGCACCATGCGGCTGAAAAAACCGATGTTCAATTCTCGGCTGGCCGCGCCGCCGGAACCGATTTCGACTTCAATTCCCGCCGCGCGCAGCCGCGCCAACCCTTGTCCGGCGACGCGCGGATTCGGGTCTCCGATGGCGGCCACGACCTTGCCTATACCCGCTTCAATCAAGGCATCGCAACACGGCCCTGTGCGGCCTTGGTGCGAGCACGGTTCAAGCGTGACATAAGCCGTGGCCCCGCGCACCGGCAGCGCACGCGAGGCCGCATCACGCAGTGCCATGATCTCGGCATGCGCACCGCCGGCCGGTTGCGTGGCCCCCGCGCCGAGCCGGCGCCCTTGCGGATCGACAAGCACACAACCGACTGCCGGGTTCGGCGGCGTGCGCGTGCGCACCGCGTGCGCCAGCGCCAGGGCCAGGCGCATGGGGTCCTCCGGGGCGTCAGGGTCGAATGAGGCGGGTAAAGGCAGGTTCAAGATAGCGCGATGCACACAGTGAGGATAAGAAAGAGAAAGAAATTCCGGGAGATTGTGCCTGCCGCCGCACAGCCATAGCAATGCAACGAGCGTCGCCGTCCGCAAGGACGGGTAACGCCGCAGGGTGCGCTGGAGCACGGTGCCGGCCAGCGCGTCGTGCCCGCACCCCAGAGGTGAAGCGCAGCGAGGTAGCGCCAACCCATATTCTCATCAGGCTTTCATGAAGATCACAAGCGGTCCACTGCCGTTTCGAGGGGGCCTGTCCTGATGAATTTCAGGCCGGAATCTCCCGTTTCAGCAGGGGCCGTTTCCGGGCCGCGCCAACAGCGCTAAGAACCTGTTGACGATCCCGGCGCGAGCGTGCGGGCGCGGGCTTGGGCGGTCTGCGGCGTTGCAACCCTTGCCCATGGCACGCGCCATGGGCTGCGGCTTGCGCCTTGCAGCCCATCCCAATCCGCCTCCCGCACCCCTCACGCCAAGATCGTCAACAGGTTCTGAAAGCCGCAGTGAATCAGCGCCCATGGGGCGAATCAATCGGCAATTTATGCTATACACCGATTCATGCGTAATGGGCTGCAAAGGCTGCTTTTTTTGCTCGCGCTGGCCTGGGTCCTGGTCCTGCATGCACGGCCATTGACCCGGCTCGAGTCTGGACCCGTGCCCGCTCCGCTGCCCGCGCGCCAGATGCAGATCGCGCACTGGCTGCGTGACGATTGCGGCGCCTGCCATGGTCTGACGCTCAAAGGCGGGCTGGGTCTGCCGCTCACGCGCGAGGCGCTGGCGGGCAAGCCGGCGCAAAGCCTGGTGCAGACCGTGCTGCAGGGCCGTCCCGGCACCGCCATGCCGCCGTGGGCGCCCTTTCTTTCCGAACGGGAAGCGCAGTGGCTGATCGAACAATTGCAGGCGGGCACACCGCCTGCCGTTTCTCCTGACTCTCCCGCCGTTCCCGCTTCGTCCTCAACGACACCATGACGCACCGATCAACATCCGTTTTTTTGCGCGCGGGGCTGACCCGCAAGATTCTGAGGGCTGGCTGGGGTTTGGGCCTCGCGCTGCTCGCCGGTTGTGCCGCGCCCCATGACCCGAACGCCGTTGGAGGCGCCAGTACGAATGCAGCAAATCCAGCAAGTCCGAATGCAAATGGTGTTGCCCATGGTGTGGCGAATGCGGGCGCCGGCGCGAACGCGGCTGCCGCCGAATTGCGCGGAACCGGCGATCTGGGGGTGGCGATCGAGCGCACCACGGGCGCGATCCAAATTATCGATACCACGCACCATCAGCGCCTGGCCGTGGTCAAGGGTTTGGGCGATCTGTCGCATGCCTCGGTGGTGTATTCGCGCGATGAACGCTATGCCTATGTGTTCGGGCGCGATGGCGGTTTGACGCGCGTGGATTTGCTCAGCGCACGCATCACCCATCGCATCGTGCAGGCGGGCAACAGCATCGGCGGCGCGGTTTCGCAGGATGGGCGGGTGGTCGCGGCGCAGAACTACGAGCCCGGCGGCATTCGCCTGTTCGACGCGCAAACGCTGGAGCCGCTGGCCGATATTGCGGCGATCGGCCCGGATGGCCAGCGCTCGAAGGTGGTCGGATTGGCCGATTTGCCCGGTCACAAGCTGGCCGCCGCGTTGTTTGATGCCGGGCAGATCTGGATCATCGATATTGCCGATCCGCGTCATCCCCGCATCACGCGCCTGGATGCCGGGCGCCAACCCTACGACGCGCTGGTCACGCCCGATGGCCGCTGGTATCTGGCCGGCCTGTTCGGCGAGGACGGCATGGCGCTGGTCGATTTGTGGCAAACGCCGCTGACGGTGCGCAAAATTCTCTCGGACTATGGGCGCGGCCGGGAACGGCTGCCGGTTTACAAAATGCCGCATCTGCGCGGCTGGGCGGTGGCGCAGGATCAGGTCTGGCTGCCTGCTGTCGGCCATCACGAGGTGCTGGTGGCCGACAAGGCGCACGATTGGCAGCAAGCCGGCCGGGTGGCGTTGCTGGGGCAGCCGATATTTGCTATCGCACGCCCCGACGGGCGGCAAGTGTGGGTCAACTTTGCTTTCCCCGATAACGGCAAAGTCCAGGTGATCGACACCGCGCAACGCAAGGTCATCAAAACGCTGGCGCCTTGCCGCGGCGTGCTGCACATGGAGTTCACGCCCAAGGCCGATCAGGTCTGGCTGTCCTGCCGTGATGACAACCGCATGGAAGTGTGGGATACGCAGAAACTCGAACGCATCGCCACGCTGCCGATCAACAACCCGAGTGGTATTTTCTTCACGGCGCGGGCGCAGCGCTTTGGGATGTGATGGGGAGGCAACATTGACCGATACCCGTGCGGCGCGCCCCAACCGCTGCGGCAGCGGCGGCCAGACCCTGGATCTGGACGCACCGCACGCCCTGTGCGCCCCGCACGTTCTGTACGGCCCGGCGATGCAGCGCGACTTTCCGCTCGATGAGCGTCCGTACCGCCTGTTGGCGCGGCAGCTGGGCTGTACCGAGCAGACGCTGCTGGGCCTGCTGGCGCGCGATCTGGAGGCGGGGCGCATCAGCCGCATCGGCGCCATTTTCGCGCCCAACACCATCGGCGCCAGCACGCTGGCCGCGCTCGCGCTCGATCCGGCGCGGCTCGATGCGCTCGCCCGCCGGGTCAGTGCGCATCCGGCCGTCAGCCACAACTACGCGCGCGAGGGGCACGCCTACAACCTCTGGTTTGTGATCGGCGCGCGCGCGCGTGAACGCCTCGATGCCGCGCTGCGCGAAATCGCCGAAGCGGCCGGTCAAACGCCGCTGGATTTGCCGTTGGAGCGCGAATTTCATATCGACTTGGGTTTTGCGCTCGGGCCGGATGCGGAGGCCGCATCTGCCGCGTTGCGCAGGCCGCGCGCGGTGACCGCGCTTGCGCGTCCCCAGCTCGGCGCGCAGGACTGGCGTTTGATCGGCGCGCTCGAAGACGGCTTGGCCCTCACGCCGCGTCCGTACGACGAACTGGCGCGGCGCGCGGGAATGGCGCCCGGCGCAACGCTCGCGCGACTGGCGCAGTGGCGGCAAAGCGGCATCATCCGGCGCCTGGGCGTGGTGCTGCACCACCGGCGGCTCGGCTATGCGCGCAACCTGATGTGCGTCTGGGATTGGCCCGACGATCAGGTTGATGCTTTCGGCGCAAGGCTGGCGCGCTTGCCTTGCGTGAACCTGTGCTACCGCCGTCCGCGCCGGGGCGCCGGCTGGCCCTACAACCTGTTCGTGATGCTGCACCCGCGTGACGCGCAGCAGGCCGAACAATTCTTGCAGCAACTGGCGCAGGCCGGTGCCGCGCCGCACTGCATACTGGCCGGTCAGACCTGCTACAAGCAGCGCGGGATGCGCTATGCCGGTGAACCGGAGCGGCCGGCCCCGTGCGCCCCTTCGACGCCATCGGCGGCGTCATCGCCGGCCGCCCCGTCATGACAGACGCCGCCGCTGCCCCGGCCATGCGTGCGCGACACGATGTGCCTGAAGCATCTGAAGCATCTGAAGCCTTCGAAAGGCCCGGAGGGCCCGATGCATTCGATGCGTTGAGCACGCTCGATGCGCTGGACCGCCGCATCATCAACACGCTGCAGCGCGGTTTCCCTCTGAGCCCGCGTCCTTACGCGCAAGCCGCGCAAGCCCTGGGGACGGACGAGACCACGTTGATCGGGCGCTTGCGCGGCCTGCTTGCGCGCGGCCTGCTGACGCGCTTCGGGCCGCTGTTTCAGATCGAGCGCGCGGGCGGGCGCTTCGTGCTGTGCGCTTGCCATGCGGACGCGGCGCGGCTGGATGCGGTCATTGCCGCCATCAATGCGCACCCCGAAGTCGCGCACAACTACGAACGCACGCATCACCTGAACCTGTGGTTCGTGCTCGCGCTCGAACGCGCCGAGGCCCTGCCCGCAGTGATCGCGCGCATCCAGGCCGATGCCGGCGTTGCCGTGCTGGCCTTTCCGAAGGAGCGCGAATTTTTTGTCGATCTTTATTTGCCGGTGTCGCCGGTACCGCCGATTCCGTATGTCCCAGGGGCGTCATCCGAACCCTTCGTGCGCTTCGATACGGCGGGCCCGCCCTGCGCGCTCACGGGGGAGGGCGGCGACTTTGATGCCGACCCCGATCACGCCCCCGATCCCGCCTTCGATCGCGCGTTGATTCACTGCTCCCAGGCCGGTCTGCCCCTGCTGCCCGCGCCGTATCAGGCGCTGGCTGAGCAGTTGCACCGCACCGAGTCCGCCGTGATGGCGCGGTTTTCCTCCATGCGCGCGCGCGGCCTGCTGCGCCGCATCGGCGCCGTGCCGCATCACTACCGGCTGGGCTGGCGCGCGAACGCCATGACGGTGTGGGATGTCGATGATGCGCAGGTCGATGCGCTGGGTGCGCGCATCGGCGCGCTGCATTTCGTCAGCCACTGTTACCGCCGTCCGCGCTATCGGCCGGAGTGGCCCTATAACTTGTTTGCGATGATTCATGCGCACACACGTGCAGACGCCGTGCCCCAGATCGAACAGCTTGCGCACAGTCTCGGCAGCGCCTGCCGTGCCAGCGACGTGCTGTGGTCCACGCGCGTGCTCAAAAAAACCGGGCTGCGCATCGGGCCGCCCCTACCCCAACCCCAACCTCGTTAGAGGGCTTTGGATGCACACTCAGCGATTTTTGTTTCAACCCAAAGCGATGGTGCCATGGCGCAAAAACCACGGGTTCCCACCGAGCCCGCTTCCGTGGCGCTGACCCTATGTTCCGTCTGTCCCGTTTCATGGAAGCCCTGCGCGACAACCCGCCGATCGCGCCCGCGCGCAAGCCGCCCGGCCCGGTGGTGATCTGGAACCTGATCCGCCGCTGCAACCTCAACTGCCTGCATTGCTACTCGACCTCCGCCGACGTCGATTTCAAGGGCGAGCTGACCACCGCCGAAGCGCTGGCCGTGCTTGACCAACTGCGCGCCGCGCGCGTGCCCGCGCTGATCCTCTCGGGCGGCGAGCCGCTGCTGCGCGCCGATCTGGCCGAAATCGCAACGCGCGCCAAGGCACTGGGTTTTCACCTGTCGCTGTCGTCCAACGGCACCCTGCTCACCGATGAACACGCGCGGCGGCTGGCACAGATCGGCTTCGATTACGTCGGCGTCAGCCTCGACGGCCTGCAAGCCACGCACGACCGCTTCCGCCGCCACGCCGATGCCTTTGCCGACGCGCTGACCGGCATCCGCCGCGCGCGCGACGCGGGCCTGCGCGCGGGCGTGCGCATGACGCTGACCGAAGCCAACGCGCACGAACTGCCCGCCGTGGTGGCGCTGACCGAGGCCGAGGGCATCGACAAGTTCTACCTCTCGCACTTCAACTACGCGGGCCGGGCGCGCAGCCACCGGCGCGAAACCGCGCAACACCGCGCCACGCGCGCCGCGCTGGACGGGCTGTTCGAGCACGTCTGGGCGCGCGCGCAGCGCGGCGAGGCCGGTGATTTCGTCACCGGCAACAACGATGCCGATGGCGTCTATCTGCTGCGCTGGATCGCACAGCGCTTTCCTGATCGCATCGCCGACATGCGCGCGCGCCTGGTCAACTGGGGCGGTAACGCCAGCGGCGTGAACGTCGCCAACATCGACAACCTCGGCAACGTGCACCCGGACACGATGCTGTGGCAGGTGTCGGTGGGCAATGTGCGCGAACGGCCCTTCGGCGAGATCTGGGCCGACCGCGCCGACCCGCTGATGGCGGGCCTGAACCGCCGCCCGCGTCCGCTCAAGGGCCGCTGCGGCACCTGTCCGCAGCGCGATATTTGCAACGGCAACACGCGCTCGCGCGCCTACGCGGCCAGCGGTGACGCCTGGGCCGAAGACCCGGGCTGTTATTTGAGCGACGCAGAAATCGCTGATCCGCGCATCGCGGCGCCGGTTGCGCGCGGCGCGGATCAACCGGCCTGAGCGGGCCCCGTCTTTGCGCTCCAAGACGCTGTTCGCGCGGGGCGCCGTGAGACGGATCTGGGTATGAAACCGGGTTGTTCGTGCGCGGTTCAGCCCCTGGGCGTACCCTGGGTGGACCCTGAGTGAACGGCGTTCCTATAATTTTCTGTATGTTTGTACATCTACGCCTGCACACAGAGTTTTCCGTCGCCGATGGCACGAACCGGATCGATGAAGTGGTTCAGGCTGCGGCTGCCGACGGACAGGGCGCGCTGGCGATGACCGATCTGAACAATCTGTTCGGTGCGCTCAAGTTCTACAAGCAGGCCCGCGGCGCGGGAGTCAAGCCCTTGCTGGGCGCGGAGGTTTTGCTCGAAGGGCTCGGCGGCGGCGCCGGCGGCAGTGCCCCGATGCTCGCGGAGACCCCCGTTCAGGCGCCGCCGCGTGTGCTGTTGCTGGTGCAGGACGCGCAAGGCTATCTGAATCTTTGCGAACTGCTCACGCGCGCGTGGACGCGTAACGTGGCGCGCGGTCAAGCCCAAGGGGTGTGCAAGCTGGACTGGTTGCGCGAACTCAATGCGGGGCTGATCCTGCTGTCCGGCGCGCAGGCCGGGCCATTGGGCGCACCGTTGTTGCAGGGCGGCGCGGGCGACCGGTATGCGGCTGAAATTGCGCACACGCTCGCGGGCATCTTTGCGCAGCGTTTTTATATCGAGCTGCAGCGCGCCGGCCGCGCGGATGACGAAGCGCATGTGAACGCGGCGGCGCAGTTGGCCGCGCGGCTGCATCTGCCGGTGGTGGCCACGCATCCGGTGCAGTTTATGACGGCGCAGGACTATGAGGCGCACGAGGCGCGCGTGTGCATCGCCGAGGGCGAGATTCTGGGCAATCCCCGGCGCGTTCGGCGTTTCACGCCCGAGCAGTATTTCAAGCCGGCGGCGCAGATGGAGCGGTTGTTCGCCGATGTGCCCAGCGCCATCGCCAACACGGTGGAGATTGCCAAGCGTTGCAATCTCACGCTCACGCTGGGTAAATCGCGCCTGCCTGACTTTCCGGTGCCCGCGGGGCACAGTATCGAGAGCTACTTTCGCCTTGCGGCGCAGGAGGGCCTGGAGGCGCGCCTGGCGCAGCGCTACCCCGATGCCGCCCAACGCGAGCAGACGCGGGCGCACTACCAGGAGCGGCTGGAGTTCGAGATCGACACCATCTTGAAGATGGATTTCCCGGGCTACTTTCTGATCGTGAGCGATTTCATCAACTGGGCCAAGACCCATGGTTGCCCGGTCGGGCCGGGGCGCGGCTCCGGCGCGGGCTCGCTGGTGGCTTATGCGCTGAACATTACCGATCTCGATCCGTTGCGCTACAAGCTGCTGTTCGAGCGTTTCCTGAATCCGGAGCGGGTGTCGATGCCCGACTTCGACGTGGATTTTTGCCAGACCAACCGTGACCGCGTCATCGAGTACGTCAAAGACAAATACGGACGCGCTGCGGTCAGCCAGATCGTGACTTTCGGCGCCATGGCCGCGCGCGCGGCGATCCGTGATGTCGGGCGCGTGCTGGATATGAGCTATACCTTCTGCGACGGTATCAGCAAGCTCATCCCCAACAAGCCGGGGCAGCACATCACCATTGCCGAGGCGATCAAGGCCGAGCCGCAACTGGCCGCGCGCGTTGAGAAGGAGGAGGAGGTCAAGACCCTGATCGAGTTCGCGCAAAAGCTCGAAGGGTTGACGCGCAACCTGGGCATGCATGCCGGCGGCGTGCTGATCGCGCCGGGCAAGCTCACCGACTTCTGTCCGCTGTATCAGCAGCCCGGCAGCGACGCGGCGGTCAGCCAGTTCGACAAGGACGACGTGGAAGCCATTGGCCTGGTCAAGTTCGACTTTCTCGGGCTGGCAACGCTGACGATTCTGGAGCTGGCCAAGGCGTTCATCGTCCAGCGCCACCAGGATCAGGCGCACTTCGCGTTCGAGCACATCGCGCTGGACGACGCGCCCACCTACAAGCTTTTTAGCGACGGCCTGACCGAAGCGGTGTTTCAGTTCGAATCGCGTGGAATGCAGGGCATGTTGCGCGACGCGCGGCCGACGCGGCTGGAAGATTTGATCGCGCTCAATGCGCTGTACCGCCCGGGGCCGATGGATCTGATTCCCAGCTACATCGCGCGCAAACACGGACGCGAGCCGGTCGAGTACCCGCATCCGCGGCTGGCCGAGATTCTGGAGGAAACCTACGGCATCATGGTTTATCAGGAGCAGGTCATGCAGACTGCTCAGATTCTGGGGGGCTACAGCCTGGGCGGGGCCGACCTCCTGCGCCGCGCGATGGGCAAGAAAAAGCCCGAGGAGATGGCCAAGCAGCGTGAAACTTTCCGCGCCGGCGCGGCCGGCAACGGCATCGCGCAGGACAAGGCCGATGAGGTCTTCGACCTGATGGAGAAGTTCGCCGGCTATGGGTTCAACAAATCGCACGCGGCCGCCTACTCGCTGCTGGCCTATCACACCGGTTGGCTCAAGGTGCACTACACGGCGGAATTCTTTTGCGCCAACATGACGGTGGAAATGGACGATACCGACAAGCTCAAGACGCTGTTCGAGGATGCGTGCAAGAACTTCGGTATCCGCTTTGAGCCGCCGGACATCAACCGGGGCGGCTACCGCTTCGAGCCGGTCAGCGACAAAGTGATTCGCTACGGGCTGGGGGCCATCAAGGGCACCGGTGAAATGGCCATCGAAGCCATCGTGCGCACGCGCGCGCAGGGCGGGCCGTTCAAGAGCCTGTATGACTTTTGCATGCGCATGGATCGGCAGCGCATCAACAAGCGCGTGGTGGAGGCGCTCATCAAGGCCGGTGCCTGGGATACTTTGCAGCCCAACCGTGCCGTGTTGCTGGCCTCGGTCGACCGCGCGTTTGAGTTCGCCAACGCCGCCGCTGCCAACGCGGGGCAGGCCGATATCTTCGGTGACAGCGAATACGGATCCGCCTCGCAAGAACCCGAACTGGCCTTGGCCACGCCCTGGGGCGTGCGCGAGCGCCTGATGAACGAGAAAAGCGCGATTGGTTTTTACCTCTCGGGCCACCTGTTCGACGAGGTGGCACAGGAGGTGCGGCGCTTTTGCAAACGCCGGATCGCCGATTTGATCGACAGCCGCGAGCCGCAATGGATTGCCGGCATCGTCAGCGAACTGCGCTTTGTCAACGGCCAGCGCGGGCGTCTGGCGATCTTCAAGCTCGACGACGCCACGGCCAGCATCGAGGCCACGGTCGATGAAGCCTTGTTCGAGGCCTGCCGCAATCAGCTCAAGGACGACGCTCTGGTGATCGTCAACGCCCGCCTGCAGCCGGGGCGCGGCGGTTTTGATCCGCGCCTGAACGTGCAAAAAATCTGCGATTTGCCCAGTGCGCGCTGCCGCTTCGGCAAATTCCTGCATGTGGCGGTCAACGCCAAGGTGCCTGACATCACGCGGCTGCTGCGCGATTTCCCGGCGCACATCGAGCAAGATGAGTATGGCTGCGAACAGCGCCAGGGGCTCACGGTACGCCTGGCGCTGCGGCGTGAAGGCGCGCGCGTCGAGTTGCAACTGGGTGAACAAGCGCGTTTTTTCCCCAGTGATGCCGCACTCGCCAGTTGGGTCGCGCAGGCCGATAGCGGGAGCGCGGCGGTGGTTTACGAAGGGTGAGGCGCACCGGATTCCCCTTTGCTCTGTGTTCCGGGTACTGCAACCCGCGAGTATCGGAACCCAAGGAGATCGGCGAATTCGCGCTCAGGGCCAGGCCGCTGCCGTTTTTAGGCGCATCAATCGTTGGGCGTCAATCCCACGATGAATTCGGAAGGGACGCGCCCATCAATGTCGGGCGGCATTTTCTGGGTGGCGAGCAAAGCGCGTTGGGCGGCGTCATCCCAGGAGGGGACACCGCTGGATTTGCTGAGGCTGGCGCTGAGGATGGTTCCGTCGGCAGCAACACGCACATTGAATTCAGCGCGCGGGTTGTCGCTGGTGGGTGAGTAATGCAGGTGCCGCCGTACGGCGGCTGCAACGCGCGCACCATAGCCCGCCGAGGGCCCCGAGGATTGCGCGGCGGTGCCGGTGGCGCTGCTGTTTCCCGTTCCCGCGAGGGCTTGGAGTTGGCGCAGGCGGTCCTCGCGGTCTTTGGTGGCCTGGAGTTTTTTCTCATTGGCGCGTTTTTGCAGCGCTGCTTTTTGTTGTTCTTCTTTTTGCTGCTGCGCTTTGTCCTGTTCGGCTTTCTCGCGCGCGGCTTGTTCTTGCTCGCGCTGTTTTTTCTGCTGTTGTTGCTTTTCTTGCTGTTCTCTTTCTTGCTCCTGCCGTTGTTTTTCTTGCTGGCGCTTTTTCTCGCGCTCAAGCGCGATGTCGGGCGTGGAAGATGGCTTGGGCGTGGGAGCGACACGCGGCGGCGGCGGCGGCGAGGTTTCTGGTTGCGGTTGTGGCGGCGCCGGTGTTGGCGTGGGTACGGTGGGCGCTGCGGGGGCCGCTTGTTGCACGGTGTTTGACCACAGCTCGGCTTCAACCGCCTCGCCGCTGTCGTTGCGCCAGTGCAGGCCCCAGGTCAATGCAGCGATCAGCAGTGCGTGCGCGATCAGCGCCAGGATCAGCGCGCGCAGCGTACCGCGCTGGGGCGGCGGCGCGAATTCGGGACGGTGGTCGTTGGTTAGAACCTGCTGCACGGTCGCCTCACCGGCCTTCCGTGGTTTGCACCGACAGTCCGACGCGCTCGATACCCGCGCGCTTGAGCCGGTTCATGGCTTTGATCACGGTTTCATATTTGACCGACTTGTCCGCGCTGATGACCACCGGGCGTGTGGCATCGCCGTTTTGCGCCGCTTTGGCGGCTTGGCCTACCTCGGCCATGTCGATCGGTACGGTCTTGCTTGCGCCCGTGGCGGCAGAGCTTTGCTTGATCTGCACTTCATGGTCGGTTTTGATGAGGATTTGGATCGGCTTGTCGGGCTCCCGATTGGCGCGATCGACGCTGGGCAGGTCAATCACGCTGGGCGTAATCAGCGGCGCGGTCACCATGAAGATGATCAGCAACACCAGCATCACGTCGATGAACGGGACCATATTGATCTCGTTGATCGTACGGCGGCCGCGGCCGCGGGAGATCACAGCGGGCATGGGCGTCCTCCTTGAGGTTCAGTGGTTGTAATCCATGCCGGTGTTGGCCGGCTGCGCCGTTTGAGCCGTTTGAGCCATCTGCGTTGACTGTGCCGAAAGATTGCGTTGCAGGATGTTGGAGAACTCCTCAATGAAGGTTTCCAACGCAATCGATATTCTGTCGATTGTGCGCGCGAAACGGTTGTAGGCGATGACCGCTGGAATGGCGGCGAACAGGCCGATGGCGGTGGTCACGAGCGCTTCGGCGATGCCCGGGGCGACGGTGGACAGCGTCACCTGCGTCAGGCTGGCCAGGCCGGTGAAGGCGTGCATGATGCCCCAGACGGTGCCGAACAGGCCCACGTAAGGCGAGACCGAGCCGACCGTGGCCAGAAACGAAAGGTTGGTTTCGATCGCGTCCATCTCGCGCTGAAAACTCGCGCGCATGGCGCGCTGGGCGCCATCGAGCAGCGTGCCGGGGTCACTGATGTGGCGCTCGCGCAGTTTCTGGTATTCGCGCATGCCGCTGGCGAAGATGCGCTCCATCGGCCCGGCATGGCGGGCGTTCTGCGCCGCGGAGGCGAACAGTTCGTTCAGGCTGGTGCCTGACCAGAAGCCGCGTTCGAATTCGTCGTTCAGCGAGTGGGTGCGCTTGAGCGCGAATATTTTTCGCAGGATGGCCGCCCAACTGACGATCGAGACTACCGCGAGTAACGCGACGACGATCTGCACGACAAAGCTTGCGTGCTGAATGAGGGAGATGATCGAGAAGTCTTGGTTCATAGTGCGGAAGTTTATGAAATGCAATCCTGCCGGCGCGCCAGGGTTGCCGTGATTGCACAGGGAATGCGTGCGGGCCGTAGCGTCTTGGCATTGACCCAGCCGATGCGGATATCGCCTCCGCACAGTAAGGCAACCGCCTGCCCGTCAGGAGCAAAAAACCGATTTTGCCCCGGCTCTGCGGCCTTCACGGGGTGTTCCTGGGTGCGCTCTTGCGCGGTTTCTTCAATGGGGCCGAACACGCACTGGGCGACGGTCATGGAGGCCGCGCCAAGCCGGCTCAAGCGGGTTGTCACCAGGAGGCGATCGTCTAGCCGTGCAGGGCGATGGTACTGGATATGCGCTTGACTCACGACGAACATCCCGCCGGTGCTTTCGCGCAGGCGTTGTTGCGCGATGCCCAGCGAACGCAACCACTCGGTGCGCGCGCGTTCCATGAACTTCAGGTAATTGGCGTAGAACACGATGCCGCCGGCATCGGTGTCTTCCCAATAGACACGGATCAGAAAGTTGAAATCATCGCCGGTGAAAGCGCTTTCAGCGTCGCACGCCTGCGGTGTCTTCAGTGTCTCCAGCGGTTGGCGGTGCGGTAAAGCCGGCGGGGGCGCGCCGGCACCGGGAATGGCCGCGCTGTGCGGGTTATTGGGGGGCTCGCGCATCGTTGCGGGTTGTGTTGCCGGTGGCATGGTGGGCTGGATGTGGTGCGATGGGGCGTTCGAAGAAGATAGGCTCGGTTCCCGTCATCGGTCGATCGAGGCCGATCAACCCAAGGAGCGCAGGCGCTCGATCGCCTCGCGCAGGTGTGCCATCGAACTGGCGGTGGAAAAGCGCACGAAGCGCCCGGTGTCGGCGTTGCCGAAGTCGCGTCCGGGCGTGACCGCCAGATGCGCGCGCCGCATCAGCTCGAAAGTGAAATCCCAACTCCCGGTCACGCCCAGCCGCGCCGCCAGCGCACTGCAATCGGCCCAGGCGTAGAAGGCGCCATCGGGCACCACGGGGACTTGAAAACCGGCGTGTTCCAGCTGCGGGATAAACCAATCGCGCCGTGCCTTGAATTCGCCGCGACGGCGCTCGTATTCGCTCAGGCTTTGCTCCTCGAAACAGGCCAGCGCGGCATATTGCGCGACGGTGCTGGCGCAGATGAACAGGTTTTGTGCCAGCCGCTCCAGCGCGGGCATCAGCGCCTCGGGTACGACCAGCCAGCCCAAGCGCCAGCCGGTCATATTGAAGTATTTGCTGAAGCTGTTGATGCTGATGATCTGGTCGTCGATCGCCAGCGCGCTGTGGCCGTAGCGTTCTTCGTAGGAGAGGCCCAGATAGATTTCATCGATCAGCGTGACGCCGCCGCGGCGTGTCACGGCTTCGTGGATGCGGCGCAATTCATCGGGCGCGATCGAAGTGCCGGTTGGATTTGAAGGCGAGGCCAGCAGGACGCCGCGCGTGCGCGCGCCCCAGGCGGCCTCGACTTTGGCCGCGCTCAACTGGAAACGTTCGCCGGCGCTCGCCGGTATCAGCACCGCACGGCCATCGGCGGCGCTGACGAAATGGCGGTTGCAGGCGTAGCTCGGGTCAGGCATCAGGATTTCGTCGCCCGCGTCGATCAGCGCCAGACAGGCCAGTTGCAAGGCGGCTGATGCGCCCGCTGTGACGGCGATGCGCCGCGCCGGCACGTCGATGCCGAAACGCCGCGCGTACCAGTGGCTGATGCGTTCGCGCAGCGCGGGCAGGCCCAGCGCTTCGGTGTATTGCGTGCGCCCCTCGCGTACCGCGCGTGCCGCGGCTTCCTGCACTGGTGGCGGTGCGGTGAAATCAGGCTCGCCGATGTTCAGAAAGATCATCGGCTCGCGTCCGTGCGCGGCCTCGCGCGCAAGCGTCGATGCGGCCTTGGCAACCTCCATCACGTAGAACGGCTCGATCGCCCGGGCACGTGCGGAAATTTTCATGTCTGCGGCTTTTCTTGGGGTTCCGCTGGGCGGGCCATGTTGGCGCGCGCATGCGCGCGATCGGCTTGAACCTCCACCGGGCGCAGCGTGGGCGCCAGCCCGTTGAGCACCGCGTTGACGTATTTGTGCCCATCGGCGCCGCCAAAGGACTTGGCCAGTTCGATGCATTCGTTGAGCACCACGC
The DNA here is from genome assembly GCA_031285125.1 of Burkholderiaceae bacterium. Lineage (GTDB taxonomy): Bacteria > Pseudomonadota > Gammaproteobacteria > Burkholderiales > Burkholderiaceae_C > JAITWT01. The sequence goes on along the minus strand of JAITWT010000019.1, from coordinate 16,512 downwards.
GCCAGGGGATGTCGGGGCAGTGCTGGAGTTCATAGGCGCCGATCCACATCGCCGCGTGCTCGATGGGCGAGATCTCGATCAGGCGGCGGTCCAGCAGCGGAACGATCAGCGCATCAAGCCCTTCGGCCTGGGCAATCACGCCGTGCAGCAAGGCGTCGTAATGCACGGCATCGGCCTTGTGAAAACCAGACAGATCGCGCGTGAAGGCATCGATCGAATCGGCCGCGTTGCGGCCCACCAGATGTTGGTACAGCGCCTGCAAGGCGAACTCGCGCGCGCGGGTACGTGCCGATTTGGCCGATGCTTTGCGCAGCGTACGGGGGGCTTGGGCCGGCTTGGCGCCTGGGTTTGGAGTGGCAGCGTTCATGCGAGCGCCTGTAATAAGCAGGCCATTTCGACCGATACGCGCGCGGCATCCCGGCCTTTTTCATCCTGGCGGGCGATGGCTTGTGCGTGGTCTTCGGTGGTCAGGATGGCGTTGGCGACCGGCACACCGTGGTCGAGCGCGATGCGGCTGACCTGTGCAGCCGATTCATTGGCGACCAGTTCGAAGTGATAGGTCTGGCCGCGAATCACGCAGCCTAACGCAATCAGCGCGTTGCAATCGCCGCGCTGCGCCAAGGCTTGCAGTGCCACGGGTATTTCGAGCGCGCCGGGTACGCGCAGGTGCGTGATGTCCGTTTCGCGCACGTTCAGCGCTTTGAGCTCGTCCAGACAAGCGCGCGCGAGCGCGTCGGTGATGTCCGCGTTGAAACGTGCCTGGACGATGCCTATGCGCAGCCCCTGGCCATTGAGTGCGGTTTCGATTCCTTTGTTTGCGCCTTGCATGGTTTGTTCAAAAAGATAACAAGCGGTCAGATGGGGTTCCTTGGACTTCGGTTCGTCAAAACCATGTTTTGGTGAAACGAAGTCCAAGATTGGATTCAGTCCTGTTCCTGCGGCACGTAGCCCGCGATTTCCAGGCTGAAGCCTGCCGCCAGGTTCGGCATGCGGCGCGGCGTGCCCAGGATGGTCATCTTGTGTACGCCGCAGGCGCGCAGGATTTGCGCCCCGATGCCGTGGCTGCGCAGGTCGATGGGCGCGGGCGCGCCGGGCGCCTGCGATGCTGTTGCCGATGCCGATGCCGTCGGAGCGGTATTGAATTTTTCGAGCAGTCGTGTACTGCTTTCGCCGCAGTTGAGCAGCACCGCGACGCCGTACCCGGTGCGGGCGATGTAGGCCAGACTCGCGTCCAGAGCCCACGCATGTCCCGGGCGATTGAGTTCGAGCGCGTCCAGTACGGACAGGGGCTCGTGTACGCGCACCGGCACCGTGTCCCCCGGTTGCCAGGCCCCTTGGATCAGCGCAAGGTGCAGGCCGCCGCTGGGCTTGTCGCGGAAGGCGATGGTCTCGAACGTGCCCCAGCGCGTGGGCATCGGGCGGCGGCCCACTTCCTCGATCAGCGTTTCGGTCTGGCTGCGGTGTTCGATCAGTGCGGCGATGGTGCCGATCTTGATGTTGTGCTGTGTTGCGAACAGGCGCAGATCGGGGAGCCGCGCCATGGTGCCGTCCTCGTTCATCACCTCGCAGATGACCGCCGCCGGCGCGCAGCCGGCCATGGCGGCCAAATCGCAACCCGCCTCGGTGTGGCCCGCGCGCATGAGCACGCCGCCATCGACGGCCTGAATCGGAAAGACGTGGCCAGGCTGCACCAGATCGGACGGTTTGGCGTTGGGCGCAATGGCGGTGCGCACGGTGTGCGCGCGGTCGGCCGCCGAGATGCCGGTGGTGACGCCTTGCGCGGCCTCGATCGAAACGGTGAAGGCGGTCGCGTAGCGGGTACCGTTGCGCGCGGCCATCGGCGGCAAGTGCAGGCGCTCGCAGATCGAGCGCGTCAGCGTCAGGCAGACCAGGCCGCGCGCGTGGCGCGCCATGAAGTTGATCGCCTCGGGCGTGACATGGTCGGCGGCGATGACGATGTCGCCTTCGTTTTCGCGGTCTTCTTCATCGACCAGGATCACCATACGGCCGGCGCGCAATTCGGCGACGATGTCTTCGACCGGCGAAATGGGGGCCGGTTCGAGTGTGTTTTTGAGAATAGAAACGGAGGCGTTCATGACGTTTTTTCAGATACAGGGGATAGGGTGGCCGGGGAGGGAATAGCGCCGGTTTGCAGCATGCGCTCGACATAACGAGCCACCGTGTCGATTTCGAGATTGACCGCTCCGCCTGCGCGCAAATCACCCAGCGCGGTGTTTTGTACCGTGTGCGGGATCAGGTTGATGCTGATTTCGCAACCCTCGGGCAGGTCGTGCACGTGATTGACCGTCAGGCTCACGCCATTGACGGTCAGAGAGCCTTTGTAGGCGAGAAAGCGCGCCAGCGGCGGCGGCGCGAGTATGCACAAATCCCAACTCTCGCCCACCGGCGCAAAGCGGCGCACATGGCCGATGCCGTCGACGTGCCCGGAGACAATGTGTCCGCCCAGCCGGTCGCCCGCGCGCAGCGCCTTTTCCAGGTTGATGCGCTGGCCCGCCTCGGCCAGCCCAGTGGTTTTGGCCAGCGATTCGGCGGAAATATCGATAGTGAACTGCTGCTGGGCGGGATCGAGCGTGGTGACCGTCATGCAGGCGCCATTGAGTGCGATGCTGTCACCCAGCCCGACGCCCTCAAGGTAGCCCGCCGGTGTTGAGATGTGCAGGCGCTTGCCGTGCGACGAAGAACTTCCGAGATCATGGACGGCGACGATGCGCCCCATGCCGGTAATGATGCCGGTAAACATCGGCCTATTTTCGCAGAGATGGCGCGGCAGGGCCGTACGTGGCTGCGCCGGCAGTCTGTCCCGCCCTAGAATTTCGGCCATGAACCGCCGCAACCTTTTGCAATGCACCCTGGTCGGTGCCACGGCCCTGCTCGCGGGCTGCTGGAGCCGGAAGTTTCACGCGCTGGACATCACAGGCGCTGACTATGCGCGCGACTTTTCCTTGTCCGATGCCCAGGGCCGCGTGCGCACGCTGGCCGATTTCAGGGGCAAAGTGGTGGTGCTGTTTTTTGGCTACGTGCAATGCCCGGATGTTTGCCCGACCACGATGAGCACAATGAAAGAGGTCAAAACCTTGCTCGGTAAAGACGGCGATCGGCTTCAGGTGCTGTTCATTACGGTGGATCCCGAACGCGATACGCCCGCGGTGATGCAAGCGTATATGGCGGCTTTCGATCCCAGCTTCATTGCGCTCATCCCCACGCCGCCGCAGTTGCTTGCGCTGGCCAGGGATTTCAAGGTTTATTACAAAAAAGCGCCTGGGCCGACACCCACAAGCTATTCGATGGATCATTCGGCGGCTGACTATATCTACGATCCGCAAGGACATTTGAGGTTGTATGTGCGCTTTGGCCAGAGCGCTCAGGATATCGCGCAAGACGTAAAAGTTCTTTTGTCTTGATAAATGTCGGGATATCCGGGATACTTCTGAGTGAAAAATATCACCATGACCGGCGTGGTCATTTCACTGAAGGAGTTCCTATGGCATGGCATATTTTGTTCACAACGGACGTTGGCTTGCTCAGTCTGTTCGTCATCTGTTTCATTATTTGCATGGGCGGCTTTCTGGTTATCTTTTTTCGCCGGCGTATCCGCGAGGAGCAGCAGCAGCAACAACAACAAAACAAGAAGCCGTCGCCGTAATGCGGCCGGCTTGCGTTTGACCGCTTAATCCTCTTGCGTTGAAGGGCGTTTCGGTCAAACGCGGTTGTTTGCGCAATCGGCGCTCCCATCCTGCCCTTCCCCATCCCTCTATAGCGCTTGAGTTGAGCGTCTCCGGGGCCGGGTTTGCGCGTATTTGGGCGGTTGGCGTGGGGGTCGTGGCCGTCTTTCCTTGATCCCATAGGCTGGTTTGGCCCTCAGCTTGGCCTTGTGCCCCTGTGCAATGGCGTCCCGGCTGCGGCGGGTAGCTTAGGGCGCATCCCCTTTCTGGGCGAACTGGGCGTTTGAGACAGCTCCCCAGGATCACCCATTCATAGCGCTATGCATCATGCGCGATAGCAGCGTTGCACAAACGCAGGGCCAACGGGGCCGACTTTATACCGGGGCAATTTTGAATAGAACTTGAGGCCGATGGAGCGGGCCGGGCGGGCTGACTGAGCGCGGGAAGCGCTTGCGGGGAGCCTCGTTCCTGCACGAACGCCCGGAAAATACCCCGTTGCCACGCATCACCCATCGGATAACCCCGTCTCACTGCGCAAGAGCGAGATGCCAGCGATGTGAAGGCGGTGCTTGCACAACAGGACGCAAAGCGGCGCGTTGCCGGCGGGACACCACGATCGCGCCAACCCGTGACGCCGTGGGTTCCTGTGGCAGAAAAATCCGGTTCAACCGCGTCTGGTCTCGCGTGGGGCAATGTCGCCGATGGAGGGCAGGCGTTTAAAAACGCAATCGTTGGCGACGTTGTCGAATTGACGGTGCGCGCTCTGGAGCATGCTGGCGCTTGGCGAATACACCGGAAAGAAAGCTTTCTGACGCAAACCAGCGCGTGGCGAACGCGATGCAAGGAGAGGGCTGGAAAAGGTAGTCATGCCCTCAATAAAGCAAACATCGGGCCAGATTTTAAATATTATTTAAAATCAACAAGTTATTTTTCTTCCGGGAGAACTTTAGGGGGCTGAGGTGGGTTGGACCGGTGAAAGTCACCGGTTTTTGTCGCCGGATCACGACAAGGCTTTGCAGCCTTGCATCTGATGCTCAATGAATCAAGGGCTTAGTCCTGTCGCCCTTCAGCGACAGAGCCGCCCGACGCCTCGGGAGGGTCCAATTTGAACAATCCGGGCGTCAGTTCATGCTTCTGCAACAAGCGATAAAACTCGGTGCGGTTACGGTCAGCCAGGCAGGCGGCGTCGGCGACATTGCCGTCCGTCATCTTGAGCAGGCCGATCAGGTAATCGCGCTCGAAACGCTGTTTGGCTTGTGCGTAGGTTTGCACTTCCACGCCCGGTACGCGCAGTGCGCGTTGCACCAGCGCCAGCGGCACCAGCGGCGCACCGGCCAGCGCGCACGCCTGTTCGACCACGTTGTACAACTGGCGTACGTTGCCCGGCCACGGCGCGGCGGCCAGGGCCTTGAGGGCTTCGGGCGCGAAGCCCGACAGGCGCTTGCCGTACTTGGTGGCCATCTTTTGCAGGAAGTGATTGGCCAGCAGCGGGATGTCCTCGCGCCGCGCGGCCAGCGGCGGCAGCGTGAGCGTGACGACGTTGAGGCGGTAATACAGGTCCTCGCGGAACTGCCCGGTCTGCATCGCCGTTTCGAGGTCGCGGTGGGTGGCCGAGATGATTCGCACATCGACCGCGATCGATTGGCTTGCCCCCAGCGGGCGCACCGCGCGGTCTTGCAGCACACGCAGCAGCTTGACTTGCAGTGCGGGGGGCATATCGCCGATCTCGTCGAGCATCAGCGTGCCGTGATCGGCTTGCTGGAACAAGCCCTTGTGGTTGGCCACGGCGTCGGTGAAGGCGCCCTTGACGTGGCCGAACAGCTCCGATTCGAGCAGCGCCTCGGGGATTGCGCCGCAATTGACCGCGACGAAGGGTTGGACCGCACGCGCACTGGCGCGGTGGATGGCGCGCGCCAGCAGTTCCTTGCCGGTACCGCTGTCGCCGCGCAGCAGCACGCTGGCGTCGGATTGGGCGACCATGCGCGCTTCGGCCAGTACTTCGGCCATGCGCGTGCTGCGGCTGACGATCTCGGCGCGCCATTGTTCATCGCCGCTCGGGCCGGGCTGCACGGCCGGGGCCGACAACGCCAGTGCCTGGGCGATTTTGTCGAGCAGCTCGCGCGCGTCGTAGGGCTTGGTCAGGTACGAGAACACGCCGCGTGCAGTGGCTTCAACCGCATCGGGGATGGTGCCGTGCGCGGTCAGCAGAATGACCGGCAGCGCCGGATGGCTCTGGCGGATCTTGTCGAACAGCGCCAGCCCGTCACGCCCAGGCAGGCGCACGTCGCTGAGCACCAGTTGCGGGTGTTCGACCTCCAACTGCGTCAGCGCGGATTCGGCCGAAGTGACTGCCGTGACACGGTAGCCCGCCGCTTCCAGGCGCAGCGAGAGCAGGCGCAGCAGATCGGGGTCGTCGTCAACGACCAGCAGGCGCGCCCCTTTGGGCGTTGTCGAGGGGGTGGCCGGTGCGTTCATTATTGGGCCTTGCCGGGTAAGGCCGGACGGATCACGCTGCGTTCGATCGTGCGCAGCGCCTCGATGCGTTCGTTGAGGTGCTCAATGCGTTCGTTGAGTTGGTCAATGCGCTTCTGGCCGTCGCGCACCTGCTGCGTCTGACGTTGATTCTCGTCTTCGGCGCGGCGCCGTTCTTCATAGTGCGTCGCCAGCAGGCGCGCCAACGGATGCAACTGTTGCGCTTGCGGCGCAGAGTCTGCGACAACCTTCTGAACCGTCGTCAGGGCGCGTTGCAAGTCTTCGCTGGCGCGTGTTTGCGCGAGCGCGGCGGCCAGCTCCAATTGAGTGATCGGGGAGGGACTCAAATGGTTCAAGCGGCTGATTTCACCGGCCAGCTCAGTGGCGTTGAGTGTACGCAGTTTGTTGGTATAGGTGAGCACTTGATTAATAGGGTCTGCGTCCATCCATGTGCAGCAATTCGGCGTGGTATGCGGTTGCACGAAGACCTGTGCTTGCAGTGGGTGCTGGTTTTTTGTGAGCGCGCTGGGCGTGTACTGACCCGGCGTGAACCTCGGTGCATCGGTGGTGCAGGCCGCCAGCAGAAGCGCTGCAAGCGCCGGCACCGTGAATTTTGAGCGTATTTGCAGAAGTCTTGAGGACACTGTTTCCGATCGCTCTTTCTGCGGCCTTTTCACGCAGGCGCAGAGGTCTTGTGCGCTCGTTTGCACGCGCGCGGGCGAGGAGAGAGTCCTGGGACAAGCGTTGATGGGGGACTCGTTGTGCATAGTTCTAATAAAACATGGTCTTATCGCGGAATTTCAATGCGAAAGCACGCACCTGTCTCGTTCGGCAGCAGTTTGACGGTACCGCCATGGGCTGCAATGTACTCCTGCACGATGGACAAGCCGATACCCGTGCCTTTGACGCTGTACTCTGGCTGGCGTTCGCCGCGGAAGAAAGGCTCAAAAATGCGATCGCGGTCACCCGGCGCGATACCGGGTCCGGCGTCAGCCACGTCGATGCGTGCGACCTTGTCCTGGGCGCTGATTTGGAGCGTAATGACGCCGCCGCGCGGAGAAAAGCGGATCGCGTTGGACAGCAAATTGGCAATGGCGGTGCCGAGTTTGGCGCGATCCACCAGTGTATTCACGTTCTCGCCCTGCGCCCGCACCGACAGCCCCAGGGCCTGCCACTGTAGGCGCTGCGCATCGACTTGCTCCTGCACCAGCGGCAGCAGCGCGGTCGGTTCGCGCTGCAGTTGGCGCGCCTCGAAGGCGGCGGCATTGAAGCGCAACAGCGCCTCGATCTGCCCCTGCAACGAGGCGGCATTTTGTTGCAGGATTTGTGTCACTTCGCGCTGCGCAGGGGTCAGTGCGCCGGTCACGCCTTCTTCAAGCAAGGCGATGCCTTCGCGCAGCGCGGCCAGCGGTGTTTTCAATTCGTGCGAGATGTGGCGCAAAAAACGCGCCTTATCCGCATCCAATTCGGTCAGCCGCAAGCGCAGCCAGTCAAGCTGGCGAGAAACGCGCCGCACGTCCGACGGACCAGGAATCTGGATCGGCTGATCGAGCCGGTTTTCGCCCAAGCCGACGATGGCGCGCTCGATGCGTTTGAATGGCCGCGCCAGCCAGACGCCAAAAGACAGCGCCAGGACCAGCGCCAGCACGCTGGCGGCCACCACTTGCCGCAACAGGACTTGGCGCGTGCTTTCCATGCGGGCGTCCAACGCGTCGTTGCGGGCCTGGATGAGCGCTTGGACCTGTTGCCCCAAGTGCGCGGTTTGCGCTGCCAAGTCTCGGAATTGCTGCGCCATGGTCGTTTCGCGCACCAGCGCCGTGTCGGCCGGGCCGCTCATGAGGTCTTCGATCCGCACGAGCTGTTGGCGCCAATCATTGACGGACTGCGTCGTCAAACCATAAGAAGCCAGGCGGTTGATGATGGTGCGCACGTCAAACGACGCATCCTCGAAACGCTGGCGCAGCACCGCATCGTTGAGTACCAGCGATTGACGTCCGGCGCGCTCCATGGCCGCGCTGCGTACAGCCAGCGATTGCTCTGCGTCCGACAGCGCCAACGCTTGGCTGGCGGCCACGCGGCTTTGGGTCATCAGGGCGTCGTATTGGCGCACTGAACGCGCTGCGACACCCACCAGCAAGGCCGTGATCAGCAAAAACGCGCACAGCAGCAACAGTTGGAAAGAACCGCGGGGGCGCAGCGGGAATCGATGAAGCATCAAACACCGTGCGCTAGGGCGGCTGGCGTGCAGGCGGGCTGCGCGGATACTGGCGTTTGCCGGGGCATTTCGCGCCCTGGGCTGGAGGCTTCGCCGGCACAGGCCGGGGTGGGCGCTGGGCGGGATGTCTCTTCGTCAAGCCCCGCGTCAAGCCCCTCGTCAAGCATTTGGCCGCGCAAGGTGTAGCCCAGCGATTCGGTAATCCGCAGCTCAACCATCTGACCGGCGAGGGCCGCGCCGCCCGCCTCGAAGTTCACGACCCGGTTACAGAAAGTGCGCCCCATCAGTTCGCCGCCGCCGCGCCGTGAGGGCCCCTGCACCAGCACACGCTGCACCGTGCCCACGCGCGATTGACTGATGCGCTCGACATGGGCATCCAGCGTCTGTTGCACGCGCTGTAAGCGCGCCAGCTTGAGGGTGTGCGGCGTCTCGTCGTGCAGTTGCGCCGCGGGGGTGCCGGGGCGCGGGCTGTAGATGAAGCTGAAGCTGGCGTCGAAATCCATCTCTTCGATCAGCTTGAGCATCTTGTCGAAATCCTGCGGCGTCTCGCCTGGAAAGCCGACGATGAAATCACTCGACAGGGACAGTTCAGGCCGGATCGCGCGCAGCTTGCACACCGTGCTCTTGTATTCCATCGCGGTGTAACCGCGCTTCATCGCCATCAGAATGCGATCGCTGCCGTGCTGCACCGGCAGATGCAGGTGGCTGACCAGTTGCGGCACGCGCGCGTAAGCCTCGATCAGGCGCGGCGTGAACTCGTTGGGATGGCTCGTGGTGTAGCGGATCCGCTCGATACCGGGGATCTCCGCGATGTATTCGAGCAGCAGCGCGAAATCGGCGATCTCCCCGCGGGTGCCGCTGACGCTATGGGCGCTCATCGCGCCACGATAGGCGTTGACGTTCTGGCCCAGCAGCGTGATTTCGCGCACGCCTTGATCGGCCAAGCCGGCGACTTCGACCAGCACATCATCGAGCGGGCGGCTGACCTCCTCGCCGCGCGTGTAGGGCACCACGCAGTAACTGCAATATTTGGAGCAACCTTCCATGATCGAAATAAAAGCCGTCACCCCCTGCACGCGCGCCGGCGGGAGATGGTCGAACTTTTCGATTTCGGGAAAGCGGATATCCACCTGTGCGCGCCGTTCGCGCTCGCGTGCGGCCAGCATCGCGGGCAGGCGGTGCAGAGTCTGCGGGCCGAACACCACATCCACATAAGGCGCGCGCTCCAAAATCGCCTGGCCCTCTTGGCTGGCGACGCAACCGCCCACGCCGATCAATGCGCCGCGTTCCTTCAAATGCCGCACCCGCCCGAGGTCGGAAAACACCTTCTCTTGCGCTTTCTCGCGCACCGAGCAGGTGTTGAACAAAATCAGATCAGCCTCTTCGACGTTCTGCGTCGATTCGTACCCCTGGGCGGCGCCCAGCACATCGGCCATCTTGGCCGAGTCGTACTCATTCATCTGGCAGCCGAAGGTTTTGATAAAGACTTTTTTGGGCATGAAGGGATGTTTTGTGTGTGAGCAGTGAAAGTGTTTCCGCCCGCAAGTGCAGGGGAACAAAAGCCTGGATGCGCAGCGATGTGAAAGCCCGCAGCCATGCCAGCGCGCTCAAGCGGCTGGGCGCGCCGCGGCCCCAAAAACCAGGACAAACAATGCGCTGGCGGCGGTATGCAGGAGAAGGGCCCGATACGGGCAGATGGCGCAGCAATTCATGGTGTTCATCCAAGAGGCTGGAACCCGAATTTTATCGGGAGCCCGGGGGCTGTGCCATGGGGCTCAACCGCGGCGCGGTGAATCGCGGCAAAGGGCCGCTTCGCCAGAAAGGCGCCTGTGCCTGCGCTTGGCCCGGTCTGCCCCGTACCGCCGGTCAAGGAATTTGCACATCGTTCATGCGCGCTTCGATCACCTGGCTGCGCCGCGCCAGATAGGATGAGCCGGAGCGGCGCTGGAAGGCTCTGGGGTTAGGCAGCATCACCGCCAAGCGGGCGGCTTCGGCGGCGTTGAGTTGGGCGGCGCTTTTACCGTAGTAGTGGCGTGCGGCGGCTTCAGCGCCGTAAATGCCCTCGCCCCACTCGACGTTGTTCAGATAAATCTCCAGAATGCGGCGCTTGTCCAGCAGCAGTTCGAGCGTGACCGTCAGCGCCAGTTCCTGCGCTTTGCGCGGCAAGGTGCGTTCACCGGAGAGCAGCAGGTTTTTCGCCAATTGCTGCGTGATCGTCGAGCCGCCGCGGATTTTCGGCGCTGGCGCGGGTCTGCCGTGCGCTTCGGCCCAGAGGGCGCGGCGCTTGGCCAAGGCTTGGGCGCGTTCGTTGCGCTTGCGGGCGGCCTCGATCGCATCCCATTCGACGCCGTGGTGATAGATGAAATCATCGTCCTCGCTGGCGATGACGGCGCGCTTGAGCGCGCCGGAGATTTGCGCGTAGGGTACCCAGTGCTGCGACCAGGGGCTGGGGCCGTTGATGCGTCCGGCCGTGACGATGCGCCAGGCTTCGGAGCGTTGGAAGGTGGTCGATTGCGGATCGATGGAGACCATCATCGTGATACGCAACACGAAGAACAATTCGAGCGCGATGCCCGCCAGCAGCAGGCAAAGCAACCAACGGAGCAAGGCACGCATGGGAGTCGGTCGTAAATCGTCGAGGCCTTCAGCCCACGATGGCGCGCAGCTCGGACAGCACCTGCGCCGTGGGCGGACGCACGCCGCGCCAAAGAAGGAAAGATTGCGCGGCCTGCTCGACCAGCATCCCCAGCCCGTCGCGCGGCGCGGCGCCGTGTTCGCGCGCCCAGGTCATGAAGCCGTGTGCCGCCGGGCCATACATCATGTCCAGCGCCAGTGCGCCGGGCGCGAGTACGTCTGCGCGCACCGGGATCGCGGCACCGCACAGGCTGGCTGCGGTGGCGTTGATGACGATAGCGAAAGCGCCCGTGATGCCGTCCAGCGGCTGCGCTTGAAGCTGCACCTGCCGCATCTGCGCCAGCGCGGCGTGGCGCTGCGCCAGCGCGGCGGCCTTCTGCGGTGTGCGGTTGGCGATGACAACGCGCCGCGCGCCGGCTTCCAGCAAGGGGCCGAGCGCGCCTGCGGCCGCGCCGCCCGCGCCGATCAGCAGCACATCGCGGCCCGCCAGCGCGATGCCGGCGTGTGCGGTGATGTCGTTGACCAGGCCGATGCCGTCGGTGTTGTCGCCGTAGATGCCGTCGGTGTCGAAACGCAGTGTGTTGGCCGCCTGCGCCAATTGCGCGCGTGCGCTCAGGCGCTGCGCGAGCTGCGCGGCCTCGAATTTGAAGGGCACGGTCACGTTGCAGCCGCGTGCGCGCCCATCGTCTTGGGCCCGCAGCGCGCGCAACGATTGCGCGAAGCCGTCGAGCTGCGCCAAGCGCCGACCGTATTCGATGGGCTGACCGGTCAGTTGCGCAAAGCGCGCGTGAATCCAAGGCGAACGGCTGTGTTCAACCGGGTTGCCGATGACGCAATACAGGGCGGTGTTCATGTTTCGGTGGACCGGATTAGATACAAATAAGGCGTTTCTTCTGATCGGACATTGAGGGCGTTTTTTGCCGCATGCTATGGCGCTACGGCACTACGGCGTGGGTACCGCCACCTGCGTTTGCATCGTGCCGTCGCGCCAGAACTTCATATTCAGAACCAGTACGAGCTGATCGGCCTGCTCGCGCATGGCCGCGGTGAACGGGCCGAAGCTGCGGATGCTTTGCACGATCGCCTGCGCGCGGCGGTCCAGCGCGGCGGTGCCCGAGCTGCGCACGATCTCGGTGCTCAACACCGAGCCATCGTGGTTGACCGTCAGCAGCAGGGTCAATTCGCCATAGAGCTTTTGGCCATTGACCTCGGGAAAGCTCTCCATGCCGCGCTCTTCGATGCGCTGGTGCAGCGCATCCACATAAACCGCGTAAGCCGCTTCGCGCGTGGAGGGGCTCAGGTAATGCTTGCTCGGGCGCGCGTTTTCTTCGCTGATGCGGCGTTCGATCTGGGCCAGCAGGTCGAGCAACTGTTTGCGTTTTTGTTCCTGTGCGCTTTGTTCGCTCAGATCGCCCAGTTGCTGCGGATCGGACTTGGGCAGCGCGAGCAGTTGCTGCTTGAGCCGCGCCAGCAGCAGCATTTGTTTTTCCTGCATGGTCTGGATCTGACGCTGGGCGGCGTTTTCGTCGTAGTCACCACTGGCGCTGAAGCTCGCCGAGGGCAGCGGACTGGCCGCGCGGCCTTGATCCAGATCGCCGCCGCCGGCCAGCGCGGATTGTGCGATCGCCTGGGCTTTTTCGGGACGCTCGGGCTTGTCGGTTTTGGCGTTGACCAGAATCACTTCAAGCGAGGTATCGTCGAACACCCGGTTCAGGCTCTGTGGCGCGGCCAAGTGCATGGCCAGCAGCGCGCCATGCACCGCGACCGAGAGGCCCAGCGCGATTTGCAGCGTGCTCAGCTTGCCGAGGTTCATGCCGAGGGGGGCTGCGCCGTTTGCACTGTTTGCTCCATCTGCGCCATCTGCACGGGGCGTGTTGTTTCTGCCGCTTGTGTTTGCGTTACGCCGTCTGTGCGGCCGGCGGGACGGTCGGCGCTTCGTCCTCAGACAAATCGACGGCGATGGTGATCGGGCCCGCCGCCGCGGCATCCGCGCCGTCTGCTTCGTCGGCCTCTTCGTCCCCGGCACGGGCGGCGCTCGCGGTGGCGTTGGCGTCGTCCAGACGTTCGATCAGCTTCGTGTGCACGTCCAGCGCGATTTCGTCGATCTCGCCCAGCCGCACGCGCACCCGCGCGCCGCGCGCCAGCCCTTGTGCGCCCAGCACGGAGAACACCAGCGGCAGCGTCTCGGCGCGCGCCAGCATGGGCGCGGGCGGCAGGTCCCGCAGGATGGTGGCTTCCAGTTCGGTGATGCCTTCCTGCGCCAGGTAACGCAGCGTCCAGAAACGCTCGATCGCCGACTGGAAAGCATGGTAGGCCGTGTGGGCGGCCTCGAAGCCGGAGACCACCGCCAGCAGCGCGCTATCCCTGGGTTTGAAGGGCGCGGCCAGCGCGGCGGTCTGGCCGTGGCGGATGGCGGTGATGAGCTGCCACTGGTTGACCAGATCGGTGTAGCGGCGCAGCGGCGAGGTGCTCCAGGCATAGCTTTTGACGCCCAGCCCCGCGTGCGGCAGCGCCCGGGTGCCCATGCGGACTTTGATGCCCGGCGCCAGGCTGGCTTGGCTGCGGTAGATCGCCGGCACGCCCAGGCTGGCCAGCCAGCCGCCCCAGGTGCTGTTGGCCAGAATCATGGTCTCGGAGACGATCAGATCCAGCGGCGCACCGCGGCGGCGCGTACTGATTTCAACGCGCTCGCTGCCCTCGGGGGCGCCCTCGGCGCCGAGGGGGGTGGAAAGGCGGAAGGTGTAATCGGGCCGGTTGAAACTCTCGGGCTTACCGCGCACCTCTTCGCGCTGCGCCTTCAGGGCTTGGGCCAGCCGGTGCAGAAAGGACAGCTCGGCACGCAGCGCGGCGGCGGGCTCCGGGACGGGCACAGCCTCGGCCGATGCCCCGTGGCGGCCCGCGAGCCAGTCTTCGGTGATGCCCGCCTCGACCTGATCGTGGCGCAGATTGGCGGCGATCGGCACACGTTCCAGGCGCGATTGGCTGCTCTGCACCGCCAGGCTGGCCTCATCCAGTTGGACATACAAGGAAACGGCAGGGCAATCGCGCCCTGCTTCGAGGGTGCAGGCGGACACCACCGCATCGGGCAGCATCGTGATCTTATAACCCGGCATATAGACCGTGGACATGCGCGCGCGCGCCGCCTGGTCCAGGACATCACCGGGCGCCAGCACCAGCCCCGGCGCGGCGATATGGATGCCCACCGTCACCGTGCCGCTGCCCAGCCCGTGCACCGACAGGGCATCGTCGATCTCGGTGGTCAGCGAATCGTCGATCGAAAACGCGCGCACCGCCGCCAACGGCAGATCGCCAGGCACCCCGGCTGCGCCGCCCAGCGCCGATGCCGCTTGCATCGCCTGCGCCGCAAAGCCCGTGCCCTTGGGAAAATTCTCGAACAGAAAACGCCGCCAGTGGAACTGGTAGGCCGAGTCGATCGCCCCAGCGCGCTCCAGCAAAGCCAGCGGCGCCTGCTGCGTGGCGCGCGAGGCGTGCACCACCGCCTTGTATTCGGGCGCGTTCTTGTCGGGCTTGAACAGGATTTTGTAAAGCTGCTCGCGCACCGCATCGGGGCACTGCCCGGCGGCCAGTTGCTCGGCCCAGGCATCGATCTGGGCCTGCACCGCCTTCTTCTTTTCGATGGCCGCCAGCGCCTGCCGGACGATCTCGGCGGGCGCCTTCTTGAAGCGCCCCTTGCCCGCGCGGCGGAAGTAATGCGGCGCGCCAAACAGCGCCAGCAAGGCCGCGGCCTGCTGTGCCAGCGCCGGCTGATCGCCAAAGTAATCGGCGGCCAGATCGGCAAAACCGAATTCCCCTTCGGGCGCGAACTCCCAGGCCAGATCCAAATCGACCGTGGCCGCCAGTGCGCGCGCCTCGTCGAGCAACTGCGCCGCAGCGGGCTGCTCGAAACGCAAAACGATGGAGGCGGCCTTCACCTTCAGCCGCTTGCCGCTGTCGAGCTCGACTTGGGCCGAGGTTTCGGTGCCGGACAGCACCCGCGCGCCAAGGTATTGGCCGGCTTCTTCAAACAAAACGAACATCGGGCGATTGTCTCCGATGCGATGTTTCGTGCGGCTGGGGCAGGGCGGGATACCCTTGCAAGAATCGTAGCCTGTGATTCTTGCTGGCGAGCGCTGTGCCGTGGTCGGCGCATTTATCCACAGACGCCGACTTCTCGCAATTGGCGAGATAGAAATCTACAATCGGAAACATCGGCCTTTAAGACGAGGTTTTGTGAGATAGGGCCACCAGCGGGACCGAGGTAGTCAAAAAAATGATCAACCTGTTTTTTGAACAACCCATCCTCAATTCGCCCTACGAGGTCCCGTCACGGCACTGGGAACTGGATGCGAGCGGTCAGCCTACCCAGCAGATCGTTGAGAGCCGCCGCCGCGCCGACTTCATCACCCCCATCCCCAAGCCGCGCAAGGCCAGGGGCGCGCAAGCCAGCCTGCTTTTCGACGAGGGCAAGGGGTTATCCACTGCCGAGCAGCAGTACGACCACACCGCCGTCATCAACGCCGTGCGCGCGGAAGTGGACAAGTGGCGCAAACTGCCGCCAGCGCAATGGCGCGTCACGCCTGAAACGGCCCGTCTGTTGGCGCATTGGCGCAGCCACAAATTCGCCGGTGTGCGGCCGTTTTTCTGTCAGATCGAGGCCGCTGAAACCGCGATCTGGCTGAGCGAGGTCGCGCCACAGATCGGCAAGAACGGCGAGCGTTTTCTCGACCACTTGAAAAAAGCCAACCTCGACGCCAATCCCAACCTGATGCGGCTGGCGCTCAAGCTCGCCACCGGCGCGGGCAAGACCACGGTGATGGCGATGCTGATTGCGTGGCAGACGGTGAACGCCGTGCGCCATCCGCAGAGCAAGCGATTCACCCGTGGTTTTCTGATCGTGGCACCCGGTTTGACCATCAAGGATCGCCTGCGCGTGCTGCTGCCCAACGACCCCGACAGCTACTACGCCAGCCGCGAACTCATACCCAGCGACATGCGCGCTGACATTGCCCGCGCCAAGATCGTCATCACCAATTACCACGCCTTCAAACCGCGCGAGCGCATGGACGTGTCCAAAGGTGGCCGCCGTTTGCTGAAAGGCCTCACCGGCAAGGCGTTGAGCACGCTGGAGTCCGAAGGCCAGATGCTCCAGCGCGTGATGCCCGAATTGATGGGGCTGAAGAACATCCTCGCCATCAACGACGAAGCGCACCACTGCTACCGCGAGAAACCGGCGGAGGAGAGCGACGAGGACATCACCGCCGACAACAAAGCCGAAGCTGAAGAAAACAACGAGGCCGCGCGCTTGTGGATTTCCGGCCTTGAAGCCGTGGGCCGCAAGCTCGGTCTGCAACAGGTCATCGACCTCTCGGCCACGCCGTTTTTCCTCGCCGGCTCCGGCTATGCCGAAGGCACGCTGTTCCCGTGGACGATGAGCGACTTCTCGCTGATGGACGCCATCGAATGCGGCATCGTCAAACTGCCGCGCGTGCCGGTGGCCGACAACATTCC
>JAITWT010000163.1 GCA_031285125.1 Burkholderiaceae bacterium | reverse complement strand
TGCGCGGTGAAGATCTGCGCGTTGGCTGCCAGCAGATCGGCGCGCTCCATGCCGGGGCCGCGCGGGCGCGCGCCCACCAGCAGGGCGTAATCAGCGTCCTTGAAGGCAACCAGCGGGTCGCCCGTGGCAACGATGCCCGCCAGCAGCGGGAAGGCGCAGTCTTGCAGTTCCATGATGACGCCGTGCAGCGCCTTCTGCGCCTTTTCGTCGGGAATTTCCAGCAGCTGCAGGATCACCGGCTGATCCTTACCCAGCATTTCGCCCGAGGCGATACGGAACAACAGGGCATAACCGATTTGACCAGCGGCGCCGGTAACGGCAACTCGAACAGGCTTCTTGCTCATGGGACAGACTCCAAGTGAGATTGAATGGAAAGGGATGGCGGGCGCTGTACGGCGGTGCTCATGCTCAAGATTCAGGCTGTTCGCCGTCGAGTGTCCGATTCTGGCACGGCGGGTTGCGTCCGTCGTGTGCCCAGGCATTTTAGGGTGAAAACTGGCGTATGTCTTATATCTTATATAAGATTGACGCCAGGATTTTGATTTTTCGGCTTTTTCATCATGCCCGCAGCCCCAACGACCCCTGCCCATACCGCGCCCGCCGATTCCGTTGGCTCGGCCGCTCCCGCTTTTAGCCCGCTGTATCAGCAAATTCGCGCCCTCATTCTGGAGCGTCTGCAAGCGGGCGAGTGGAAGCCCGGCGAGCCCATTCCCAGTGAAATCGAATTGGCCGCGCGCTTTCACGTCAGCCAAGGCACGATGCGCAAAGCCATCGACGCGCTGGCGGTCGAAAACCTCGTGGTGCGCCGCCAAGGCAAAGGCACCTTCGTCGCGACCCATGCCGAGCAGCAAGTGCAGTACCGCTTTCTGCGCTTGGTTCCTGATGACGGCGCGCTCAACAGCGAGGGCCCGGCGCAACGCACCATCATCGACTGCCGCAGCCAGCGCGCCAGCGCCGATATCGCTCAGGCGCTCGGTTTGCGTGCCGATGAAGCCGTGCTGCAAGTGCAACGTGTGCTTGCTTACCGGGGCGTTCCCACCATTTTCGAGGACCTGTGGCTGCCGGGTGCCCCTTTCAAAGGATTGACGGCCGAACGTCTGCGCGCCTGGCCGGGGCCGATGTATGCGCTGTTCGAGCACGAATTCGGCGTACACATGGTTCGCGCCGAAGAAAAAATCCGCGCCGTCTTGCCCAATCCCGCGCAGGCCGCGCTGCTCGGGGTGACCAGCGCAACCCCGTTATTGAGCGTAGAGCGCGTCGCCCACACCTACCACAACACCCCGATGGAATTGCGGCGCGGGCTTTATCGTACGGATACGCATCACTATCGCAACGAATTGGGGTAGAAATACCCGTTATATATCAATTACTTGTCGCGCAACCCTGGGTGTAAAGACGCGATTTTATGTTTCGATACTTTTGTGTGGATATACGGGGGCGGCGTCTCAATAGCTGGTTTCCTCGCCGATTCCGAGGCATCGGATTAAAACATTTAATGTTTCTAGTTGTGTCTTTTTTCTAAATCAAACGATGTATACTAATTATTAATGGTTAATTACCGGGCGCGGTGCCATACGACAGTCCTTTCTGCACCAAGGCATGACGGGGCCAGCGATGACCACTGAACAGCCCGGTGGCAGCGGGTGGATGCGCTGTTTTTCGTTCGGTTCATAAGTGATGCCTCTTAGGGCTGGAAACGGGGTTGATGATGCGTAAATGGAATGGCTGGGGTGATGAAGCAACGAGTTTTCCCGTCAACACTGGCGCCAACCGCTTGCTGAAACAATTGCTGGGGGGGGCAACGCCCTTGCCCGATGCGAATCTGTCGACCGTGCTGGCGAGCGTTCCTGCCTCGCGTCTGCCCGCGCATCCGCTGATCTCCCGAGAGGCGCTGCCGCGTCTGTTGCACGCGCGCGGTCAGAGTCTGGGCGATTGGCTGGCCCTGCGCTCGGGGGAGATCGGCCTGTTTCCCGATGGCGTGGCCGAACCCATATCCAGCGCCGAGGTCCGCGCTTTGCTCGATTTTGCGCGTGAGCACGATGTGGTGGTGATTCCTTATGGCGGCGGCACGTCGGTGGCCGGACACATCACGCCGCTGCCGGATGCGCGCCCGATACTGACGCTGTCGCTGGCCAAGCTCAATACGCTGATTGCCATTGATCATGAATCCCAGATCGCCACGCTGGGTGCCGGCGCCAATGGCCCGCGTGTCGAGGCGCTGCTGAATAAAAGCGGCTACACCTTGGGGCATTTTCCACAGTCTTTTGAATTGTCCACGGTGGGCGGCTGGGTGGTGACCCGCTCCAGCGGACAGCAGTCGCTGCGCTATGGCCGTATCGAGCAGATGTTTGCGGGCGGCACGGTGGAGACCTTGCGCGGCACGCTGGAAATTCCCACTTTCCCGGCCTCCAGTGCCGGGCCCGACTTGCGCGAGCTGGTGCTGGGCTCGGAAGGGCGTCTGGGCGTGCTGACCGAGGTCAAGGTGCGTGTCACGCGCTTGGCCGATGTTGAGGAATTTCATATTTTTTTCCTGCCCAACTGGGATGTGGCCAGTACCGCCATCCGCGAACTGGCGCAGCGCAAATTGCCGTGCTCCATGTTGCGTCTGAGCAATGCCGAGGAAACCCGTACCCAGCTTGCCATGGCAGGGCACGCCAAAGCCCTGGGCCTGTACGACCGGATGTTGCGCATCCGCGGCATGGGCGAGGGCCGCTGCATGATGACGGTCGGCGTCACCGGCAGCAAAGCCACTGTGAAGTTCGCCCTGCGTGAGGTTAAAAAGGCGCTCAGCCCCTACGGCGCGATCACCACCGCCGGACAGTTGTTGGGCAAGAAATGGGAGCACAGCCGCTTCCGCTCGCCTTATCTGCGCGAATCACTGTGGCAGCTCGGCTATGCCGTGGACACGCTGGAAACCGCGGTGGACTGGCCCAAGGTCACGCCCACCATGCAGGCGATTGAAACGGCGCTGCGCGATGCCATGAAAGCAGAAGGCGAGCCCCTGCTGGTGTTCACGCATCTTTCGCATTTGTACAGCCAGGGCTCCAGCATTTACACCACCTATATCTATCGTGTTGGCCGTGACTATGCGCAGACGCGTTCGCGCTGGGAAAAACTCAAGCGCGCGGCTTCCGAGCAGATCGTGCGCATGGGCGGCACCATCAGCCACCAGCACGGCGTGGGCCGCGATCACGCCCCTTATTTGCCTGCTGAAAAAGGCCCGCTGGGGATCGAGACTTTGCAGACGCTGTTGCAGCATTTCGATCCGGACCGCCGTCTGAATCCGGGCAAGCTGTTGCTGGATGAAAAAACTTCAGGGTGAGTGCGCGCCATGAAAAAGACAACCCAAAGCCGCGCCGCCCTTTGGCAGCGCATCGCCACGGAACCTTGGGACATGCTGGTGATCGGCGGCGGCATCACGGGTGCCGGCGTGGCGCGCGAAGCCGCGCGGCGTGGCCTCAAGACCTTGCTGGTGGAGCAGCGCGACTATGCCTGGGGCACCTCCAGCCGTTCCTCGAAAATGGTGCATGGCGGACTGCGCTATATCGCGCAGGGCGATATCCGCCTGACCCGGGAATCCCTGAGCGAGCGCGAACGTCTGCTGGTTGAGGCACCGGGCTTGGTGACGCGCATAGGCTATTGGATGGCGCATTTCCGGCATGTGTTTCCGGGACGTTTTGTCTTTGGAGTTTTGCTGAGCTTTTATGATTTCTTGGCGGGCGTGCGCGATCACCGTTATTCCTCACGGGCTGAATTTCTGAAGCATGTGCCGGGCTATCGTGAAACCGGTCTGACTGGCGCCTCGTACTACACCGATGCCCTGGTCGACGATTCGCGCTTGGTACTGCGGGTGCTGGATGAGGCCGAAGCCGACGGCGCGGTCTTGCTCAACTACGTCAAGGTGACGTCCCTGTTGCAGGAAAACGCTCGCGTCACCGGCGTGCAGCTCACGGATGCCATGACTGGAAGCTCGAATACCGTGCGTGCTGGTGTGGTGGTCAACGCCACCGGCGCTTGGGCCGATCGCCTGCGTGAAGGGCTGGCTGGCGAAAAGAAAGTGCGTCCGCAACGCGGCAGCCATGTGGTGCTGGCGCCGGGGCGTCTGCCGGTATCGGAGGCGGTCATCTTCATGCACGCCGATGACAAGCGTCCGCTCTTCATTTACCCCTGGGAAGGCCGTACGGTGATTGGTACCACGGACTTGGATCATCGCCAGGATCTGGACATAGAGGCCGCCATCACAGCGCAGGAAGTTGATTACATGTTGCGCGGTGTGAATTCACAATTCCCCAAGGCCTGCATCACGCACAATGACATCATTGCGACCTTCAGCGGGGTGCGCCCCATCGTGGCCTCGGGAAGCGGCCTGAATCCATCGGCCGAGCGCCGTGATCACAGTGTTTGGGATGATCAGGGGCTGATTACCGTCACCGGGGGCAAGCTGACCACTTTCCGACTCATTGCGCTGGATGTACTCAAGGCCGCGAAGAAATACTTTTCCACCCTCGATGCCAGCAACAACAAAGCGCCGGTTTTCCGTGCCATTGACACCGTGGACAGCCATTGGCCCCCATCGGTACTGGCGCGCTTGAAGGGCCGCTTCGGCCTGCACACGGCACAATTTCTGGCGCAAGCGCTGCCAGAGGAGCGCGCGGCCCTGCCGCTGGTGGACACCAGCCTGGCTGAATTGCGCTGGGCGGCGCGCTATGAGCAGGTGGTGCATCTTGATGATCTCTTGTTGCGCCGCACACGCCTGGGGCTGCTGCTGCCCGAGGGCGGGCAGCCGTTGCTGCCGCAGCTACGCTCCATTTGTCAGCAAGAGTTGCAATGGAGCGATGCGCGCTGGCAGGAAGAATGTGAACGTTATCGCGAGATATGGCAGCGCCATTACAGCGTGCCCGCGCTGGCGTAAATAAAAGATAAAAGAAAAGCACAACAAAACGGGGGCTTGAAAGCCGTTGCACTTATGGCACAGACCTTGCTGGCACTGGACAACGGAACGCAAAGCGTACGTGCCCTGCTGTTTGATCGGGACGGGCAATTATTGTTCTGTTCTCAGGTGAAATTTGACCCGGTTTATTACGCGCCGCAGCCCGGCTATGCTGAGCAGTCCGCGCAGTATTACTGGGATTGTCTGGTGCAGGCAGTGCAGGGCCTGTGGCGGCAGGGCGCTCATTCCGCCGAGATCGTGGCGGTGACGCTGACGACACAACGCGCCACCGTGGTGCCGGTTGATCGTGAAGGCCGTGCTCTGCGCCCCGCCATCACCTGGCTCGATCAGCGCGAGGCCAACAGCTTGCCTCCCATGCCGCTGTACTGGCGGCTTGGGTTTAGCCTAGCCCGTGCCACGGAATCGGTCAAATATCTCTGCCAACAGGCCGAAGCCAATTGGCTGATGGAAAACGAGCCCGAGATGATGCGGAAAATGCACAAGTTTCTGCTTCTTTCCGGCTATCTCACGCATCGCCTGACTGGGAAGTTTCGCGATGCGGTGGCATCGCAAGTGGGCTTTCTGCCTTTTGATTACCGGCGGCAAGACTGGGCCCGTAGCTGGGACTGGCGCTGGCAGGCCATTCGTTTGCGGCGTGAGCATTTACCTGATTTAGTGCCTGCCGGGCAGCGTCTGGGTGAAATCACTGCCGAGGCGGCGCGCGTCACGGGCATTCCCCAAGGGCTGCCGCTGATTGCCGCCGGCGCGGACAAGGCGTGCGAGGTATTGGGCTCCGGCTGTCTGGAGCCGCATTTGGGCGCGCTCAGTTTTGGTACCACGGCGACCATCAACACCATCCGCTCGAACTATGTGGAAGCGACGCCTCTGCTGCCGCCCTATCCGGCGCCGGTGCCGGGGCATTACTGCACGGAGATTCAAACCTTCCGCGGCTTCTGGATGGTGAACTGGTTCCGTAAGGAATTTGGCGCGGGCGATATGGCGCAGGCGATGCAGGATGACGTCCCGGTCGAAGTGTTGTTTGACCGGCATTTGCAAGTCACGCCCGCTGGCAATATGGGGCTGATGCTGCAACCCTTCTGGTCGCCCGGCGTGCGCGAACCGGGGCGCGAAGCCAAGGGCGCGCTGATTGGTTTTGGCGATGTGCATGGCCGTTCCCATGTGTATCGCGCCATTGTCGAGGGCTTGATGTATTCGCTGCGCAATGGCCGTGAACGGATCGAAAAGCGCGCCAAGACCCGCATGACGTCGCTACGCGCCTCCGGCGGCGGGGCGCAGTCAGACGCGGTGGTGCAGATCGCGGCGGATATTTTTGGTTTGCCGGTGGAGCGGCCCCATACCCATGAGACATCGGGGCTGGGCGCGGCCATTTGCGCGGCGGTGGGGATGGGCATGTATCCCGATTTCCCCAGCGCGGTTCAGCACATGACCCATGTCAGCGTCACCGTGCTCCCCGATGCGGAACACCAAGCGCTCTACAATCAGCTTTTCAGCCGCGTCTATCAGCCGCTTTACGCGCGCCTGCGGCCTCTGTACCGGGAAATACGCGCGATAACGGGCTATCCTCGCTGAACACTTCATTGAACGTGCGGCGCGCGAGTGCTTGCCGCATCGCGCGCCGGGCAGACTGCGTTGGGCTACGATGGCGCGGGGCGTCTTCCCAAGGGCTTGTTTGCCCTCCATAGACATTGGCCGCTAGGCTTGGTCGAGCGTGGACAGTGTGCGCTGTGTGCGTGCTGTTCCAAGCTTGAACTCCAGCATATTCCGCGCCATGGTATCTTTGCACTCTCTGATTTCATAAAAAATAGAACAGCGCTACCGGTCGCCCTGTAGCGCAAGCCCTCCGGCTTTTGTGCGAATGCCGCGTATCCTATGGGCATGGGATGCTCTTGGCTTGGGTGTGAAACACCTTGGCAAGGGATACTTCTTTCGGAGGGAACGTCATATAAATAGAACAAAGATTTCCAACGTGTTGTGGGTGATCGTGTCGAGATAATTGCAGTCGCGTCAGACAGCTGTGTTCGCGTGCACGCAATGCAATAGCTGGCTCGTGAGTACTGAATTTTCTAACGAGAGCTTTTCCTATGAAGAACTTTGTTTTCGCCGCACTATTCGCGTTTTATTTTTCCACGTCTGTTTTTGCACAGAGCGGGGCTTTGTCCAGTTCGGACACAGACCCCTTAGAAGCGACCCGTACCGCTGCGGAGCGCGGTGACTCTGTTGCTCAAAACAACCTCGGCTTGATGTATGCGTATGGCAAGGGCGTTACCCGAGACGAGACTCAGGCCGTATTCTGGTTTCGCAAGGCGGCTCTGCAAGGGGACGTTGCTGCGCAATACAACCTTGGCACGATGTACCAAAGAGGTTTTGGTGTCGCCAGGGACAACACGCAAGCCGTATTCTGGCTGCGTAAGGCGGCTGAACAGGGGAATGTTTCAGCCAAAAATAGCCTTGCCGCGAATGGAAAACAACGGGGGGTTAGTACCGCTGCGCGAACTGAAAATACGCCGGCGCCTGGACAGGATCAGGAGAGCACACGGGATGATCTTGCGGCGACGTACGGGAAAGACTGGGGTATTGTCAAGGATGCCCCGGCAGAAAGTAAAAAACCTGCTGAACAGAGCGAACAAGGAGATACCAAGGCGCAAAAAAATGACATTGGCGTAGCGCATGAAAAGGACGAGAGCGCGGCCAAAGACAAGGCCATAGATAAGGCCATAGATAAGGCCAAGGACAAGAACAAAGACAAGGACAAAAATAAAGATAAGGATAAAGACAAAGATAAAGACAAAAACAAAGAAACAGCCCAGAGTAATGAAGCCGAAAATCGTAAGGCTGCTGGGCAAGGGGATGCCAAGACTCAATATAGCCTTGGGATGACCTATCAGAAAGGCTTAGGCACTCCCCGGGACGATGCCAAGGCCGTATCCTTGTATAGCAAGGCCGCTCAACAGGGGTATGCTCCCGCCCAATACAGTCTCGGCATGATGTACATGCAGGGTCAGGGCACGGCCCGGGACGATGCGCAGGCTTTATTCTGGTTGCGCAAAGCGGCTGAACAAGCGGGAGGCGCTTCCGCACAATTTACCCTGGGCTGGATATACGCGCAGGGCCGTGGCGTTGCGCGGGACGACGCGCAGGCCGCCGCTTGGTACCGCAAAGCTGCTGAGCAAGGGGTTTCCAAGGCGCAAAACAACCTGGGCCTGATGTATGCGCAGGGCCGTGGCGTTGCGCGGGACGACGCGCAGGCCGCCTCCTGGTATCGCAAAGCAGCGACCCGGGGCAATCCCGCCGCTCAAAACAGCCTCGGCTCGATGTATGCCCAAGGCCGTGGCGTTGCCCGCAACGATGTGCAAGCGGTCAGCTGGTACCGCAAGGCGGCCGCGCAAGATAACACGGCCGCCAAATACAACCTTGGCTTGATGTACGCAAAAGGCAGAGGCGTTCCCCAAAGCTGCACCCAAGCCAAGTTTTGGTTCAGCAAGGCTGGTGTGCCAAAGGAAAGTATGCCCGCCTGCCCTTGAGATCTTGCTTGCTGCTTCGCTTTGTTCCTGGCTGAAGATCTCTGGATACGCCCCATCAAGGAATGCGTTGACCCATTTTTCTCGGTTTGTTCCTGCCGCCAGGACACCCAGCCAGACTTGGCGCGGGTTTAGAACCTGTTTACGATCTCAAATGGCTCACGTTGGGCCGCAATCGGGATGAGTGGGTGGCCCATGGCGCGCCGCATGGGCTGGTGCCCATGCAAGCGACTGGGTCGCCAAATCGTCC
>JAITWT010000156.1 GCA_031285125.1 Burkholderiaceae bacterium | reverse complement strand
CGGGCGATTGGGCGACCCAGTCGCTTGCATGGGCACCAGCCCATGCGGCGCGCCATGGGCCACCCACTCATCCCGATTGCGGCCCAACGTGAGCCATTTGAGATCGTAAACAGGTTCTAAACTTCAGGCTTTGGCGCTGGGTTTACCGGCGCCTTTTTCGACCGGAAGATTAGCCTCTTTCCACGCTCTGAACCCACCGGTGATCGATTGGGCCTTCTGGTAACCCAGTTTTTTGGCTATAGCCACAGCGCGTTGAGCGCGCGCACCCGTCTCACACGTCAGCAGCAAAGGCACGGTTTTATTTTTCGCCACGCCGGGCAATTTTTCTTGCAGCTGTCCCAGCGGCACGTTGCGCGCGCCGCCCATATGTCCGGCGGCAAATTCCCCGGGCTCGCGCACGTCAACCACAACCGCGCGCTCACGGTTGATGAGTTGCACCGCGCCTTGGGCCGACAGCGCACCGCCTTTCATGTTCTGGATCAAGGGCCACAGCAGCATGGCACCACTGACGATTGCCAGCACAACCCAATACCAGTTGTCAATGATGAATTTCACAAGTCTCTCGCAAGGATTAAACAGAAGATTTTAAAATGCTCGGTTACACAGTGAATTCCCCCCTTCCCTAACCCCTCAACGCAGTATGTACAAACTGGTGCTCATCCGCCACGGTGAATCGACCTGGAATTTGGAAAACCGCTTCACCGGATGGACCGATGTCGATCTGACCCCAACCGGTATCGAACAAGCCAAGGCAGCCGGCCGTCTGCTCAAGGCGCAGGGCTGGGATTTCGATCTGGCCTGCACCAGCATGCTCAAGCGCGCCACGCGCACGCTCTGGCACGTCCTGGACGAGATGGACCGCACCTGGCTGCCGGTGCAGCATTCGTGGCGGCTCAACGAGCGCCACTACGGCGCGCTTCAAGGTCTGAACAAGGCCGACATGGCTCGGCAATACGGCGAGCAGCAGGTGATGCTCTGGCGCCGCAGCTACGATACCCCGCCGCCCGCGCTCGACTCAGCCGATTCGCGCAGCGAACGCGGCGACCCGCGCTACGCCCGGTTTGAAGCCGCCCAAGTGCCGCTGACCGAATGCCTGAAGGACACGGTGGCGCGCGTGCTGCCGTTTTGGAACGAATCGATGGCGCCAGCGATCCGCGCCGGTCGCCGGTTGCTGGTGTCGGCGCATGGCAATTCGATCCGCGCGCTGGTCAAGTATCTGGATGGCATCTCTGACGCCGATATCGTCGGGCTCAATATTCCCAACGGTATTCCTCTGGTCTATGAGTTGGGCGACGATCTCAAGCCGCTGCGCCACTACTACCTGGGCGATGCCGAAGCGGTCGCCAACGCGGCCGCGGCCGTCGCTTCGCAAGGGAAAGCCTGATCCGATGCGTGATTTGCACAATCTGCATCTCACCTCGCCTGTCTATGCCGCCTATGCGATAGCAGCCAAAAAGCAACCCAGGCAGCGCAGGAGGATGTGCAGAAGCATTTCCTGTATTTCCCGGCCACTGCGCGCCCACGCACCATTCACACATTGCAAGCGACAAGCCGTGTAGTATCGGCAGCTGTTCATTTTTCGACCGACCGCGCCGCTGACAGGATTTAACAGGACTTTATTCATGGGCTCTAAATTAAAAATCACCGGCTGGGTAAGCGTCGGCGTTCTTGCCGGCGCATTAGCGACTATTTCCCTGCAAACCGCGGCGCGCAATACGCTCGCGCCCTTGCCTCTGGACGAGTTGCAACAGTTCGCGGCTGTTTTCGGGGTGATCAAAAGCGATTACGTTGACCCGGTCGATGAAAAGAAACTGATCAAGGATGCCATCTCGGGCATGGTCGCGGGGCTTGATCCGCATTCGCAGTATTTCGACACAAAGGCGTACAAGGAATTCCGTGAAGACACCTCGGGCCGCTTCGTCGGTGTGGGTATCGAGATCACGCAGGAAGACGGGCTGATCAAGATCGTCTCGCCGATTGAGGGTTCACCGGCCTTTCGCGCCGGCATCAAGCCCAATGACCTGATCACCCGGATCGATGATGCGACCACGCGCGGCATGACGATCAGCCAAGCCGTCAAGCGCATGCGCGGCAAGGCCGATACCAAGGTGCGTCTGACCATCTTGCGCAAGGATGAGAACCGCACCTTCATGGTCACGATCACGCGCGAGGAAATCCACACGCAGTCCGTGCGCGGCAAGATCGTCGAGCCGGGCTATGCGTGGATCCGCGTCTCGCAGTTCCAGGACGGTACGGTGGCTGACTTCGTCAAGAAGGTCAACCAGCTGTACAAGGAAGAGCCGAACATCAAAGGCGTCGTGCTCGATCTGCGCAACGATCCGGGCGGCCTGCTGGAGTCGGCGGTGGCCATTGCAAGCGCCTTCTTGCCCGCCAACAGCACAGTCGTGAGCACCAAGGGCCGTTTGCCCGAGGCCAATATCGTCTATAGAGCGACGCCTGCGGACTACATGCGCGGCGCCAGCTCCGACCCACTGCGCGATCTGCCGCCGGCACTCAAAAAAGTGCCGATGGTGGCGCTGGTCAATGAGGGCTCGGCCTCGGCCAGCGAAATCGTCTCGGGCGCGCTGCAAGACAGCAAGCGCGCCACCATCATGGGCAACCAGACCTTCGGTAAAGGCTCGGTGCAAACCGTGCGCCCACTGGGGCCGGATACGGCAGTCAAAATCACCATGGCGCGCTACTACACCCCCAACGGCACCTCGATCCAGTCGCGCGGCATCATCCCGAACGTGCGTGTGGATGACACCATCGAAGGCAGCCCCTACGCCGTGCTGCGCATGCGTGAAGCCGACCTGGACAAACACCTCGTCAACGGTGACATTTCCGAAAAAGAAGCGGACACCGAACGTGAAAAAGCGCGCGAGGAAGCGCGCAAGCGCCTCGAAGCCGAAGCACTCAAGCCGCCGAAAGAACACAAGACGCCGGAGTTCGGCGCCAAGGATGACTTCCCGCTGGTCCAGGCGCTGCACCAGCTCAAGGGCGAGCCGGTCACCGTCAGCAAGACGCAGGTCGATCGCAAGGAAGAGAAGAAAGACGACGACGACAGCAATTGAAGCCCTCCGGCTGCTGCCCAGCAAAACTGCGCATGAATGATGACGATCTGCTGCGTTACTCGCGCCATATCCTGCTCGATGAGTTTGGCGTCGATGGCCAGCAGCGCGTCAGCGCGGGCCGCGCGCTGATCGTCGGCGCGGGCGGTCTGGGCTCGCCGGTCGCGCTGTATTTGGCGGGTGCGGGTGTCGGCACGATCACGCTGGTTGATGACGATACGGTGGATCTCACCAACCTGCAACGCCAGCTTGCCCACACCAGTGCACGCATTGGGCACCTCAAGGTCGCCTCGGCGGCCCAGGCGATGCGCGAGATAAACCCCTGCATCGACGTGCGCCCCATTGCAGAACGTGCCGACGCCACGCGGCTCGACGCGCTCGTGGCCAATGCCGACGTGGTCATCGATTGCAGCGACAACTTCGCCACCCGCCAAGCCATCAATCGCGCGTGCGTCGCACACGCCAAGCCGCTGGTGGCGGGCGCGTCGATTCGTTTCGATGGACAATTGAGCGTTTTCGATACGCGCGATGATGCTTGCCCCTGCTATGCCTGCATCTTCCCGCCCGAGGCGCAATTTGAGGAAACGCGCTGCGCAGTCATGGGCGTGTTCTCGCCCGTGGTCGGCACCATCGGCGCACTGCAAGCGGGCGAAGCGTTGAAACTATTGGCTGGGATGTCTGGTACGCTCACCGCAGAGTTGCTGATATTCGATGGGCGCACCACACGCTTCGACCGTCTGCGCATCAGCCGCGACCCACAATGCCCCGTATGTGCGGGTGCGCGCAAGCGCCGTGTATAGACTGATGCATCACCTGAATTCTTTTAACCCCGCTCCAGAACGAAAGGAACCCCACTATGGACACCACTGAAAGCTCCACTGCTGCTGATTCCGCCGTGCCGGCCCACGCCTATGCACAACACGCTGTCAATGCTTCTGGCCAGAAGGTAAACGTCGCCCATCTGGACCGCGAAACGCAGGCCACGGTGGAGCAAGTGACGGCCCGTATGCAAGAAGCCATGCGCAGCGGACTGCGCTCCGTTTCAGAGACCCGCGCCCGCGCCCAGCGCCGCCTCGAAGAAGCCGCCGAGCGCACCGGCCGCTACGTTGCCGAGCAACCCATGCGCTCGATGCTCATCGCCGCCGCCGCCGGCGCCGCAATCACCGCACTGCTGGTTCTGGTGACACGGCGCAGCGGCGATTGAACCCGTCAACGCATAAGCACTGTCTCGCATAAGCACCGTCCATCCCACGGGGCGGTCTGTTTTTATTATTTGTCCCCCAGCGCATTCCCACGCTCGATGCGCAGCACCCGTTGCGGGAAGGGAATGTCGATGCCTGCCGCGCGCAGGCCTTCGAGCAGCGCGACGTTGACCGCGGACTGCAATGCGGCGTAGCCTGTTGCGGGGTCGGCAATCCAGAAATTGAGCGTGAATTCGATCCCATCGGGCGCGAAACTGGTCAGCAGCGCCATCGGGGCGGGATCGCGCAATACGCGCTTTTGCGCCAGCGCCGCCGCGCAGAGAATCGCCTGAACCTGCGCCACCGGGCTGTCGCAGCCCACCACGATGGAGGTTGCGAGTTTGAACTTGCGATCGGCCTGCGTCAGGTTTTCCACGCGCGACGTGATGAGTAACTCGTTGGGCACGATCGCCTCGCGCCCATTGGAGGCGCGGATCAAGGTGTAACGCGTCTTGATATCGGTGACGCGCCCCTCGAAAGTATCCACGCGCACGTTGTCCCCAATGCGGACCGAGCGCTCCAGCAGAATGACGAAGCCACTGACGTAATTGGCCGCCAGCTTCTGCAACCCGAACCCCAACCCCACGCCCAGCGCGCCACCGAGCACCGAGAAGACCGACAGATCGACCCCCGCCGCCGAAAGCGCAAACAGCAGCCCAATTAGCAGTAAAAAGGCACGCACCGTGTTGGAGGCGACCTTGCCCATCGAAAGGTCGGACACCGAAGCCAGCAAACGCCGTTCAATCGTCGCCGAGATCCATAGGGCAATCACCAGCACCAGGCTGGCCGAGAGCGCGCCTCCAAGGACAGAGCCCAAGCTCACGTGCGTTTTGCCGAAGCTCAGATTGATCTTGTCGAACTCGTCTAACACCGTGGGCAGCAAGCCCGTGATCCACAGCACCGAGCCCAGCCAGGCCAGCCAGGAAACGGTGCGCTCGATGACCCGGACCGCTTTTGAGGTCGGGAACACCGCGGACAGCACCCGCGCCATCAACCGGATCGCCGACAGCGACAGGAAGACCGACACCGCCACGCGTAACAGCAGTATGGGCTGGTGCATCACGTCTTGCAGGACGTTGCGCGCGAGGTCCGTCAGCAGCAGCGCCAGAAGCGGAAACAGCAGTCCATCGATGATCCGCCGGCCCAATAAGATGGAATGGCCGGTTATGCCTGATCCGCCCACGGCACCGGCTGCACCCGGCTCCTGTGCCGGATCGCGCTCAACCCTGCGGCGCACACCCCACGTTATCGCCCACACAGCGATCCATGCCGCAGCGATACACAGCGCCAGTACCGCCAACTCGATAGCCAGGCTGTGTATACCCACGCGAGCCAAGCGCTGCAAGAAATCAGTCATGGCGAAAGGCGGAAAGAAGGACGCGCTGATACATCGGATGGAAAACCACGCATAACCCAATTCTTCTTAGAACCTGTTTACGATCTCAAATGGCTCACGTTGGGCCGCAATCGGGATGAGTGGGTGGCCCATGGCGCGCCGCATGGGCTGGTGCCCATGCAAGCGACTGGGTCGCCAAATCGTCC
>JAITWT010000142.1 GCA_031285125.1 Burkholderiaceae bacterium | reverse complement strand
CCAAGTCGATCTGGCCGCCGTGCTGCGCGATCTGGCCGTGCGCGAAGTCAACGAATTGCATGTGGAAGCCGGCGCCACGCTCAACGGCGCGCTGATTCGCGCCGGTCTGCTCGACGAATTGCTGCTGTACCTGGCCCCCACTTTCATCGGCGAAGGCCGCGACATCGCCCGCGCGGCACATGCGCTGCCCTTGACCGATTTGAGCCAGGCCCTGGCTTTGCGCTGGCACGGGGTCGATCGCATCGATGGCGATTTGCGTTTGATTGCGCGCGTGGCTGGGCGCGACCAGTTTTGACGCGGATCGGCACCGATTGCATTGCGCTTCCGAGACTTCCCCGGTTGCCGTACTGGCCTAAAATTCGAGTTTTGCTGGGGGTGCTGGGCCGGTTCGTGATGGACGGCCTTGCTGAGATCACACCCTTTGAACCTGGTCCGCTGAATACAGCGGTTTTCGAGATCATCCTCGCGCAGGGAAGCTGGCCCGTACGGGGCGCCATGATGCGGCTGTCGCGGCGTCTGCCCGCTTGGGGTTTTGCCTCTTGCCGCGGATACGTTTCAGAGCAAACGATGGCGATGGCATCTATCGATCCAGCGGCGCGCAGGCCCATTTCAGAACCTGTTGACGATCTTGGCGTGAGGTGTGCGGGGTGCGGATGGGGATGGGCTGCAAGGCGCAAGCCGCCCGATGCGCTGCATAGGCACCGGCGCATAGCCGTGGTTGAGCGGGCCGCTGCCCGCACCCGCGCTGACCGGCGCGCCCGCCGCAATCGCGCCCGTGACGTAGTGGCGCGCTTGCGTCACGGCCTCGGGCAGGCCGGCGCCGAGCGCGAGGTGCGCCGCGATGGCGGCCGAAAGCGTGCAGCCGGTGCCGTGCAAGTTGCGGCTGGCGATGCGCGGCGAGGCCAGCCGCAGCGGCGCGGCGTCACGCTGTACGAGCAGATCGACCACCTCATCACGGCCCCGATGGCGGTCACGCGCCTGCGCGCCACGCCCGCTGCGCCCCCCCCCCGGATGGCCGCCTTTGAGATGGCCGCCTTTGAGCAGTACCGCGCGCGCGCCCAGGTCGAGCAATTCAAGCGCGGCGCTCTCGAATGCATCCACGCTTTCGATCGGATGGCCCACCAAATGCGCCGCCTCATCGAGGTTGGGGGTCACCAGCAACACGCGCGGAAACAGCTCGCGCACCAGCGTTTGTACCGCCGGCGCGCTCATCAGGCGATCGCCGCTGGTGGCCACCATGACCGGGTCGAGCACCACCTGGGTCAGGCGGTACGCGTCGATGGCCCGCGCCACCCCGCGCACGATCTGAGGCGAATGCAACATCCCCAGCTTGACCGCATCGACGCCGAGGTCGCTGACCACCGCGTCAATCTGCGCACGCACGAAAGCCGCCGGGACCGCCCGGATGCCGTGTACGCCGCAGGTGTTCTGCGCCGTCAGCGCGGTGATCGCACTCATGCCGTAACAGCCGAGCGCGGCGAAAGTTTTCAGGTCGGCCTGAATGCCCGCGCCGCCGCCGCTGTCGGAGCCGGCGATGGTCAATACCCGGGCATAACGAAAGCGCGCGGCGGGGCCACCGGAAATATCTTTGCGTTGGTGTTTATCTCGATCATCCATCTCAAAAATTATCGGCTCAATCGGATCCATTGGATCCATCGGCTTCATCCCGTGTCCTGGCTCAAAAATACGCTGCGCATGCCATCGCGCCTGCGCGTCCAAGGCGGCGTTGCTGCAATATGAATATGACGACTTCCTGAATATGACGACTCCCTCTTCTTTTCCTTTTCGTCGCGCCGTGGTTCTCGGCGCGGGCCTGATGGGCCGCTTGCTGGCACTGTCGCTGGGACGCGCAGGCTGCGCGGTCGATGTCTATGAAGCAGGCGGCCCGGATGCCGAAGGCGCGGCCGCGCATGTGGCGGCGGCGATGCTCGCGCCGCTGGCCGAATCCGCGATCGCGCCGCCCTCGGTGGTGCGCCTGGGCCACTACGCGCTGGAACGCTGGCCGCAACTGCTGGCGGGGCTGTCGGCGCCGGTGTTTTTCCAGCGCGAAGGCACCCTGGTGCTCTGGCATCGCCAGGATGGCGCCGAGGCCGATCGTTTCGCCAACCTGCTCGAACACACCGCGCAGGCCGTGCCCGAGTTACCTGCGATGCAGCGCCTGGGCGCGCCTGCGCTGGCGCGGCTCGAACCGGGCTTGGACGGCCGCTTTACGCAAGCGCTGTATCTGCCGCAAGAAGGGCAGTTGGACAATCGCGCGGCCCTGAGTGCGCTGTTGACCGATTTGCAAGCGCTGCCCAATGTGCGGCTGCACTGGCAAAGCGCGCGCGCGCCGGAAGATTTCACCGCCGCAGCGGACCGCCGCGTGATCGATTGTCGCGGCCTGGGCGCCAAGCCGCAGTGGCCGCAATTGCGCGGCGTGCGCGGCGAGGTGGTGCGCGTGCATGCGCCGGAAGTCCCGCTCTCGCGCCCGACCCGGCTGATGCATCCGCGCTATCCGCTGTACATCGCCCCGAAGCCGGACAAGGTGTTCGTGATCGGCGCGACCGAAATTGAAGTCGAGGATCTTTCACCGGCGAGCGTGCGCTCCACGCTCGAATTGCTCAGTGCCCTGTATACGGTGCACAGCGGCTTTGCCGAAGCGCGTATTCTGGCGGTGATGACGCAATGCCGCCCCACGCTGCCGGACAACCTGCCCGAAATCCGCGCGCCCCGCCCCGGTGTGTTGCAAATCAACGGGTTGTACCGGCACGGCTTCATGATCGCGCCGGCGATGCTCGATGCCGCGATCGAACTGCTGCGCGAGGGCCGCTCGCCGCTGGCCCAGCGGCTGGATTTACGTGTCGAGCTGCCGCGATGAAAATTCTCATCAACGACCAACCGCACGAATTCGCGCCCGCTGCGCCGCTGCGCGATGCGCTGACCGCGATCGACGCCAAGCCGCCCTTCGCGGTCGCCCTCAATGGCGTGTTCATACCGCGCTCGGAATACCCCGCGCGCACCCTGACCGAGGGCGACCGCATTGAAGTCATCCGGCCCGTCACTGGAGGTTGAAGGCATCATGAATACGCTGAACACGACGGCACACGCCCCGCTTTGCGACGACC
Source organism: Burkholderiaceae bacterium (assembly GCA_031285125.1). Lineage (GTDB taxonomy): Bacteria > Pseudomonadota > Gammaproteobacteria > Burkholderiales > Burkholderiaceae_C > JAITWT01. The sequence continues at coordinate 1,704 of JAITWT010000142.1, read as the reverse complement.
CGCTGATCCTCTACGGGCAGCGCTTTGAAAGCCGCCTGCTGCTGGGCACGGCGCGCTACCCCTCCCCGGACGTGCTCGAAGCCGCCGTGCGCCGCGCGCGTCCGGCCATGCTGACCGCTTCGCTGCGCCGCCAAACCGCCGCGCCCGCCACACCGGGCACGGCGCCCACGGGCAATGCTTTCTGGGATTTGGTGGGTCAGCTCGCCGTGCCCGTGCTGCCCAACACCGCCGGCTGCCACAGCGTGCAGGAGGCGGTGACGACCGCGCAGATGGCGCGCGAGCTGTTCGGCACGCCGTGGATCAAGCTCGAACTGATCGGCGACGACTACACGCTCCAGCCGGACACGCTGCGCCTGGTGGATGCGGCAACCATCCTCGTGCGCGAAGGCTTTCGCGTGCTGCCTTATTGCACCGAAGATTTGGTGCTGTGCCAGCGCCTGGTGGATGCGGGCTGCCAAGCCGTGATGCCCTGGGCCGCGCCCATCGGCACCGGCCAGGGCCCCATCAACCCTTATGCGCTGCGCGTGCTGCGCGAACGGCTGGAGGTTCCTCTGCTGGTCGATGCCGGCCTGGGGCGCCCCTCGCACGCTTGCCAGGTGATGGAATGGGGTTACGACGGCGTCCTGTTGAACACGGCCGTTGCGCTGGCGCAAGACCCGGTCGCGATGGCGGGTGCCTTTGCCGATGCCGTGGCCGCCGGCCGCGCCGCCTTCCGTGCCGGAACGATCACACAACAGCAAACGGCGCAACCGAGCACGCCCGTGCTCGGAACGCCGTTCTGGCATCAGGCCGAGCCGGATTGAAGGCGCAACCGATGACGCTCGACACCCTCCATCCCATGGCGGCAGCGATGCGCGAGGCGATCGTCGCCGCGCATGGCGCGCGTTTCGGTACGGTGGAACGATCCGCTGATGAAGCGTCCTCCGCCTCCGCCCCGGCACCGGCACCGGCACAAACAACCGCCGAATCCGCCCCCGGCCTCAGCGCGCGGGTCTATGGCGCCGCGCGCAGCGCCTGTGCGCGTCTGGGTTTCATTGCCGTCGATGCCGATTGCCTGGCGCGCGCCTGGGCCGCGCAAACGGTGCGCCTGGGCCGCTTCGATGCAGCCGCCTGGCCGGTTGACCCCGCGGACTTCGGCCTGAACCCTTTTGCGCCCGCAGCGCGCGCCGATGCCTTCGCGCCCTGCCCCGATGCGCTGGGCCTGTACGCGGTGCTGCCCGATGCCCAATGGATTGGCCGCATCGCGCGCGCGGGCGTGCCGACGGTGCAATTGCGCTTCAAGAGCACCGAGCGCGCCGCCATCGCGCGCGAAGTCCAGCACGCGGTGCGCGCGGTTGAGGGCACGTCCGCGCGCCTGTTTATCAATGACCATTGGCAAGCCGCGATCGATGCCGGCGCTTACGGCGTGCATCTGGGCCAGGAAGATCTGGAGGCGCTGCGCCCCGCGCAGGTGCAACGCCTGCGCGCCTGCGGCCTGCGCCTGGGCGTGAGTACGCACGGTTACGCGGAGATGGTGCGCGCCGATGCGCTCAGCCCCAGCTACCTGGCGCTCGGCGCGGTATTTCCGACGACGCTCAAAAAGATGCCGACGGCGCCGCAAGGCATCGCGCGCCTGCACGCCTATGCCCGGTTGATGCGCGGCTATCCGCTGGTCGCCATCGGCGGCATCGACCTGGCGCGCCTGCCGCAGGTGCGCGCCACTGG
>JAITWT010000053.1 GCA_031285125.1 Burkholderiaceae bacterium | reverse complement strand
GCCATGACCGGCGACGGCACCAACGACGCCCCCGCGCTGGCGCAGGCCGACGTGGCCGTGGCGATGGGCAGCGGCACACAGGCGGCCAAGGAAGCGGGCAACATGGTGGACTTGGACAGCGACCCGACCAAGCTGCTCGAAGTGGTCGAAACCGGCAAGGCGCTGCTGATGACGCGCGGCGCGCTGACCACCTTCTCCATCGCCAACGACATCGCCAAATACTTTGCCATCATCCCGGCGATTTTTGTATCGACCTACCCGCAACTGGGCGCGCTCAACGTCATGCGCCTGACCAGCCCGTGGTCGGCGATTTTGTCGGCGGTGATCTTCAACGCGCTGGTGATCGTGTTCCTGATCCCGCTGGCGCTCAAAGGCGTGCGCTACCGCCCGATGGAAGCTGCCGCGCTGCTGCGTCGCAACATGGCGCTGTACGGGCTGGGCGGGCTGGTGGTGCCGTTCATCGGCATCAAGCTGATTGATGGGGTGCTGGCGGGGATGGGGTGGGTGTGAAGGTGATTCGCGGACACAATGCCGGCGTTACCCCCCTCGCCCCTCGTGGGAGAGGGGCGGGGGGAGAGGGGGCAACGGCCTATGCAAATTGCCGCGTCAATCTGGATGCGCCGCTTTCCCCTCTCCCCAACCCCTCTCCCACAAGGGGCGAGGGGCTTGAAGGCAGCGCCATGCGCAATTGAAATCAAGGACACCTCCATGAACCTGCGTGAAAGCTGGCTCCTGTTCGCCCTCGGCTCGGCGTTCTTTGCCGCGCTCACGGCCCTGTTCGGCAAACTGGGCGTGACGGGCATCAACTCCAATCTGGCGACCTTCATCCGCACCATCGTCATCCTGCTGGTCACGGCGGGCATCCTCAGCCTGCGCGGCGAATGGAGCCGCGTGGACAGCCTGCCGGTGCGCAGTTGGGTCTTTCTCGTTCTTTCGGGCATTGCCACCGGCCTGTCGTGGCTGTGCTACTACCGCGCGCTGCAACTCGGGCCGGTCAGCAAGGTCGCCCCCATCGACAAACTCAGCGTCGCCATCGCCATGCTGCTGGGCGTGCTGGTGCTGGGCGAACAGGTGAGCTGGCCGCTGGCGATCGGCGGCGGGCTGATCGTGGCGGGGGCGGTGGTGATTGCGGTATTTTAAAGAAGGCAGGCGATGGGTTTCGCTGTGTTCTATCCAATCTATGACTTTATATGACCCACTACCGCACTTATTTTGATTTCACAGCGCAAAGCAAAACTGTATCTGCGTTTATGTCTATGTATGCAGCATTGGAGCGTGAGCCAAATAATATTCATGTAGAGCTAACTCCTATTATTGTGTTTCTTGCGTCCTGAGTTGAATCTTATCTCAACTCTATTGGCGCGAGAAAAATTGACATTTGGGATGAGCTAGAACACCTTTCTTGGAAGAAAAAATTTCCATTCTTCACAAAACTGCAAAACGATCTCCTGACTACGGGCGTGATCCTCTGCAGTTTTGCACCGAGGTATTTAAACTTCGCGACAAATTGGCTCACGGCAAGCCTGAAAGTGTCTTTGGCTCAATAGAAACAGACATCAATGCAGCCCATCATCTATTAATTAACAACCTTTTGCAGCCTGATTGGTATACCTCCATCACCCGCGAATGGATACTTCAAGCAAAGGAACGCTTCAGGGTTCTTATGATTTATCTTGGCGATTTATACGGCCTGCACGAATCAGATCATCTTCATGTTTCTAGTGGTGGAATTTCAACCGATGATGATCACTACGGCTAATCATACAGCAAACGTATGAAAGGTATAGTAAAGAAATACCCACCATTACCTATCAACGTTCGTGGCGATGCTTTTGAGTTTCGTTATACTCTACCCAACCTACAACCTGGCTTGGGCTGAACATGTTGATTTTCTTCTTTTCAGAAAGGTGAAATTATGACAAATTGGATTGTTCAACACGGGTTTAATATGGTAGAAAATAGCTTTATTGTAAGCATGTTTTTAATCACTGCATTACTAATATCAAGCTTCGTGCGCATAACATATTTCGCAGATAAAATAGCAAATTTGATCGGGAAATTCAGCAACCGGAGGTTAAAAAAATTAATATTTCTAAGAGATATCACAGCAGAAAACAAACAATCACATAAATTTATTCTAACCGCAATCGATGAGACTATTTTTCAAGAGATATTTGGGCGATCGTTTACTCAAAATAAAGCCAAAGCTTATGCTGAATTATATTCAAAAGGAGTATTTACAACTTTAGAATTACGTCGCGCTAATCCATACATAAAAATTGACGATAACCAAAAGCCACAGATTATATTGAAGTGGTATGATGAATTTGCTCTGCAGTTATGGCGCATAGTCATCCTCAGTATATTATTTATGTCAATATTAATGTTTTTCTTCTTTATTACAAATGATGATATTTATAAAGCCATTGTTGTGATAAGCGTTTTTTTACCTCTCTCTATGCTTGGCATATTGATAACTGGAGAGGACCAAATAAATACCATTACGGCAAAAAGAGTTAGAAAAAAATTGGAAAAACTTTATCCATCAGAGACATCTGCTTCTGAACATAGCCCGCGTAGATCGGATTGATCCAAGCGAAACCACCATTTAAAAATTCCATGCCCCTCCTCCGCCCCGCCCTAACCCTCTTCATCCTGCTCACCCTCATCACCGGCGTGGTTTATCCGCTGGCCGTTACCGGCGTCGCGCAAGGGCTGTTGCCGGGGCGGGCCAATGGGTCGCTGGTGTTCAAGGGCGGGCAGGCTGTTGGCTCCGAACTGATCGGCCAGAACTTCGCCGATGCGGGCCACTTCTGGAGCCGGCCCTCGGCCACGGCGCCTGCGCCTTATGACGCCAATGCCTCGGGCGCGGCCAACCTCGGCCCCGCCAATCCGGCGCTGCTTGACGCGGTGCGCGCGCGCATCGCGGCGCTGCGTGCGACCGATCCGGGCAACGGCGCGCCGGTGCCGGTCGATCTGGTCACCGCCTCGGCCAGCGGGCTGGACCCGCACATCAGTCCGGCGGCGGCGCTGTATCAAATCTCCCGCGTGGCGCGCGCGCACCACCTGCCGCCCGAGCGCGTGCGGCAACAAGTCGATGCGCAGACCGAGCAGCCGTTTCTGGGCCTGTTCGGCGAACCGCGCGTGAACGTGCTGCGGCTGCATCTGGCGCTGGATGCGATTCCAGCGGAATGACGCATTGGTAGACGCACTGGCCGTTGCTGGTTCTGTAAAATGGTTATACTGGTGCAACCATGTTGATCGTCGTGGACACATCGGTTCTTGTCGCCGCCATGCGGTCGCGGCACGGCGCCAGCTACCGGCTGATCAGCGAACTGCCTTCCCTGCGTTTCCAGCCCGCCCTGACGGTGGCGCTCTACATGGAATGGCAGGCTGTGTTGACCCGGCCCGAGCACATGCCGCCCGGCGTGGATACAGACGCGATGCAGGGTTTTCTGCGTTACCTGGCATCGCTAGCGCACTTGCAGGACGTGCATTTCCTGTGGCGTCCGTTTCTGCGGGACCCGGATGACGACATGGTGCTGGAATGTGCCGTGGCGTCCGGCAGCCGCTTGATCGTCACGCACAACATAAAAGACTTTCGGCGCGCCATCGGGCTTGGCGTACAGGCCATGACGCCGGGGGGCTTTCTGCGACATCTGGAGAAATCGTCATGACTGCTTTGACCATCCGTTTGCCCGATTCCGTTCACCGCAAAATCAAGGAACTGGCTGCCAATGATGGCGTGTCCGTCAATCAGTTCATCGCCAGCGCGGCCGCCGAGAAAATGGCCAGCGTGATGACGCTGGACTTTCTGCGCGGGGAAGCCGCCAAGGGCCACCGGAAAGACTTTTTGTCCGTGCTGGGCCGTGTGCCTGATGTGCCGCCGATGCCCGGCGACGGGTTGCCGGACTAAACGCAATACGGTTTGGTTAAGCGCATATGAGACAGTGGCAACACCCCGCCGCCATTGCGAGCGCAGCGCAGTCATTGGTCGTTAACCCATGACCACCCCCGCCCGCCCCGACCCCGACGCCCTGCTGGCCCAGTTGCGCGCGGACGAAAAGCAGGCCGAGCGCGGCAAGCTGCGCATCTACTTCGGCGCCAACGCGGGCGTGGGCAAGACTTGGGCGATGCTCAGCGGCGCGCAGCGCGAACGCCAGGCCGGGCGCGACGTGGTCATCGGCGTGGTGGAAACGCATGGGCGCTCGGAGACCGCCGCGCTGCTGGCGGGGCTGGAGCAGATCGCGCCGCGTCAGGTGGCGTATCGCGGGCACACACTGCCCGAGTTCGATCT
>JAITWT010000033.1 GCA_031285125.1 Burkholderiaceae bacterium | reverse complement strand
CTGCAAATCGCGCGGGAGACCGCCGATCTCGCCCAAAAGGCGCGCGAAGGCAAGCTCTCGCCCACCGACATGCAGGGCGGATGTTTTTCGATTTCGTCGCTCGGCGGCATCGGCGGCACACACTTCACGCCCATCATCAACGCGCCCGAAGTGGCGATTCTGGGCCTGTCGCGCTCGACCCTGAAACCCGTGTGGGATGGCCAGACTTTCGCGCCGCGTTTGATGCTGCCGCTGTCGCTGTCGTATGACCACCGCGTGATCGACGGCGCGGCGGCGGCGCGCTTCAATGCCTTCCTGACTGAGCTGCTGGCGGATTTGCGCCGTATCGTGCTGTGAGATCGCAAACAGGTTCTAAGGAGACCATGCCATGAGTCAAGCTGATTTGACGTGCGATGTGCTGGTGCTCGGCGGCGGCCCGGGCGGCTACAGCGCGGCGTTCCGCGCCGCCGATCTGGGGCTGTCGGTCGCGCTGGTCGAGCGCTACGGCACGCTCGGCGGCGTGTGTCTGAACGTCGGCTGCATCCCGTCCAAAGCCTTGTTGCACGTGGCTGGCGTCATTGACGAGGCGCGCCATCTGGCGGCCATCGGCGTTGATTTCGGCGCGCCCCAAATCGACCGCGACCGGCTGCGCGCGCACAAGGACAAGGTGGTCGCCAAGCTCACCGGCGGCCTGGCGGCAATGGCCAGGATGCGCAAGGTGGCGCTGCTGCGCGGCGTGGGGGCGTTCGTCGGTCCCAATCACATGCAAGTGGAAGAAACGGCAGGGCCGGGGCAGGCCAAAACCGGCGGCGTCAAAACCGTGCAGTTCCAGCGCGCCATCATCGCGGCGGGCAGCCAGTCGGTGCGCCTGCCCTTCATGCCGCAAGACCCGCGCATCGTCGATTCGACCGGCGCGCTGGCGCTGGCGCACGCGCCCAAGCGAATGCTGATCGTGGGCGGCGGCATTATCGGGCTGGAGATGGGCACGGTTTATTCCACGCTGGGCGCGCGGCTGGACGTGGTGGAAATGCTGGACGGCCTGATGCCCGGCGCCGACCGCGATCTGGTGCGCGTGTGGCAGAAGATGAACGCGCCGCGCTTTGACCGCATCATGCTCAAAACCAAAACCGTGGCCGCGCGCGCGACCGATGCGGGGATTGAAGTCAGCTTTGAAGGCGAGGGCGCGGAGGCGACGGTACAGCCCAAAACCTACGACCTGGTGCTGCAAGCCGTGGGCCGCAGCCCCAACGGCGGGCGCATCGGCGCGCAGGCGGCGGGCGTGGCGGTGAGCGAGCGCGGCTTCATCGCGGTCGATACGCAGATGCGCAGCAACGTGCCGCACATCTTCGCCATCGGCGACGTCGTTGGCCAGCCCATGCTGGCGCACAAGGCGGTGCATGAGGCGCACGTGGCCGCCGAGGTCATCGCGGGTGAATTGCGCGGCGACGAAAAGCTGGCCCGCGCGGCGTTCGACGCGCGCGTGATTCCCGCCGTGGCCTACACCGACCCCGAAGTCGCCTGGGCCGGCCTGACCGAAGACCAGGCCAGGGCGCAGGGCATCGCGGTCGAAAAAGGTCTGTTCCCCTGGGCCGCCTCGGGCCGCGCCATCGCCAACGGGCGCGACGAGGGTCTGACCAAGCTGCTGTTCGACCCAGGCACGGGCCGCATCGTCGGCGGCGGCATCGTCGGCACGCACGCGGGCGACATGATCGGCGAGGTGGCGCTGGCCATTGAAATGGGCGCGGATGCCTTCGACATCGGCGGCACGATTCACCCGCACCCCACGCTGGGCGAGTCCATCGGCATGGCCGCCGAGGCGGTGCATGGGGCGTGCACCGATCTGCCGCCGCCGCGCAGGAGTGCGCCCATACTGGGTGCATCAGAAAAAAGAAACCCGCCGTAGCGGGTTTTTGAAGAAAGGAATATCGCGCAGAGGGTTTAACGCGCCATCTCCGAGGGATGCCCGGTGCTCTCTTCGCCCATAAGCACGCGGCGCGCGCCGCTGAATCGCTTGAGCCAGTAAGAAGTATCCATGTCTTCCACGCGGACGCTTTGGCCGGTGCGGGGGGCGTGGATGAATTTGCCATCGCCGATGTAGATGCCGACGTGACTGAACAGCGCATGGCGCACGGTATGGAAAAACACCAGATCACCAGGCTGCAGTTCTTCACGGCTGATGGCTGCGGTGGCTTGGGCCTGTTCTTGGGCGGTGCGTGGCAGCAAGCGGCCGACGGTTTGGTTGTACATGTCTCGTACGAAACCGCTGCAATCAAAGCCGGTTTGGATCGTGGTGCCACCGTAGCGGTACGGTATGCCAAGGAATCCCATGGCGTGTAGAACCAGATCTGCAGCGCGATCGGAAACACTCTGGCTCATCTGACCGATCTGAGCACGCAAGCGCGATGGTGATTGCTGTGGCACAACAACAGGCTGCTGCTGGAGCACAGGCTGTTGTTGGGGCGCAGACTGCTGCGTCAGCTCATCACTGACGATCAATGCACTGGGGGACATGCCATCGGGGTTAGCCAGATCATCCGTTAGCGGATCGGCAAGACACACATGGGAAATAGCTAGTAAGACCGCGGCGATAGAAATAGATTGAATTACACCTGAACGCATGGTTACCGAAAATACCAGCAACTGCGCGTTGTGTCAACCTCATGAAAATTTTTTCTTGCAACGGTAACTTGTTGTTTTATCAAAAAAATCGTGTTTATCGGCAACCGCGGCATGCAGGAGGCGGCGAGTAATTTACCGATAAGCGCCGGGTTTGAGTAGTAAAATAGTTTTATTTGAAATATTAAAATAGGGAAACAGAGTGAATCAGTGGGGCGAACTTAGAAATCGAGCCGTTGCGGCCCGCCCGAGCGCTTCGATCAGTGGTACGGTATGCCATCGTATGTTGCTTTTGCTTGTCTGACCCTTTTTCTGTTTTCTTCCGATGCTGCTTGACGCCAATGAATCTCAACTCGTTCTCGTGGACTACCAGGCGCGGTTGATGCCTGCCGTTGCCGGGGCCGAGGCCATCTTGAAAAATGCACTTCTGCTGGCGACGCTCGCTCAATGGGTGCGAGCGCCCCTTTGGGGGACCGAGCAGAACCCTGCACGCTTGGGCCAGAACCCGCCCGAGTGGCGTGCTCTGTGTCAGCAGACCTTGTCCAAGATGGCTTTCAGCGCCGTGCGCGAAGGGTTGGTCAACTGTCTGCGCGCGCCGGCGCCCCAGGCCCCGCAAGGCAACGCACGCAGCCTGCCCAGGCATCTACGTAAAGATCCCGTGCGCAAAGATCGCCAAGAGCGCAACAGCATCGTCATTGCAGGCTGCGAAGCGCACGTGTGTCTGCTGCAAACTGCGCTCGATCTCCTCGACGAAGAGTTCGAAGTCTGGATCGTCACCGATGCCTGCGGTTCGCGCGCGGAGCGTAACCGCGATGCCGCTTTCGACCGTTTGGCCGCTGCCGGGGCTGAACTGGTCACCACCGAGATGGTCGGTTTCGAGTGGCTCGGTAGCGCCGAACATCCGGCCTTCCGGGATTTCCAAGGGCTCATTCGCTGATTTGCTGATTTGAGGCGATGCTGACGGCGGCTCTGCGACGGCGGGGGGCATCCTGGCACGGCGTGGTCTGTGATGTGCAGCGTTTGTTTGGCTTGCCCGAGGCTGGTTTTACGATGAAGCGCTCTCTGGCGTTCGTCGATGCGTTGCGGATATGAATGATTGGATTGACTCCCCGGTGGACCCATGACCAAAAAAAACCAGCATGTCAGTCAGACCCCCGCCACACAGTTGCTGCGCGCCAAGGGCATCGCTTTCACCGAGCACTCTTATGCGTACCTCGAACATGGTGGCGCGCAGCACAGTGCGCTCGTACTCGGACTCGATCCGTTTACGGTGGTCAAGACTTTGGTGATGCAAGACCAGGATGCGCAACCGCTGATCGTCCTGATGCACGGTAACCGCACGGTCTCGACCAAGAACCTGGCGCGCCAGATCGGCGCCAAATCGGTCGAACCCTGTAAACCTGAAGTGGCCAACCGCCACAGCGGCTATCTGGTGGGAGGCACTTCGCCCTTCGGCACGCGGCGCGCGATGCCGGTGTATATCGAGGCGGGCATTCTCGAATTACCGCGCATCACGATCAATGGCGGGCGGCGTGGTTACCTCGTCGGGATTGATCCGCAGGTTTGCGTGCAGTTATTGGGGGCGACACCCGTGCATTGCGCGCTGGCAGAATAGCGCGCTGGCTTGTTTCTCCTTTTTTCTTTGAAGTCTGTTTGACAGGGTCGGGCGCAAAAGAAAATCGTCAGCGCAAGGGGCGATGTTCTGATTCGGCGCAGTGGTTTTTTCGGAGTTCATGTTGAATTTTCATTTTCCTTCTCTCGTTGCGTTGGCGGCGATCGTTTTGTCATATCTGCTGGGTTCGTTGTCGTTTGCGGTGATCGTCAGCAAACTCATGGGCAAGGGTGATCCGCGCACCTATGGCAGCGGTAACCCCGGGGCAACCAATGTGCTGCGTTCAGGCAGCAAGGGCGCGGCGCTGGCGACGCTGCTGCTCGATGGTTTCAAGAGCTGGTTGCCGGTAGCGCTCATCCTGCACTTCGGCGCCGCGCATGGTTTGGGGCTGGGCACAGCGGCGCTCGCTGGGCTGGCGGCTTTCATTGGACACCTGTACCCGGTGTTCTTCCGCTTTCAGGGCGGCAAAGGCGTGGCCACCGCAGCCGGGGCGTTGCTGGGCATCAGTTGGGCGTTGGGCGTGATGGTGGCGCTCGTCTGGCTGGCCGTTGCCGTTGCTTTGCGCTATTCCTCGCTCGCCGCGCTGGTGGCGGCGGTGTTTGCGCCGGTTCTGTATCTGGTGGTCATCGAGGGCGCCGTGCATTGGTCGATCCACGATACCCCGTTGATGGCCATCTCGGCGATGAGCCTGCTGCTGTTTTGGCGCCACCGCGCCAACATCGTGCGCCTGTGGGAAGGCGTTGAGCCCCGCATTGGGCAGAAGTGAGGCGGCCGTGGCGGCCGTGGGGACGCTGGCGCGCCATTGTGGCAACCGCTCTTGATCGATCCCCGGACGCCCATCCAGAATTCGTTGCGGACTGTGCCACCCCGTGTGTGCGCGGCGCGGGGGGAGCGCACGCCATCTCCCCCATTTCTCCCGTCTCCCATTTCACACGTCTCTCTTTAGAACCTGTTTACGATCTCAAATGGCTCACGCAGAGGCCTTTTCGGGAGGGGATGCAAGGCGCGGCGCGCAGCCCATAGCCCGGCTATGGGTCAGCGTTGCAACGCCGCAGACCGCCCGAAAAGGCCTCTGCCCTTCGGGTTGGGCCGAAATCGGGCGATTGGGCATCCCAGTCGCTTGCATGGGCACCAGCCCATGCGGCGCGCCATGGGCCCCCCACTCATCCCGATTGCGGCCCAACCTGAGCCAATTGAGATCGTAAACAGGTTCTCAAGCGCGCCGGTCATTGTCCAGCCTCTTTTCGACATAGCGCGAAAGCGCCGACAGCAAGGTGATAAGCAGCAGATACATCGCGCCAACCACGATCCAGGTGCCGAACGACAGCATCGTGCGCCCGATGTAGAT
>JAITWT010000205.1 GCA_031285125.1 Burkholderiaceae bacterium | reverse complement strand
GGCGGTCTGCGGCGTTGCAACCCTTGCCCATGGCACGCACCATGGGCTGCGGCTTGCGCCTTGCAGCCCCTCCCAATCCGCATCCCGCACACCTCACGCCGAGATCGTAAACAGGTTCTGAGAAAGCGCGAGCGAATCCGCTGTCGCTCGCGCATTCTCTGCCAAAACGCGCCCGGCTGTTGTTGCCAATGCGCGCCATCGCCCGGGGGATGACTGCGCTTGGCGCCGAACGCAGTGTTCTGCTCATAACCAGCACTTATGAGAACGCGCCGGCTTCGTTTACCGGCTTTTCCGGGTTGACGCTCTTTTCCGGACGGATGCTCCTACCGCATCCGCCAGAGAATCGGCACGATCCATTGGGCCCAACGCGCGACCCGGCGGGGACCGATCGCCATGATGACGCCGGTCGTCCCCAGCGCTGTCGCGACCGGGTGTGCGCGGGCGTAATGCAGCGCTGCCGCGCCAAGGGCTGGGCCGCTTCGGGCAGAAAAAGCGGGCGCGCTGGCGTCTTTCGCGCCTGGTTCGCCATCCCGGCCTTGCGCTTGCAGCGCGGCGATGCGTTCGCGCTGGCGCGCGATGCGATCGAGCAGTTCTTCACGCGTCAGTTCGCGCGCCGGGCCGTCGTCCTTGCGGTGCTGGCGACTGAGCGCGCCATGCACACCGTCCGTGCCGATGGCCGCAGATGGCCTGCTGATTTGTGCTTGGATCCAGCCCCAGTCTTGTCGGAACGCTTTGTGTGCCGACGCCATCGCCGCCGAGGGGCGGCGTAGCGTCACCAGCAGGCCGATCAGCGACAGCAGCCACAGCAGCGTCCAGGCGCCCGCGGCACACCAGGCGGCGGCGGTGCGGTAGGGCGTATCCCAGAAGCCCACCACCACCGCCACTGAAATCAGTGCCACGGCCACGGTCGTGAGTCCGATTGCCGCAATGATCCACAGCAGCAGCCGATGCAGGCGGCGGCGTTCTTCCTCACAGGCCATGAGCAGCAATTGCACACGGTCTTCGGCGGCAAGCACCCCTTCGCCAGCGGCCATGCGCCAACGGCGCACGCGCGCATCAAGCCCGAGCAGGGAAAGCAGGTTTTTCATCATCATGGCGGCGCACTGGTGTGAAACCATCAAAGCGGGCGCTGGCCCGGTCAGGGAGAAGAAGGTGCGGGGAACGCGCGCTCACTTGCGCCGGCCCAGTACCAGCCCCACCAGCAGTCCGACGCCCAGCGCCATCCCGGCGACTTGCCAAGGCTCTTTGTGGGCGTAGGCCGAGGCGGCATCGGCGGCCTCGCGCGCCTTGTGCGCCGCCTGTTTTGTTTTTTCGGCGGCTAGATCGCGTGCCGCGGCCAGCTTGGCGTTGACGCGCGCGCGTAAGGCTTCGATGCCGGGCACTGCATCGAAATCTTTACCGTCCAGCGTGTTACGCACGTCACTGGCAAGGTCATCGACGATCTGGCCCGTGGTCTCTTCAAAATTGGAGGAAGGGGTAGATGCAGACATGGTGGATTGGCTCCAAAAAAGCACCGGCAAGCGCGCCGTTGGCAAATGCCCCAAGGAATGGCGCATTGGGTCTATTTTTGCACTGTCTATTTTTGCACTACGATTGCACCTTTAACTTATCCCTCTTTGGGTTCTACCCATGAAAATCTTTCTTTTATTGATGCGTAACCCGCTGACCCTCCTGCGAACCACCGCGCGGGTCATCTTGCGTGCGATGGTGCCCACCGCGCTTTTGTGCGGTATGGGCATTGCTTCGGTGCAAGCGGCTCCCACCATTCCCTGGCCCGCAGGCTGGGAGGTTGGCAATGGCCCCCCCCTGACCAACAGTTCTGGCGAGGCCGTGCAGGGCTCTCAAGTGATCGCCACCAAGCGCGGCCCCCCAGGCATTTTGGCTGCGATCTCGGTGTGGACGCTCGCGCGCCCCGCCAACAGTCCCGAGCGTCTGCAGGAGGGGCTCAGGGCGTTAATCAATGCCACGGTCGAAAATAACAAGAAGCAGGGCTTGGGGACGCGGTGCACGCCTGTCGCGCAAACGCGCGCTGGCGGCTTACCAGCGTTGAGCGCAGGTTGCGATACCAGCCGTTCTAAAGACGGTGTGCAAACCATGCGTCAAATCATAACGATGACTTCCAGCAAATCCGCGATCTATGTGCTGACCTACTATGCGGCGCCACGCAGCTTCGATACCTATAAGGGTAATTTCGATGCGTTGAGCCAACATATCCAACTGCCTTGATGTACACGCCGTACGAATCTCCTTTCCCTATCAAGGGCTCCCTTGGGGGAAGGAGAGGTCCGGCGCGTTCTTCCTTGAAATAGCCCGCTGCCCGTCGTCGCCGTGGCGGCACATGTTCCTCAGTGCGCAGGGCCGTATGCCCGTGTCCCGGGGATTCGATGCCGAACAGGCTGAGCAGGCCGCGCGCGCCGTGCACTGCGGATGTGCAAGCTCCCGCCTCTGGTGACCCGCCTGGTTCCGTGGTTTTGGGTTGTATCCCCGCATCCCGATATGCAGGCATATTGTCGCCAGCGAAGCGCCCAAAAACGGCAGTTGGGTGCGCTCCCCGCCGTGCCGTGATCGGCCTCTGTCTTCAGAGGCAAAGGGCGAGCGCTCTGAGATCGTAAACAGGTTCTGAGCGGCGCCAAAGGTGCCTGCGCGCCGTTGGAGGGCAGCGCAAGCAGAGAGGCCCTGGATGAAGGCTGGGCCGCGCTGACGGGGATCTGGCGCGCTCTCCCAGAAGGCAGTAAAGCTTGCAGCCGCTCAAGCCAATATTCATGCGGCTGCTGAAGGGCACAAGCGAGTTAACGGCTGTGCTGTTTTAGGGAACCTCTGAACAACTCCCACGCGGCGGTCGCATCCCGTATTCGGGCGGTCTGCTTCGTTACAAATGCTCGCGATACCGCCCGGTATCGCTGCGCTTTGCGCCTCGCAGCCCATCCCGAATCCGGGCGCGTCCACTCGCGGGGAGTTATTCAGAGGTTCCTTAGGTTCAATCCCGCTCGCCGCCAAAGATACCCAGCAAGGCCAGCAAGGCCTGGAATACGTTGATCAGATCCAGATAGAGCGCCAGCGTGGCGCGGATGTAATTGGTTTCGCCGCCGTCGATCACCCGCTTGAGGTCATAGAGCATGAAGGCCGAGAAAATGGCAATTGCAGCGGTCGAAATCGCCATCATGACGGCGGTGGATCCGACAAATACGTTGATGATCGAGCCTGCGATGAGCACCAGCGCACCCGCGAACAGCCACTGACCCAGCCCTGAAAGGTTGCGCTTGATGACGGTGGCCAGCGTCGCCATGGCAAAAAATACGCCCGCAGTGCCGCCGAAGGCGGTGATCACCAGTTCCGGGCCGTTCTTCAGGCCCAGCACTGTGGCGATCAGGCGCGACAGCATCAGACCCATGAAGAAGGTGAAACCCAGCAGTATCGCCACGCCGGTACTCGAATTCTTGTTTTTCTCGATACCCCAAATGAAACCATAGGCAATCCCGAAAAACACCAGCAGGCCAAGCCCGCCATGCAGGCTGCGCGTGATGCCGGTGACGACGCCCAACCAAGCGCCCAGCACCGTTGGCGCCAGGCTCAACGCGAGCATCCAGTAGGTGTTGCGCAGGACACGCTGGCGCTCGCTCTGAGCGAGGCTGTGCGCCGAGCCCAGAGCATCGGGTAGGGGGGGGATGCGGGTATTCATCGTCAATCTCTCCTTGCAAAAGTCAGCGGCCAAAAAATGACATTTGGGTCATTTTAGAGGGGATATGTTAAGTAAACGGTTCAACAACCCTATTCAGTGCCGTACTTTTTTTACTGGCGCAGCGGCCCAGTGGCAATGCCGACGAATATTGTGTTCGTACGGGGCGTTCATCGGTCATGCAAAAGACTATGCCGGCCTGGCATCGGCAATCGGCCAAGCGGCAGGGGCGAATGTTCTGGTCGTTGACTATCGGTTGACACCCGAGCCCCCTTACACGGCAGCCGTGGACGATGTTCTTGCCGCTTACTGGGGGTGACTTGAGCCGTCCAAGGAGCCGGGTTCAATCGTGCTGGCAGGCGATTCGGCGGGCAGCGGCTTGGCGATGGCCTTGCTTGCAGAATTACGGCGATTGGCGAATTCGTGCGCGCCTGTTGCAGGCAGAACCGACAGACCGGACAAAAGAAGGCCAAAAAAAGATAAAAAGAAGGCTAAAAAAAGGATAAACCCCCCCGCCGGTTTGTTAACACGGCGGGTCTTTTTAGATTTCGTCCTGGTGTACTGGTGTTGTCATGAGAACACGGGGCTGATCAATGATTTGTCCCCTCGATGAATTTCACCATGGCCTTGTGCATCTGTGTGATGCCAGGCTCTTCCAAAGGATAGTGCCCGGCATTTTTCAGCATTACTGTTTTCACGAAGACATGTTGCAGGCGTTTCAAGAACGGTTCGCTAAGGGCCAGCGGCGTCCATGCATCGTTGGCCGGTTGGGTGAGCAGCACCGGGCAGGCGCGGAACTGCTCCGGCTCCATGGCCGGTACATAGTTCAAGTAGCTATCCAGGAAGCGCAGGCTGACCCAATTTCCCGCTGAACTGCGGTCATCAAGAAAGGCCTTGAGTGCATGCGGATCGTTGACCAGCGTGCGCATTTTCGAAGTCAACGACATCGGTAGTTTCATCCGACCGAGCACACTGCGAGCCACCACGTGTGCGAAAAATCCGCCCACACGGCTCATGAACTTGTTGCTCGCGGTCTCATCACGCACATTCTGTTGACGCTGATCCAGGAAAGTCATACCGACGATGCCCGCTATATCCGGATTGCGCGCAGCCACATGGTAGGCCAGCATACCGCCCGCACTCAGGCCGTAAAGAATAATGGGGCGTGGATCGCGCTTGCGTTCGGCGTCAATGAAATCACTAACGAGCTGGACCCAGTCGTCGTAGGTCACCGTGTGATTCGGATTGACTTTTGTCACGCCGTAGCCGGGCAAGTCCAGCGCAATGGTTTCATAGCCCCGCTTCGCCAATGGGCTGCCCACCAGCAGGGACATTTGCCGGCCATTGGTTCCGACACCATGCAGCAGGATGATTCGATGGCGGGCGGCCGGTTTGCGAAACACATCCAGATGAATCTGGTTGCCCTGCCAATCCCACCATTCCTCCTTGGGATGATAGTGATCGCTAAAGTGCAGGCGCTTGGGCAGGAAGGTCTGTATTTTCTTCCAGGCGGCTTGGTCACGGTAGCCTGCGGGCGCTCCTCCTGCGCTTGTGCCGCGAGACAGAAAAGGGGCTGAAAGAAAAGCAGAGCAATGCGGGAATAGAGGGTTTTTGGAAAACATACAGTAATCTGCTTTGTCGGTGCGTAGTGCCAGTATGTTGCATTGTAGGTGCGCCCTCTGTGCCTGTGATGGGCCAAATCACCCCATCATCAATTTTGATTAAAAAAGCCCGGTAACATTTCAGCCTGGAAACGGTCGTTGAACGCGCTCGCCAGTACCGTGATCGGCACGCTAAGCAAGGGGTCACTCCATTGCTATATCAAACGATGACGGGGTCTGTCGGCTTCGTTTGCCGTGCGGCTACGGTACGGTCTGCATCACGTCACCATAACGTCACCGCAGGCGCGCTTGATCTGAAAATGGAATCAACCCCGCTGGATTGGCAACGCCGCCGTGGGCGTGAAGAGGCGATTTCACCTTCCTTCGCACGCCGGTATTTCCTAGATTCAACTTCCCAAGGCCCCGCAAGTGCACGGGCCGCACACCGATCCACCGTGAACACCGCCGCCACTTCGTCCGCACCCTGCGTGCCATCCACGCCGTCTCAGCAACAGCCTGGCGTTGCCTTCGGCATCCTGGGCGCCATCAGCGTTTCGCACATGATCAACGACATGATGCAGTCGCTGATCCTGGCGATTTATCCGCTTCTCAGCGGCAAGTTTGCACTCAGCTTTGGTCAGATTGGACTGATTACGCTGGTGTATCAGTTGACCGCCTCGATATTCCAGCCGCTGGTGGGGTTCTATACCGACCGCAAATCGACGCCCTATTCGCTGCCGGTGGGCATGGGATTTACGCTGGCGGGGCTGGTGTTGCTGGGCTTCGCGCCGAACTACCTCAGCGTGCTGTTGGCCGCCGCGCTGGTTGGTCTGGGCACCTCAGTATTTCACCCCGAATCCTCACGCGTGGCGCGCATGGCTTCGGGGGGGCGGCATGGGCTCGCGCAATCGGTATTCCAAGTCGGCGGCAACACGGGCGGCGCGCTCGGGCCGTTGCTGACGGCGGCCGTCATCACCCCTTTCGGGCTGCGCAGCATCGCCGGTTTTGCCGTTGCAGCGCTGGCCGGTATCGTGCTGCTGGTGTTCGTCAGCCGCTGGTACGCCGCGCACCACGTGGCGGCCAAGGCACGCGCGGCACAGCACCGAACCAGCGCCCAAACGCTGCCCAAGAAGCACATCGCCCGCGTGATCAGTGTGCTGCTGGTGCTGATTTTTTCCAAGTATTTCTATATTGCCAGCATCAGCAGCTACTACACCTTCTACCTGATCCACCGTTTCGGCGTATCGGTACAGCACTCGCAACTGCTGCTGTCCGTATTCCTGTTCGCCACGGCGGCAGGTACGCTGATTGGCGGCCCGTTGGGCGACCGTATCGGGCGCAAGCCGGTCATCTGGGCCTCGGTTCTTGGCGTCGCGCCTTTTGCACTGATCCTGCCGCACGCCAACCTGCCCTGGACGGTTGCATTGGCGGTGCTGATCGGCCTGATCCTGTCTTCGGCCTTCCCGGCGATCCTGATCTACGCACAAGAACTCCTGCCCGGCAAAATTGGCGTGATCTCGGGTTTGTTCTTCGGCTTTGCCTTCGGCATGGGCGCTCTGGGCGCCGCCGTACTGGGCGAACTGATTGACTACACCAACATTGTCTTCGTCTACAACGTGGTCGCCTTCCTGCCGCTGCTGGGAATCGTGGCGGCATTGCTGCCGAGTAACAAGATCAAGCCCCAGTCAAGGTCAAGGTGAAGCCCAAGCATTGACAGCAACCCGCGGACGCGCTTCAGGCGACAGACGTTAGAATCGCAGGTTCGTCGGAGCGTAGCGCAGCCTGGTAGCGCATCTGCTTTGGGAGCAGAGGGTCGCGAGTTCGAATCCCGCCGCTCCGACCAAAGACCGTCATGCCGGTAGCAGCCAAGGGGGTGCTACCGGCATTTTTTATCGCCGCACGCCCAGCAATTCAGACGGCAGCTCAGGGCTCCAGAAAATGCAGGGTATGCCGGGCAATCATCAGGTTTTCGTCCGTCGCGATCACGCGTACGGTAACGGCCGACTGTGGGCTTGACACGATGGCTGCGTTCGCCGCGTTGGCCTGCTCATCCAGCGCAACACCGAGCCATCCCGCGCGTTTGCAAATGGCCGAGCGTACGGTCGCCGCATGCTCGCCGATGCCCCCGGTGAACACCAGCGTATCCAGGCCGCCGAGCACGCCCGCCAGCGCGGCGATTTCGCGCGCTGCGCGGTAGTTGAACAGATCGATCGCGTGTGCCGCCTGGGGATCCCGGCTTTGCAGAAGCTCGCGCACGTCGCTCGAAACTTCCGAGACGCCCAGCAGGCCCGATTCCTTGTAGATCAGCCGCTCGACCTCATCGACCGAACGGCCCTGGCGCATCAGATACAGCAGCGCGCCCGGATCGAGCGCGCCGGTGCGCGTGCCCATGACCAGGCCATCGACGGAGGACAGGCCCATCGTGGTGGCGACGCTCTGGCCGTTCGCCAGGGCGCACAGGCTGGAGCCATTGCCCAGGTGCGCGACGATCGTGCGCCGTTGCTTCCAGGTGGCATCGAGCCCGGCCAGCGCTGTTGCGATGTATTCATAGGATAGACCGTGAAATCCGTAGCGCACGATGCCTTGTTGAGTCAGTGCGTGGGGCAGCGCGAACTCGCGCTCGATCATCGGTATCGTGGCATGGAAAGCCGTGTCGAAGCAGGCCACCTGTACCACATCGGGGGCGATCTCGGTGACTGCGCGGATCGTTGCAATGTGGTGCGGCTGATGCAGCGGCGCCAGCGGCGTCAGCGCTTCGACCGTCGCCAGCACCTCGGCGTTGATGCGCACCGGTGCGACGAAACGCTGACCCCCATGCACCACCCGGTGCCCAATGCCGGCGAAACCGCCTTGCTCGCCCAGGTGCGAGGAGAACCAGGATTGGAGCGCGTCGATCGCGCCGCGGTGTCCGTGCGCCGCGATGGCTTCATCGACCAGCGTTTCACCCTGCGGGTCTTTCACCACCAGATGGGGCTGGGTGCTCAGCCCCTCGGCTTGGCCGTACGCACCCGCGGCCAGCGTGTGGTCATCGCGTTTTTCGTAGATCGAGAACTTCAAGCTCGACGAGCCAGCGTTCAATACCAGGATCGGATTTTTCATGGTACTAACCTTGGGGGGACTATTGGG
>JAITWT010000157.1 GCA_031285125.1 Burkholderiaceae bacterium | reverse complement strand
CTCCATCTGCCCGCTTCCGCCAGCGCCCATGCCGTCATGAATAAATTCGAGCAAGGGCGCCATCCTGATGGGCGCTGTGCAAGGCTTCACGCCCTTGAGCCACTGAAAGCCTCATTGATAGAATTTCATGACAATTCTTCTTCCAAGCCCTTGTTAAGTATAAATGGGGTCGGATTCTAATTAATCCAGTAAGTGAGCCTGGATTGTTTAGTAATTAATAATTAATAAATATGATATTTCTCCAAAAAAGTATTATATCGTAGCAGTATTTATATTTTCTGTATTCGCTTCCGTAGTTTATGCTGCGCCTCTTGTCATTTAAGGCGACGAAAAGCCAGAAGCTTGTAGCGAGCAAGAATTGAATAAAATAGCGACAAAATTAACCGAAATTTCCGGCAATCATGCTTCTCAAATATTGGTCACCCTTGCCAGAGCTTATATTTGCGGTCGAGGAGAAGATAAAAATAAATATTTACTTCGCTTTTCTCGCAAGCTAATCACCTCTACACACGAAGCCACCGGAGTAGAAAAACAGCAAAAAATTGTCCCCAGTAAAGATGTTCTACAACCCCGCAACGGAGAAGCGTGGGGAGCTTTCGTCGAAGGAATTTATTCAAAAAAAGCCACCCTATCATTCTATAGCGATGAGGCTTGCATTAACTCTATTACATTCAAATCATCAGAAAGCGCTTGGCTGATCAGTGATATTGGCGAAGGGTGTGATTAATTTCTCGTGCGTCCATAATTATGGACGCGTGATCATGGTTAGGAAACTACGGTCGGTGATCAGCAGGCTGATTTTGCGCGCGGGGGTGCCCTTTGTGGCACGATCAGTGTCGCCGCCCAGCTTAGCCCAATCCCGTTCCATTCCGCCCACTCCACCCCATTTTTGTGAGATCCCATCATGCGCAGTCTTGCCATCCGTATTGACCGCCCCGGCGGCCCTGAAGAACTCAAGCAGGTTGAAGTCGAGGTTGGTGAGCCCGGCCCGGGCGAGATTCGCATTCGCCACAAGGCGGTTGGCCTGAACTTCATTGATATTTACCAGCGCAGCGGCCTGTATCCGTTTCCCATGCCTTTGCAGCTGGGCTGCGAGGCGGCGGGTGTGATCGAGGCGGTGGGCGAGGGGGTCACGCATCTCCAGCCCGGTGACCGCGCCGCCTACGCCGCCGGCCAGCCGCCCGGTGCGTACTGCGAACGGCGTGTGATGCCGGCCCAGCCGGTGTGCAAGCTGCCCGATGCGATCTCGTTCGAGACCGGCGCGGCCATGATGCTCAAGGGCATGACAGCGCAATACTTGCTGAAGAAAACGCGGCCCGTTGAAGGACTGGCGGCAGGCGATTTCATCGTCTTTCATGCCGCCGCCGGCGGGGTTGGGCTGATTGCCTGCCAATGGGCCCAGGCGCTGGGTCTGAAACTCATCGGTACCGCGGGCAGCGATGCCAAATGCGAACTGGCGCGGGCCCATGGCGCGGCGTACATGATCAACTACCGGCGCGAAAACTTCGCCCAGCGCGTGCGCGAAATCACCGCGGGCGCGCGGGTCAAGGTGGTTTATGACTCGGTGGGCAAGGACACTTTCGAGGGCTCACTCGATTGTCTGCGCCCCTTCGGCTTGCTGGCGATGTTCGGTAACGGCTCGGGCCCGGTGCCGCCGTTCAATTTGGGCGTGCTGGCGAACAAGGGATCGCTCTATATCACGCGGCCCACCTTGTTCACGCATCTGGCAACGCGCGAATCGACCCAGGCGATGGCCGAGGATTTGTTCGCCGTGGTGCAAAGCGGCGCGGTGAAAATTCCGATCGCGCAGCGTTATCCGCTCGAACAGGTGGCGCAGGCGCACCGCGATCTCGAAGCGCGCAAGACCACCGGCTGCACCATCCTGACGCTGTAAACCGTCCCCCTAATCCAAAAACAACGCCAGGATTTCGCATGGCTCGCTCCCGCTATGTGCCCGATAACTTCACGCTTGCGTTGCTTGCAACGGTCGTCGCGGCCAGCGTGTTGCCGGTCCACGGGGCCGGTACGCGCGTGGCGGACGCGGCCACCACCTTCGCTATTGCGCTGCTGTTTTTTCTACACGGTGTCAAGCTTTCGCGCGAGGCCATCCTGGGCGGTATCGGGCATTGGCGGCTGCATGGGCTGGTGTTCGCGGCGACTTTTGTTTTGTTCCCGGTGGTGGGGCTGCTGCTCAAGCCGCTGCTGCTGCCGCTGGTGACGCCGCAGCTTTATACCGGGGTGCTTTATTTGTGCGTGTTGCCCGCAACGGTGCAGTCGGCGATTGCCTTTACCTCGATGGCGCGCGGCAACGTCGCCGCCGCCATATGCAGCGCCTCGGGCTCGACGCTGCTGGGTGTCTTCATTACGCCGCTGCTGGTCAACCTGATCGTGCTGCCGCATGGGGGGGCGAGCGCTTCGCTGCATTCCATCGAAAAAATTCTGCTGCAACTGCTCGTGCCCTTCGTTGCCGGGCACCTGCTGCGCCCCTGGATTGGCGCCTGGATCGGGCGCTACGCCTCGAAGATTGGCCGGGTCGATCGCGGTTCCATTTTGCTGGTGGTGTATACCGCCTTCAGCGCGGCGGTGATCGAGGGCCTGTGGAAGCAAATGCCGCTGCGTGCGTTGGCGGGTTTGCTGCTGGTTTGTGCGGTGATTCTGGGGATTGCACTGCTGAGTACCGCCTGGGCCGCGCGCCGTCTGGATTTCGAGACGGCCGACGAAATCACCATCGTTTTCTGCGGCTCCAAGAAAAGCCTCGCCAGCGGCATCCCGATGGCCAAGGTATTGTTCCCTGCCCAGGCCGTTGGCGTCATCGTGTTGCCGCTGATGGTCTTTCACCAGATGCAGTTGATGGTCTGCGCGGTCATTGCGCAACGTTATGCACGGCGGGGGCAGAAGGCTATAGCGCAATAGCGCCGGCAGCGCCGGCACCGTTCTGAATGGCCGTCTTTGCGGTTCGCCCATCTGGCGCCGTCATTTCTGCTGCGCCAGCTTGTCCTGCGTGCGGTTTTCAAAATCGGCGGCGTCGTGCCGTTCATGCAATTGGCTTGCCAGATCGCCCGACGTGCGGTTGACCATGCGCCCGCGCCTGGCCGCGGGCCGCTCATCAATCTGATCGGCCCAGCGCCGGACATTCTTGTACTCGTGCACCGCCAAAAATTCGGCGGCGCTGTACTGGTCGAACTTGACCAGCCCGCCGTACCACGGCCAGCACGCCATGTCGGCGATCGTGTAATCCGGCCCCGCCACGTATTCGCTTTGCGCCAGGCGCTTGTCCAGCACATCGAGCAGGCGCTTGGTCTCCATCGCGTAGCGGTCGATCGCGTATTCGATCTTCTCCGGCGCGTAAGCGTAAAAGTGCCCGAACCCGCCGCCCACGAAGGGCGCGCTGCCCATCTGCCAGAACAGCCACGACAAGCACTCGGCGCGCGCCGCAGCAGCCGTGGGCAAAAATGCGCCGAACTTTTCGGCCAGGTACAGCAGAATCGCGCCCGATTCAAACACGCGGATCGGCGCTGCCGCGCTGCGATCGAGCAGCGCTGGAATCTTGGAATTCGGATTGATGCCCACAAAGCCGCTGCCGAACTGATCGCCCTCGCCGATGCGGATCAGCCAGGCGTCGTACTGCGCGCCTTCGCGCCCCAACGCCAACAGTTCCTCCAGCATCACCGTCACCTTCACGCCGTTGGGCGTACCCTGCGAATAAAGCTGCAAGGGATGACGCCCCACCGGCAAGGCTTGCTCATGCGTGGCCCCGGACACCGGCCGGTTGGTGCGCGCAAAACGCCCGCCGTTTTCCTTGTTCCACGCCCACACCTTGGGCGGGATGTAGTTTGAGGGTTGGTTCATGGTAAGACCTGACTTTGGTTTGAAATCCCGCCATTCAGGGCAGGGGCGTTGGAACCTGTCCCGGCTTGAAGGCCGGTTCAGCAATCGTTGCTGATCGCATTCCATGCCGCACGACGCGTTCTTTGAGATGGTAAACAGGTTCTCAAACGTGATACCCGAACTGACTGAACGGCATGGCGCGCAGGCGCTGGCCGGTGGCGGCGTGGATGGCGTTGGCGAGCGCCGGGGCCATCGCGGGCAGGGCGGGCTCGCCCATGCCGGTGGGCGGGAAGTCGGACGGCACGAAATACGTGTCGATGACGGCGGGCGCGAAGGGGATGCGCAGGATCGGGTACGCGTCGAAATTCTGTTCCAGGGCGCGGCCATTCTCGAAGCGCACTTGCAGGCCGAGCGTGGTGGAGAAACCGTCGATGCTGGCGCCCTGCGCCTGCGCCTGCGCGCCCGCCAGATCCACCACCTGTCCAATATCGACCGCGCCGCCGCCGCGGTGCACGGTGATGCGCTGGTCGGCATCGACGCTGAGTTCGACCGCCTGCGCGGCATGGCCGGCGTGGGAATAGCACCAGGCCAGCCCCAGGCCGCGCCCTTTGGGCAAGGACTTGACCGCGCTGCGTATCAAGGGGGTACGAGGTGGAGGGTTTCGCTGCGCTCTACCTACCTACCGACTATTCATCGCCTCGTGCTACGGTAGCTACCAGCTATCCGTAGCAACTTTGAAAAGCGTTAGAGCGTCACACTTTTGTCCCAAACACTGTCCCGCTTCTGATTCATTGCCGCAAAGACTGAATCAAAGCGATCTTCGCTAAATTTAGCAATCTTGCCGAACTGATTGGTTGCGTCCATGAGCACTTGCAGTGCGATGGAGACTATCGACTGTACAAGCTCGGGCGAATCGTCCGACCTGTAAATCATGCTCTTTTCGCCCTGATGCCGCAGTGCGAGAACTGCTAGGTCGTTATGAGAAAAAGCACAGAGCATCGAATACGGTCCAACCAAATGTACTAACTGTGCGGGGCCAAAGCTATCGCTTATCTTTTTTGGTTTCAGACCGTTAGTACGATAAGCTTTGCACTCGTTCTCGCAAATGTCGTACCTTGTTCTGATCGGAACCTTTAAGTGTTCAGGAATATTCGGATCATCTAATACTCCTTTATAAACGCGCAACTCGCCTCTCAATTGCTCGTACTTCATTTGGTCAACGTAATCGGCATTGAAACCGAGCATCCTGATCGCTATAAGTGTTTCAATCATTGATCGGACATGCATAGCAGAATGTGTACTCATATGGGCATTCGCAAGTCGCAACATCGCTTCGAATTGCTCGGCGATGGTTAGTACGAGGGCAACGCGCAAACGGTCAGGGCCGCCATTGGGTGGACGCGAGCAAACAATGAGACTTCGGAGATCATCAAGAATCCGCTCTGACATATTGAGAAGCTCGGCTACCGTTATTGAGTTCACCTTCTTGACCCCTATGAAAGTTAACTAACACTCATTTTCACGGCAAATCCCTCAGCACAGTGATGAGTTGAACACCAGCTTATCGCCAATCCTCGATGTGTAGGAGTGACTCCATCAGGTGGCCGGCCACGTGGAACACCAGCCCACAACGCCTGAGCGAGCATCACATGCATCCTCAATTTAACGTCATCGACAGCCTGCGTTGATTGACCTTGCCCCTGAAATTCGCATCCCGTTGAACCGTTCTTGGGCGCAGTCATAAAACGAACACAGGCCCTAAACCCACCGTCACCTGGCACGCGCGCACCGGCGCGCCGTTCAGATGCACGGTGCAGGTTCCGCACGCGCCGATGCCGCAACCGTATTTGGTGCCCGCCCGCCCCAGGATGTCGCGCAGAACCCAGAGCAGCGGCATCTCGGCGGGCGCGTCCACCGTGTGCGATGGGCCGTTGATTTGTAGCGTCATCATGACTGGAGCCCCTCATCAAAGACAGTTGCTGCGCCGGGCTGGCCGCCCGAACGATCCGAAATTGATTCGCCTATGCCCTCTAACAAATTGATTTTTTTAGACTTTTACCCTTCCGCGATTGGGTTTGTGTTTTCCCTGATTACAATTTTTCCATGAACACTGAGGACAGCCGCTTAGACCCGCCGCCTGAGAATCAATCGCTCCTGCGCGTCTGGACGGTCGGCGCTTTGTGCCAGGCCATTGCGGATGCGCTTGACGCGCGCTTTACCCCCGTGGCGGTGCGCGGCGAGATTTCAGGGTTTGCGCGGGCGGCCAGCGGACATTGTTATTTCTCGCTCAAGGATGCGCAAGGCCAGTTGCGTTGCGCGATGTTCCGTCGTGCGGCCGGCCTGCTGGATTTCGCGCCGCGCGACGGCGATCAGGTTGAACTGCGTGGGCGGCTTGGCGTTTACGAGGCGCGCGGAGAGTTGCAGCTGGTGGTTGAAAGTTTGCGCCGCGCCGGGCAGGGGACGCTGTTCGAGCAGTTTTTGCAGCGCAAAGCGCGGCTGGAGGCGCAAGGGCTGTTCGATGCGCAGCGTAAGCGGCCGCTGCCGTCAATGCCGCAGCGCATCGGTGTGGTGACTTCCTTGGGTGCGGCGGCGCTGCATGATGTGGTGCACGCGCTGCGCCGGCGCGTGCCGCATATTGAGGTGGTGATTGCGCCAGCGGCGGTGCAGGGCGCAAATGCCCCCCAAGAACTGATGGCCGCACTCGCGGCGCTGGCGGCGCTGAAGCTGGCGCCGGACGTGATTTTGCTGGTACGCGGCGGCGGTTCGATGGAAGATCTGTGGGCCTTCAACGACGAGGCGCTGGCGCACGCCATCGTGGCCAGCCCGGTTCCCGTGCTCAGCGGTGTCGGACACGAGACCGATTTCACGATCGCCGATTTCTGCGCTGATTCGCGCGCGCCCACGCCGACCGCCGCGGCCGAGCTGGCGGCGCCGTCACGCGAAACGCTGCGGAGCAGGCTCGATGATCTGGATGACGATTTGCGTACCGTCTTGCAAGGGCGGCTCGATGGCTTGGCGCAGCGGCTTGACCGGGCCGCCGGCCGGCTGGGGCGGCCTTCGTCGCTGCTGTCCCTGCAGCGGTTGCGGTGCCTGCATTTGGCGCAGCGCGCGCATGCGGCGCTGGCGCATGGCATCGAACGGCGGGCCGATGCGCAGCATGCGCGCGAAGTCGATTTTCCTGCGCGCCTGGCGCAGGCGCTGCAAGCGCGGCACGAGAGAATCGAACGCGCGGGGCTGCGGCTGCAACTGCTGGATCCGGCGCTGGTCTTGCGGCGCGGCTACGCCTGGCTCAGCGACGCGCAAGGCCAGGTGGTCACGCAGGCGCGGCAGGTGCAGCCGGGCGATGCCGTACGCGCACAGTTGGCCGATAGCGCGCTCGATCTGCGTGTTCAGGGCCGCGAATAAAGCGGCGCGCGAGGGGGCACCACACTGGTCCTGACGTGGATTTGATTTCTTTTCTAAAATTTCCGGCTTCCCACCCCGATTCACCACAAGAGACGAAAGTTCGACGATGGAACATTTACTGCCCCCTCTGCCCTATCCCCTGGACGCTCTGGCGCCCGAGTATTCCAAGGAAACACTGGAATACCACTACGGCAAGCACCATAACGCCTATGTGCAGAACCTGAATAACCTGCAAAAAGGCACCGAATTCGAAGCGATGACGCTCGAAGAAATCGTGAAGAAAGCCAGCGGTGGGATCTACAACAACGCCGCCCAAATCTGGAATCACACCTTCTTCTGGAGCTGCATGAAGCCCCAAGGCGGCGGCGCGCCCTCCGGCGCACTGGCCCAGGCGATCACGGCCAAGTGGGGCAGTTTCGATGCCTTCAAAGAAGCGTTCGTAAAGTCGGCCGTCGGCAACTTCGGCTCGGGCTGGACCTGGCTGGTGAAGAAACCCGATGGCCGTGTGGACATCGTCAACACCGGCCCTGCCGGTACGCCCCTGACCACCGCCGACAAGGCGCTACTGACGGTGGACGTATGGGAACACGCCTACTACATCGACTACCGCAACCTGCGCCCGAAGTTCGTCGAAACCTTCCTGGCCAAGCTGGTCAACTGGCATTTCGCGGAAAAGAATTTCGCCTGAAAAACTGGCGATCGCAAACCGGCGATCGCGCCGGCGCTCCCTGCGGGCTTGCGGGCTATAGCGCTTGCCGCCCTGCAAGCGCCGTTGGCGCTGTTGGCGCGCGCATCTCTTGGAGACAAAAAAACCGGCCCGCGCAGAGGCCGGTTTTTTTGTCTGCACGCGCGCAGCATACCGGGGCGTTCAAGGATCAGCCTGAAAGGGCGGCCCCGAGAGCCTGAAGCCGGCTTGAATTCCCTTGCTGGCGAACCAGCCTTGGTTCATTTCCAGCACATAGCGCACCGGGGCGCCGGAGCAGTGGCTTTCGGTGGTCAAAGGCCGCATATCGGCCAGCGTGACGATGCGGCCATCGTCGGCAATAAAGGCCGCGGTTAACGGAAGAAGGGTATTTTTCATCCAGAAACACTGGACGGCTGGATAGTCGAAAACGAACAGCATGCCTTCGTGCCGTGGCATCTTCTCGCGGTACATCAGGCCGATTTCTAACTCGACCGGCGTTTGCGCGATTTGCGCGTCGATTCTGTACATCCCCGCCGACAGTTGGACGCGTGGCAGGTTAAGTTGGGGCTGTCCATCTTGTGCCAGCGCAGAACGCGCGGCCAGGCTGGAGAAGGCGATCGAAGCCATCAAGGCTGCGATGACCGCCGGAGATTTGAATCGCTTGAACATGATGCGGCGCCGGGGTTGACGGTGTGGATGGAAAGAAGGGGCAGCGGAGGAAAGGCGCACTGAAAACCGTTTGATAAAACAAATACCGTTGAAACATTCAGCGGCGCAAACAACGTAAATTTGCTTGCCAGCCTAACGTGGAAGTAAGCGGCCTGCGCGGCTTTTCGCGCAGGTCCGCTCGACTGTCGGGTTAGGGTGCAATGAGGTTAGCAAGATGCTCTACCGACATGGACGGCAAGAACTCAACGATCTCGTAGTTGGCTATTTTCTCTCGGTGGAATGGGTCGTTCTGGACAATGCTCTCAATCTCGGCCCGAGTTTCTGCAACTGCAAGAATGACGCCGCCAGTGCGTGGCTCTTTGCGCCCAGAAAGCAAGAACTTGCCGGATGCGTAGTAGCGCTTCAAGAACTCGCGGTGTTCTTCAACAAAACAATCGACTTCAGATATTGGTTTGATGTAGCTAAGCAGCACAATGAACATAAATGGTGACCTTGGATACGAGTGATGAGATGAGACAACGGATCGGGGATGTGTGCCCTAGCGAACTAAGTAAGCGGCAGCAAAGCTGTCCGCTTGACTGTGCAGGGTTAGAGAGTGGCTTGCTTCTTAACAAAGTTGACAACTTCAGTAATGGCAGACGGGGAGCGCATGTCAATAAAGCGAAAGTCTTGGAGCAACGGCGGAAGTTCATCAACAGACAAATCGATATTAAGAACAACGAAATTCTTTTTTCCATCACGCATCAGCTTTTGGAAGAAATAATTGGCCTCCTTGATCGGCCATCCAGAGTGTGAATTTAAAAAATTCTTCGAGAAGAACAGCAACCCCAGCTTGCTGTTGGCAAGGCCATCGTTGATCTTGTCGGTAATGCTGTCGCCAGGCTCAATCTCGTAGCGGTCATACCAAGCGTGCACATCTCGCTTGTGAAGCTCATTGAATATGGCATCTACAAGCGGCTTGTCTCGGCTGGAGTGGGATAGAAAAACAGAGAACGACGAACTTGTGGTAGCACGCCCCCAAATTGATGAAATTATCTTTCGGTCTGGGAAGATAAATAGTCCGTTGGCTTCGGACGGCATAGCAAATGAGAGCATGTCACTACCCAGCAAACCACAGACGCTGTAGCCTTTTCGACTGATAGCGGCGGTAATGTCATCAAATAATAAGCGATATTCTCGCTTCTTGGTTGGGTAATTATTTCTTAACCACGCCTCAAATTTATCTCCATCCTTCTCGAAATTTAGAGATAGAAGAAGCTCAAGGCCATAGGGGTCATTGTTAATGAATAAATTTGCGCCACATAGTGTGTCTTTGTCGAAAGTGTCAAGCACATCGGCGACAAACTTTCGTTCATCAGCACGATTGCCATAGTCGAGGTGAATAATGAATGTTTGCTCAACAATAGTCATGATGATCTCAGTAGTTCTCTAACGCCTGAATTAACCGGCGCGCCGCTTGCGGCGCGTCCGGGTTGAATGAAATGTTAGACGTTTATGAGAAGTGCCCAGCCCAAAACGGTGATTAGAGCACGGAGCTAACCGCCGGGGAAAACCTTGCTGACGGAGAACGCACGCCAAAACGCTTGCAGGCGAAGCCCGGCACGAACGCTTGAACACCGACAGCGCCAAAACGGTTGCAACGGCGAGAACGGGCGAAATAAACATGACGCAAAACGAAACTGCGGATGAGTAGCCTAACGTCTATGTTAACCGGCACCCAAGCGCGCAACCCACGAAGTATACCGCCTTCGCTTGCCGGAGCGGGATGCAAGCGCAGCCTACGGACGATCCGTTTGTTTGAAATGTTGAGCCTTTCAATCACAGCACTCGGGTGATTCGAATGGGGCTTAACGTGATGAACTCGGGCTTCACGATATTGTTCCCTTGCCAATAGCGGGCCGCCCGATCCTCTAATACGGAAAGATTGTCGGTATCCTGCATATTCAACAGGCTCCAGTCCCCGTGGTGGCTGGGTAACTGCGAATCAACTAACTCTACTTCATAACCGAGATCAATGCATCGATTAGTTGAACTGCGAAAATCGTTTAGATCATTTTCGCTAGGACATACGAATATGCATTTAAACCGACTTGGTTTTCCCGGAAAGCTCTGGACGCGGACAAGTTCATAGGCCATCTCTTGCGTGAGTGACCAATGTTGTGACGTCTGCGGCGTGCGGGTGCGTAGAATGCGACCCCAGTTCCCGGGGCGAATAACACTGCCTACCTCTAAAAGGAGGGGGCAACAAAAGAAATAGTGTAGTGTCATTCGTATGCGCCCTAACGGTGAAAGTAACCGGACGCCGCGCGGGGCGGATAGAGGCAGCCTAAAGGCGGGTGTTTGGCGGTCCGGTTGACTGGATTGTTAGGTGTCACTTGGAAATGCGCCGGAGTGGACCAAAACACGCTCTAAAGGACGGTTCTTGGCACATGACCATTTCATCCCGTGTAGGGTGAATGAATATGTAGATTGTTGCCGTATCACCCACCGGCGACCCGCCGGGGGAGCCATCGCAACCCGCCTTGCCATTGCTTTTGGTTACTATGTCAACCATGCGATAAAACCCGCCCAAATCGGGCTTCTCGGTGATGGTAAATTGGCTCTCGCCAATTTCGTCAGCGCTTGTCACCACTGAAGTGTTATCGGGCCGATAGTCATACACTTCGGTGCAGTTGTTCTCTGCGCGGGTCCACGTCCATTTTCCATACACAGGATGTGGCTTCGACACATTGGCGAAAGCGACTGTCGTTATTGAATAGACGACGAGTGCCGCAACGGCTTTTTTCATGCAGTGACTCCTAACGTCCAAGGTAAGCGGCGTGCGATACGCACGTCCGACTTGAGCGCAAAGTTAGGCACAACGCCAATTCAGTGCACAACCCATAAGGCATAACATCTTCGTGCGCTAGCGTGGGATGCAACTGCAAGGTCAAACACCGAGCGGATGCCGCGCAAGAGGCGGAAAGCGGCCTAGACTTGAACGCGAATGTGGCGATGTCGTCTGGAACGAGTTGTTGGGCGTCAACATGCTACCCCTTGAATGCTGGAAAGTTAGAACGTGTTATATCTCGAACAGTGTCTAGGGCGCCTGCTGCGATTAGTTGCGGCTTTGGTATTGCAACAGCATTTGATGACGCAATGTAGTAAAGGATGAACTCTCCGCTCTCAATGACTTTGAGCAGTGCAGCCCAGCGAATGGTGTTCTCAAATGCAACGCTTGATGCGTGCACCCCGAATTGATCGAAAACATATTTGAACGGACCGATGCAAAGTGGATTTCTGCGCCTGGCAAGATAGAGATTGACTGCAGTAATAATGGGCATGAATGCAAAACAGACAAGCAAAATCAGCATGTCACTCAAAGTCATCGAATGGTGTCCTCTAACCCAGAAATAGATGAGCACTAGACCTATAATTGGAAAGACTAAGGAAAACGCAATCGTCATCGGCGATCGAGTCGATATTTGCAGTGTTGCGCGATATTCCGTCCAGTACGGGAAAGTGATTTCTACGGTCACTGAATCCTGCATCTGCGCCTCCTTGACTCCTAACTAGAATTAGACGACTGGCATTGTATGCAACTGCGTCGGATAAAACAACACAACGCCCCAAATTCACAGTAAAATTCTAGCGTGGCACAATTTAGGCAAACCTAAAAATTTCCGGATGGAAGGCTTGTCAGAGGCACCTGACGACGTTCCTCGCAGCCCCAAGCTGCTGGAGCGTATGCGCGCTCATTTGCGGACGCGACATTACAGCATTCGCACGGAACAAGCCTATCTGGACTGGGCGCGGCGTTTCATTCCCTATTCCACGGCCAGCCTTTCGCGCAGCGACGGGGGCCGCCGCAGCGCAAGCGATGGCAAACGCGCTGCGACGCCAGCGAGCGCGATGCAGCCGATCAAGGTGACGAGGCCGAGCGTGCCGCGCCAGCCGATCCAGTCGTTGACCCACAACCCGGCGGGCACACCGACCACGGTTCCGGCGCTCATGCCGCCGAGCACCATGCCAAGCGCCCGGCCCTTGCGCTGTTCGGGCACGAGCGCGGCGGCCGCCGCTGCCGCCACCGGCGAAAACAGGCCCGCGCCAAATCCGGCCAGGGCCCGTGCCGCGAGAAGAAGCGGAAAATTGACGGCGGCCACGCTGGCCGCATTGGCGATGCTGAAGACCGCCAGCGCGATCGTCAGAACGGTACGCACCGGCTTGCCGCCGACCAGCGTCGAGAGTACGGGCGCTGAAATCGCATAGGACAGCGTAAATATTGCGACGCACTGCCCGGCCTGTGCCTGTGTGACTGAAAACGAATGCGCGATGCCCGGCAGCAATCCCGCAACGACATACGCATCAATCCCGAGCGCGAACATGCCGAGGGTCAAAAGGAAAACACGATTCATCGGGAACAACTCCATGCATGGATGACGGTCATCACTAGCCGAGCCGTTCGAGGTTGGAGTCGTCAGTCAGGTCAGTCAGTATTGGGCGCGTGGCGCCAAGCACATATTGGGCCGGCCCGATCGTGAGTGCCGTGCTTTCGATCGAATTCAGAAGAGTTTGCAGGTGGATCGATTGATCGAGATCGGCAAATGGCTGCTCAGGAGTTTGACCATTCGCAATAAATCTCGCCGCGTCCTTGACGAGACGCCGCAACTTCTGGATCGTTTCCCACTGTGCGGATGCTTCGGGAAACGAAGTCATATAAAAAAATGCCCGCTTAAAAAGCGGGCATTTTCGGGACAAAGCGTCCAGTGGCTTACATGCTCTCAGCAGGCTGGGCCGCTTTCTTGGCGGCGTGTTGCTGCTTGTGCGCTTTCTTGGCGGCAGCCTTGTGCTTGGTGGCGTGCTGTTCCGCGGGAGCGGCGGCAGCAGCAGCGGGGGCAGCCGCTTCCGGCGCGGGGGCCGGAGCCGGGGCGGCGGCGGGAGCTTGAGCGAAGGCGGCAGCAGCAAACAGACCGCTGATAAGGATGGCAAGTTTCTTCATAAGTTGATCTCGAAGTAAGTGAAAAAAAGGATCACGCTCCACGTTGGGGCGTATGTCCTTTAACGCGGCTTATCGTTTCAGGTTGACCTGGAGAGGGCGAAGGCCGCAAAAAATATTGCCCAGGCGATACCTCCTGAGACCTATCCCGGAAAGGGGGCGGGCAAAGGGGGCGTTTGTTTGAGGTTCTTTTTGGGGGAGGATGTTCGTCAGGATGGCGCCCCTGAGGTGCTCCTTCCTGAGAGCAGGACCAACCGCGATCCCTCCGGGTGTATCTGGCTTGTGACAAAATTCTAAGAATGCCCGCCGCCGGTGCGCGCCCGTGGCGCCCCCTACGGCACTTCTCTAATTACTTGGAGCTATCGTCCCATGTCGAACTATCAGCACATCAAAGTCCCGGCCCAAGGCCAGAAGATCACGGTCAACGCCGACAAATCGATCAATGTGCCCGACCAGCCGATCGTTCCCTATATCGAGGGCGACGGTACGGGTCTTGACATTACCCCCGTGATGCTCAAGGTGGTGGATGCCGCGGTCGCCAAGGCGTATGGCGGCAAGCGCAAGATTCACTGGATGGAGGTCTATGCCGGCGAGAAGTCGACCAGGATCTACGGCCCCGATGTCTGGCTGCCGCAGGAAACACTGGATGTCGTGCGCGAGTACGTGGTCTCCATCAAGGGGCCGCTGACCACGCCGGTGGGCGGTGGCATTCGTTCGCTGAACGTGGCGTTGCGCCAGGAGCTTGATCTGTACGTGTGCCTGCGTCCGGTGCAGTACTTCGAGGGGGTGCCTAGCCCGGTCAAGGAACCGCAGAAAACCAACATGGTGATCTTCCGGGAAAATTCGGAAGATATCTACGCCGGCATCGAGTGGGAAGCCCAGAGCGATAAAGCTAAAAAAATCATCAAGTTCCTCATCGACGAAATGGGGGTCAGGAAAATTCGTTTCCCGCAAACCTCGGGCATCGGCATCAAGCCGGTCTCGATTGAGGGCACCGAGCGCCTGGTGCGCAAAGCCATCCAGTACGCAATCGACAATGACAAGCCCAATGTCACGCTGGTGCACAAGGGCAACATCATGAAGTTCACCGAGGGGGGCTTCCGCGATTGGGGCTATGGACTGGCGCAACGCGAGTTCGGCGCCGAGCTGATCGACGGCGGCCCGTGGATGAAGTTCAAGAACCCCAAATCGGGCAAGGACATCGTGATCAAGGATGTGATTGCCGATGCGTTTCTGCAGCAAATTCTGCTGCGCCCGGCCGAGTACAGCGTGATCGCCACGCTCAACCTTAATGGCGATTACATCTCGGACGCACTGGCTGCGCAGGTGGGCGGCATTGGTATTGCGCCCGGGGCCAACCTGAGCGATACGGTGGCGATGTTCGAGGCCACCCACGGTACCGCGCCCAAGTACGCGGGCAAGGACTATGTGAATCCCGGCTCCGAAATCCTCTCGGCGGAAATGATGCTGCGGCACATGGGCTGGAAAGAAGCCGCCGACCTGATCATCAAGTCGATGGAAAAGTCCATTGCGGGCAAAAAGGTCACTTACGACTTTGCCCGCCTGATGGAGGGCGCAACGCAAGTGAGCTGCTCGGGCTTCGGGCAGGTGATGATCGAAAACATGTGAGCCTCCACGCGGATACGCCAAGCATGCAAGCTCTTGATCTCATATCGCAGGTCAAGAGCTTGTTCTTTTTGTGATTTCTGATGCGCGGATAAGCGAAGGGGGTTGCTCCACAACAAAAAAGCAAAGTGCTTGGGTGCATCAGGGCCCAGTACAATGCGGCGCGCGGCTGGGCTCGACCCAGGCTCGCTGTCACAGGAGATCAAGCCTTGGCGTGCGCGGTTGTCAAGCCGCGTTGCGAACCCAAGTCGCCGTTGTTAGCCATTGTCAGTTCTTCAATTGTCAATTTAACCAAAATATTCCTAACACTCATGAAGATCGCAATTCTCACCCCCATGTATGGCGGACAGTGCTCATCGAACTACTGTGTAGCGATGTGCGAATTGGCGGGCAAGTTGGTCCGCGAAGGCATGACCTTCGAGTTCTTCACGCTGTCCAATGAGAGCCTGATTCAGCGCGCCAGGAATCTGCTCGCCCATTGGGCGCTCAATGATCCGAGCGTGACCCATCTGCTGTGGATCGATTCGGATATCGGCTTTCGCGCGGATGACGTGTTGCAAATGCTGCGGCGCGATATCGATTTTCTCTGTGGCGCCTATTCACGCAAAGGGTTGGAGTGGGAGC
Source organism: Burkholderiaceae bacterium (assembly GCA_031285125.1). Classification (GTDB taxonomy): domain Bacteria; phylum Pseudomonadota; class Gammaproteobacteria; order Burkholderiales; family Burkholderiaceae_C; genus JAITWT01. The sequence goes on along the minus strand of JAITWT010000157.1, from coordinate 6,172 downwards.
GGGTGCGGCAAGCCGCTCTTGCCGGTAAGCCCAACCTGGACGAATGCGCTTCCCAGACTTTGATTGAAGGCATGAACGGCGCGTTGGATGTGTGGACTGTGCGCGACCATGATCTGATCGAGGTCAAGCGCGGCGGTACCGGCTTCATGTTGCTCAAGCGCAGCGTATTCGAGACGATGGCACGCGCGCCGTGGATGCGCAGCTACAAAAACAACCAAACCACTGTCGGCCGCCAGCCCGCCCAGCGCGGCGATACCCTGACCGCCTATTTCGAGTGCCCGATCGAGAACGACCTTCTGGTTTCCGAGGATTATTTCTTTTGTGACAACTGGCGGCGTTGCGGCGGAAAGATTTTCGTTGCCCCGTGGATTCGGCTGAGTCATTCGGGCACGTACCGCTTCGTGTAAAAGAGCCTCTGTTTGCGATCCCAAAGGGCTCGCAAACCGCGCGGCGCTCAGGCGCGGCAGGACGCGCCGCCGTTGTGCGCAGGAGCAGGCATGGGGGCATCGCGGTCCACGCCCGCCGCGGCGAGCAGGGCTTCGTACTGGGCCCAAAGTTCGGCCTGCTCGGCACCCAGCCGGTACAGTAGCGCCCAGGTGTAGATCCCGCTGTCGTGTCCATCGCTGAAGGTCGGCTGGAGGGCGTAGTGGCCGACCGGCTCTAGCGCGACGATCTGCACCGCGCGTTTGCCGGTTTGCAGCACGCCTTGTCCAGGGCCGTGGCCCTGCACCTCGGCGGAGGGGGAATAGACCCGCATTAGCTCGAAGGGGATGCGAAAGTGCGCGCCGTCGCTGAAGGCGATTTCAAGCACGCGCGAGGTGGCGTGCAGCGTGATCGATTCGGGCGCAGCCGCCGCCCCGCTGGGTTGCAAGTTTGTCATCGGCGCGCTTTTTGCCTTTCCGGCGGGGCTGACTTGCCCGGCCTTTCCAAATCTTCCAAACCTTTGAATGGGGGCGGCGCCTCGAATGCCGAGACCACCTCCGATAGCGCCTGAACCAGCGCGCGTTCGGTTTGCGGCAAGCGCGCGATGAGCGCGGCTTCGCGCGCCGGATCGCGCGCACGCAGGGGGGCGGCCCAGACCGGCGCGGGGAAATGGCTGTCCCAGTCGAAGCGCGCGATCAAGTGCCAGTGCAGATGCGGCACTTGATTGCCCAGCGTCGCAAGATTGATCTTGACGGGCGCGAGCGTGGCGCGCAACGCGCGCTCGGCGGCGGCCAGCGCTTCGGTACACAGCGCGCGCTCGGGGGCGCTCAGGTCGGAAAACTCGCGCACGTGTTCGCGCCACACGATCCGGTAAAAGGCCGGGAAGCCCCGGGCCTGTTCCTCGCCCGCATGGATCAGGCGAAAACGCGGTGCTTCGTAAACCAGGCGCGCCGTGCCCGGCACACCAAGCGCCGTGCTTTCGGGCGGGCGGCACAGCGGGCAGCCGCTCTGCGCTTGCGTGTCGATGGCGGGACTCATAGCAGCACCCGCTCGATCCCGCCCGCATTGGCGGCGGCCACGTATTGCTGCATCCAGTCTTGCCCAAGAATCTTGCGCGCCATTTCGACGACGATCGTGTCGGCCTCAAGCAGGCCGCTTTGCAGATCCTGGCTGTAGCGCGACAGCCCCTGAAAACAGCTGGGGCAGGCGGTCAGTATCTTGATGTTTTCATGGGCGCCGACCACACCGCCGGCGCGTAAGGCCGTTGCGCTGCTGCGCAGTTCCTCGGCCTTGCGAAAGCGTACCTGGGTTGAGATATCGGGGCGCGCGACGCCCAGCGTGCCCGATTCGCCGCAGCAACGTTCGTTCTTGAACACCTGCGGGCCCAACAGCGCCTTGACGGTTTGCATCGGCTCGCGCTGCTTCATCGGGCTGTGGCAGGGATCGTGGTAGAGGTAGACGCTTTGCGCATCCGCGCCCAGCGTGATGCCTTTTTCAAGCAGGTATTCGTGGATGTCGATGATGCGGCAGCCGGGGAAGATTTTTTCGAACTGGTAATCCTGCAACTGGTCGTAGCAGGTGCCGCAACTGACCACCACGGTTTTGATGTCCAGATAGTTGAGCGTGTTGGCGATGCGGTGAAACAGCACCCGGTTGTCGGTGATGATGCGATTGGCCTTGTTGGCCAGGCCGTTACCGCGCTGCGGGTAGCCGCAGCACAGATAGCCCGGCGGCAGCACGGTCTGTACGCCCGCGTGCCAGAGCATCGCTTGCGTGGCCAAGCCCACTTGAGAGAACAGCCGTTCCGAGCCGCAACCGGGGAAATAGAACACGGCCTCGGTTTCGGCACCGGTGGCCCTGGGATCGCGGATGATCGGCACGTAGCGCGGATCTTCGATGTCCAGCAGCGCGCGCGCGGTGCGCGTGGGCAGGCCGCCAGGCATCTTTTTGTTGACGAAGTGAATCACCTGCTCGCGCAGCGGCGCCGTGCCGACCGTGGCCGGCGGCGCTGCCGTTTGCTTGCGCGCTGCGCCTTGCAACAGGTTGGCGGCCAGGCGCTGTGCTTTGAAGCCGACACCGACCATCGCGGTGCGCAGCGCGCCGATGATGCGCGCATCGGTGCTGTTCAGGAAAGCCATGGCCAGCGCGCTGCCGGGACGAAAGCTCTTGTGGCGGAACTGAACCAGCAGGTTGCGCATGGCCATCGACACATCGCCAAAGTCGATCTTGACCGGGCACGGGCTCAGGCATTTGTGACAGAGGGTGCAGTGCTCGGCCACGTCCTCGAACTGCTCCCAGTGCCGGATGCTGACGCCGCGCCGGGTTTGCGCTTCGTAAAGAAACGCTTCGGTCAGCAGCGAAGTCGCCAGGATTTTGTTGCGTGGCGAGTACAGAAGATTGGCGCGCGGCACGTGTGTGGAGCACACCGGCTTGCATTTTCCGCAGCGCAGGCAGGCTTTGATCGAGTCGGTGATGGCGCCGATGTCACTGCGCTGCATGATGATCGATTCATACCCCAGCAGGCCGAAACTCGGCGTGTAAGCGTCCTCCAGGTTGGCGTGGCGCACCTCTGCGCCGACCGGATCGCGCGCGGCGCGCAGCAGCTTGCCCTTGTTGAAGCGGCCTTCGGGGTCGATTTGGTGTTTGTACTGGGCAAAAGGCGCCAGTTCGGCATCGCTCAAAAACTCCAGCTTGGTGATGCCGATGCCGTGCTCGCCCGAAATCACGCCGCCCAGGCTGCGCGCCAGCGCCATGACGCGCGCGACCGCCGCGTGGGCGGTTTGCAGCATTTCGTAATCGTCGCTGTTGACGGGAATATTGGTGTGCACATTGCCATCGCCCGCGTGCATGTGCAATGCGATCCACACCCGGCCCTTGAGCACGCGCCGGTGAATAGCGATGCATTCGGCCAGGACCGGCGCCAGCGCCTCGCCGCCAAAAATCTGCGTCAGCGGCACGCGCAGCTGCGTCTTCCAGCTCGCGCGCAGCGAGTGGTCTTGCAATCGCGGGAACAGCGCATTGACATCGCGCAGCCACCCCGCCCACAGGGTGCGTACCTCCTGTATCAACGCGACGGCTTGCGCCGCGTGGTCTTCGAGCAATTCGGCCGAAGGAACATCCCCGGCATCCGCCGCGACTTTGCCCAGCGGCAGATTGCCGCGCGTGAGAAAGTCCTCCAGCGCATCACACAGCGCCAGCTTGTTGCGCAGGCTCAGTTCGATGTTGATGTGCTCGATGCCATCGGTGTACTCAGCCATGCGCGGCAGCGGGATCACCACGTCTTCGTTGATCTTGAAGGCGTTGGTGTGGCGGCTGATGGCCGCCGTGCGTTTGCGGTCGAGCCAGAATTTCTTGCGCGCTTGTTCGCTGACGGCGATGAAGCCTTCGCCGCTGCGTGAGTTGGCGATGCGCACCACCTCGGAGGTCACGCGCGCCACCGCGTTGGCATCATCGCCGGCGATGTCGCCGAACAACGCCATCTTGGGCAGGTCATCGCCGTGTTTTTTCGATTTGGTCGCGTACCCCACCGCTTTCAGGTAGCGATGGTCCAGGTGTTCCAGCCCCGCAAGCACGACGCCGGAGCGTTTCTGCTCGGCGAACATGTAGTCCTTGATTTCGACGATGCTGGGCACCGTGTCCTTGGCGTTGCCGAAAAACTCCAGGCACACCGTGCGCGTGTGCGCGGGCATCCGGTGCACCAGCCAGCGGCAACTGGTGATCAAACCGTCGCAGCCTTCTTTCTGCACGCCCGGCAGGCCGCTGAGAAATTTGTCGGTGACATCCTTGCCCAGCCCTTCCTTGCGGAAAGCGCGGCCCGGAATTTCGAGCCGCTCGCTGCGCAGCAGTGTTTTGCCGTCGGCGGCGAAGTAGCGCAGCTCGAACACGGCGCGCTCGGCATCGTGAATTTTGCCCAGGTTGTGGCCGATGCGCGTGACTTCAAGCCATTGCGCTTGCGGCGTCACCATGCGCCAGGAAATCAGGTTATCGAGCGCCGTGCCCCACAGCACCGCTTTCTTGCCGCCCGCGTTCATCGCCACGTTGCCGCCGATGCAGGAGGCTTCGGCGCTGGTGGGGTCAACCGCGAACACATAGCCCGCGCGCGCGGCTGCATCAGCGACGCGTTGCGTGACTACGCCGGCCTCGGTCCAGATCATCGGCACCATCTGCACCATGCCGGGCAGTGTCGTCATCTCGACGGGGCCCAGCGCGTCGAGCTTCTCGGTGTTGATGACCGCGCTTTTCCAGGTCAGCGGGATGGCGCCGCCGGTGTAGCCGGTGCCGCCGCCGCGCGGGATGATGGTCAAGCCCAGTTCGATACAGCCGGCCACCAGATGGGCCATCTCCGCTTCGCTGCTGGGTGTGAGCACGACAAAAGGGTATTCAACACGCCAGTCGGTTGCATCCGTGACGTGCGAAACCAGCGAAAAACCGTCAAATTTGATGTTGTCGCGGGCGGTGTGCCGCCCCAGCGTGCGCATGATTTGGCGGCGCAAGGCGGCCACTTGGTCGAACATGGCGGCGAATGCCGCGATCGCCTGTGCCGCCAGTGCGCACAGCTCACCCACCAGCGCATCGCGCTGCGCGTCCTCCTGCGGCGTGCGGCGCTTTTGCACCTCGGCCAGGCGGTGATTGAGCGCCTGCACCAGCAACGCACGGCGGCGCGGATCGTCCAGCAGATCGTCCACCAGGTAAGGGTTGCGCTGCACCACCCAGATATCGCCCAGCACCTCGTAAAGCATGCGCGCCGAGCGCCCCGTGCGCCGTTCGGCGCGCAGCAATTCCAGCAATTCCCAGCCGCGCGCGCCGAGCAGGCGGATCGTGATTTCGCGGTCGGAAAAGCTGGTGTAGTTGTACGGAATTTCGCGCAGCCGCGCGGGCTTATCGGCCAGCGACGCCAGCGCGGTCAACGGGGTCGGAGCATTCATCAGGGAAGCGGGCTTGTGCGGGCGCCGGGCCCGCGAGAAGGAGGACGTAATTTTAAAGTTCGTCAAGCCCGGGCAAAAAGATGATGCCGTTCGCCCATGAAGGGCAAGGGGTTGCCGTCTGTGGGGCAGCGCCGCCATGCGCCTGAAAACAGCCGTGGACCCCTTTCAGCGACAGGATTGACGGGCGGGCTGAACGGGCGATGGATGGCGCGGTGGATGGCGCGGTGGATGGCGCGATTGCGCGATCGACTGCACGGTGATGCGTTCTCTTGACGGAGGGCGGAGGAAGAGATCATAAGATATAGCTTATGTTACATAAAAAAATATCTGACTTTTCTTTTGATTGCTAAGGGCTTAGCCTACGGGCTCTTCACCTGGAGTCAACCCACCATGAACGACGCAACCACTGAAATCAAGAGTTCCGCCAAGCGCTACAAGGCGGGCGTGCTCAAGTACCGCGAGATGGGCTACTGGCAGCCCGATTACGTGCCCAAGCCGACCGATATCCTGGGCCTGTTTCGCATCACGCCGCAGGAAGGCGTGCCGCCCGAGGAGGCCGCCGCCGCCGTGGCGGGCGAGTCGTCCACCGCCACCTGGACCGTGGTCTGGACCGACCGCCTGACGGCCTGCGACATGTACCGCGCCAAGGCGTACCGGGTCGATCCGGTGCCGGGCAATCCGGGCCAGTATTTCTGCTACATCGCGTATGACCTGTCGCTGTTCGAGGAAGGCTCGATCACCAACGTGGCCGCTTCGATCATCGGCAACGTGTTCAGCTTCAAGCCGATCAAGGCCGCGCGGCTGGAGGACATGCAGTTCCCGGT
>JAITWT010000181.1 GCA_031285125.1 Burkholderiaceae bacterium | reverse complement strand
GCGGCCACCACCGGCTTGGTGCACGCCTCCAGCGCCAGGATCACGCTATGCAGATTGGGCGCAAACATCATCTTGGGCGTGCCGAACTCCTTGATGTCGGCCCCTCCTGAAAACGCCTTGCCCGCGCCGGTCAGCACCACCGCCTTGACGGCGGGGTCGGCCTGCGCCTTGCTCAGGCCATCGACCACGGCCAGGCGCGTTGCATGGCCCAGGCCATTGACCGGGGGATTGTTCAGGGTCATCACGGCGACATCGCCATGTACTTGGTATTCAGCGGTCATGCTGCGTTCCTTTGGCTTTGGGATGAAATCAAAACAAGGTGACTGCCACAAAGGGCGTAGCAGCACCGTCTCCGAAAAAGTATGAATGTTCTTTTTTCGCAAAAGATTCTAAAAAACGCGGCCTCCATCGTCGGCGCACCGGCGAAAAGCCGGGCTTTTTCAGCGCGGCTTTAAAACGCCAGCCGCCGCTCGATCCACGCGCCATAGCGCGACAGCCCAAAGCACATCAGCCAATACAGCAGCGCAAGGAACAGGTAGCCCTCCAGATAGAAGGGCCGCCATTGCGGATCGCCGCCCAGCGCCAAGCCAAGCGCACCGGTCAGCTCGAACAGGCCCACCACCGTGACCAGCGAAGTGTCCTTGAGCGTGCCGATGACACTGCTGACCAACGCCGGCACCACCATACGCAGCGCCTGCGGCAACACGATCTCGCGCTGCACGCCCCAGCGGCTGAAGCCCAACGCCAGCGCGGCTTCGATTTGCCCGCGCGGCACGGCTTGCAGGCCGCCGCGGATGATTTCGGCGAAGTAGACCGCGACGAACAGCGCCTGCCCGGCGAGCACACGCAACAGCATATCGGGCTGCCAGCGCACAGGCCACAGCAGCGGCAGCAGGAACGAGGCCATGAACAGCACGGAGATGAGCGGTACCCCGCGTACGATTTCTATCCACGCTGCCGCCAGGCCGCGCAGCGCCGGCCAGCGCGAGCGGCGCGCCAGCGCCAGCAACACCGCCAGCGGAAAAGCCAGCGCCAGGCTTGCGGCGGCAAGGCTCACGGTCAGCGGCAAACCGCCCCAGCGGCTGGCAGGCACCAGCGGCAAGCCGAAAATGCCGCCGCGCATCAATCCAATCAACAGCACCAGCGCAGCGGCCCAGGCCCACGCCAGCGCGGGCCTCCACAAGCGCGGCCAGGCGCTTGCCAGCAGCATCACGCCCAGCAGTACCAGCGCAAGCGCAGCGCGCCATTGCTGCGTGTAGGGATAGCGGCCAAACAGAATCGGCCGCCACTTTTCAGTGATCACGCCCCAGCAGGCGCCCGATGCGGTGCGGCACGCTTGTGCGTCGGCACGGAATATCGCGTGCAGCAGCGCCCATTGCACGAAAGCCACGGCGGCCCAGCCGATTAGCGCGGCCAACAGCAGCGTGGTCACGATGCGCAGCGGAGAGCCCCACAAATCACGGCGCCAGCCGCTGTCCGCGTTGATATGGAGATTGGCTTTCATGCCCGCATCCAGGCTCACGCCCACCCTCGCAACGCGACGCGTGCGTTGTAGCGGTTCATCACGGCGGCGATCAGCAGCGATAGCAGCAGATAAACCGCCATCACCACCGCGATGCACTCGAAGGCCCGTCCGGTGCTGTTCAGCGAGGTGTTGGCCACAGAAACCAACTCGGGGTAACCGACCGCAACCGCCAGCGAGGAGTTTTTGACCAGGCTGAGCAACTGATTGGTCAGCGCCGGCACGATCACGCGCAGCGCCTGCGGCAGCACGATCAAGCGCAATTGTTGTGCGCCCTTCAGGCCCAAGGCCTGCGCGGCCTGCACCTGCCCAGGCGGCACCGCGCTGATCCCGGCACGCACGATTTCAGCAACGAAGGCCGCGGTGTACAGCGTCAGCGCCAGCACCATCGCCAGGTACTCCGGGCTGAGCGCAGCCCCGCCCATCACGCCGAAGGCGGTGCGTTCGGGCCAATCCCAATGGTGCCAACCCAAGCCGTGCGCGCCCTGCCATCCTGCGTCAGCCGCTGGCCAAGGCATCGCCAGCCCGCCCTTGCTCAACCAAAAGCCGCGCGCCAGCTCGATCGGCGCGCTCGAATCGGGCAGCAGTTGCGTGAGCGCGAAGTACAGCATCAGCAGCTGCACCAACAGCGGCACATTGCGCAGCGCCTCCACATAAGCGGCGCACAACCCGCGCAGCAGCCGGTGCGGCGCCAGCCGGCCGATGCCCAGCAAGGTGCCCCAAAGCACCGCCAGTACCATCGCGGGCAGCGCGGCACGCACGGTGTTCAGCACCCCGGCCAGAAAAGCGCGCCAGAAAGGCTGCACGCTATCGAAATCGAGCCAGCCTTCGCTGATCTGAAAGCCCGCGGGCTCCATCAAAAAATCAAAACCCGAGCGCACGCCGCGCGCGCGCAGGACATCCAGCGCATGCTGCCCGAGCGCCAGCACAGCGCCGACGGCCAGCCCCAGCAGCAACACCTGCACCAGCCCACTCAGCAGCGCTCCCCGCCAGAACGAATCGCGCTGTGCGCGGCGGTTCATCGCACCGGCAGCCCGTACATCAAACCGCCCTGGGTCCATAAAGCATTGGCCCCGCGCGGCAAGCCCAGCGCGGATTTCGGGCCAACGTTGCGTTCGAAAATCTCTCCGTAATTGCCCACCGCCTTGATCGCGTGATAGGCCCAATCCTTGTCCAGCCCGAGCAACTTGCCCATATCCTCGCCGCTACCCAGAATGCGCTGCACCGCCGGATCCTTGCTGCTGGCCTTAAGCGCATCGGCCTTGGCCTGCGTGATACCCAATTCCTCGGCTTCGATGAGCGCGTTGGACACCCACTTGACGATCGCAAACCATTCGTCATCGCCACGGCGCACGGCGGGCGCCAGCGGCTCCTTGGAAATCAGCTCCGGCAGGATCATGTAGTCGCCAGGATGGGCCGCCTCCTTGTTGCGCAAGCCCGCCAGCGCCGACGCATCGGTGCTGAACACTTGGCAGCGGCCCGAAAAAAATGCCTTGTACGCGGCCTCGAAGTTCTCGAACACAACGGTCTTCACGGGAATGTTCTGCGTATGGAACCAATCGGCGATGCTCTTCTCGCTGGTGGTGCCGGACTGGGTGCAGATCGTCGCCCCCCGCAGTTGTTTGGCGCTTGTCACCTTGAGCTTTTTCGGAATCAGGAAACCCTGCCCGTCGTAATAAGTGACCGTGGTGAAATTCAGGCCCAGCGCCGCATCGCGCGAAAGCGTCCAGGTGGTGTTACGCGCGAGGATGTCCACCTCGCCGGCCTGCAGGGCCGAGAAACGCTGTTTTGAATTGAGCGGGACGAACTCCACCTTATGCCCATCGCCAAGCACCGCAGCGGCCACCGCACGGCAGATATCCACATCCAACCCCGACCAATGCCCCTGCGTATCGGGCGCCGAAAAACCGGCAACGCCATTGGTCACACCGCATTTGAGCGTGCCGCGCTGGCGCAGCGTATCGAGCGTTTTACCCGCCCACACGGGCGTTGCCGCAGCGGCCAGCAAGATCACCAGAGCCGCCGGCAAAAGACGGGCACGTGAAAAACGAAGGCGAAAAGATGAAATCACGATGGCTCCTCGGTTCGGGTTTTGATCCGCCGCAGTGTACGGGCGGGCAACAAGGAGCAGATAGTGCAGGAAAGCACGACAAGGGCGCAAGAGGCCGGTTCAGATGCAAAGGCGAAATCTTTCGCTGACGCCCGACTACCGCACCCCACTACACCCGAATCACTCAAGGTTTCTCCAAAGAATCTCCGAAGAAACAGAACAGCCGCAGCGCTTTGGCGCCCCGGCTGGGGCCCGCCTCGATGACGGTTTCAAAGATCAGCCTTGCCCGTACAGCGCAGCAAAGAAGTGACAGGTGCTGCCGGCCAATACGAACAAATGCCAGACGAAGTGCCCAAAGTGCAATTTCGAATCGAACAGGTAGACCACCGCACCCGCGGTGTACGCGACCCCGCCCCCCACCAACCACAGCAGGCCCGCCGTCGGCATTCGAAAGTACAGCGGCACCGCCATGAAGACCACCATCCAGCCCATCAACACGTACAGGCCGGTGGACAGCAGTGGATGGCGCAGAACATCGGCCATCTTGGCAACGACACCCACGGCCGCCGCCGCCCAGATCAAGCCAAACATGGTCCAGCCCGCCGGGCCGCGCAACACGCCGAGTAAAAAAGGCATGTAACTGCCCGCAATGAACAGGTAGATCGCCGAATGGTCGAGCCGGTTGAACCAGTGCTTGAGCTTGCCGGCGGGCAGCGCGTGGTAGAGCGTCGAGACGAAGTAAAGCAAGATCGCGCTGCTGGCAAACAGGCTGACGCCGACGACCCCGGCTGTGTTGGTCTTTTGCGCGGCGCTATAGACCAAAATCGGCAGCGCTGCAATCGCCAGCGCCAAGCCGACGCCATGGCTGATGGCGTTCATGGCTTCTTCGGCCAAGGTCTGCTTGCGCCGCATTGCGACGGCTGTACTTTGGTTCATGGTTTGGCCTCCGGCCTCGCTTATTGTTTGTTGCATCACACACTCTTCACAGCATCGCGCTGTGGAAACAATGCCTCGGTAAACCCGAAGCGCGAAAAATCACGCACCCGCGTCGGATAGAGCTTGCCCAACAGATGGTCGACCTCGTGTTGAACAACACGGGCATGAAAGCCGCTCACACTGCGAACGATAGGATCTCCGTAAAGATCGGCAGCAGTATAGCGAATGCGCGCAAAACGCGGCACGCTGGCGCGTAGACCGGGCACCGACAGACATCCTTCCCAGCCTTCTTCCTGCGCGTCGTCAAGCGGTGTGATGGTGGGGTTGATGAGCACGGTCAACGGCACGGCGGGCGCATCGGGGTAACGCGGATTGGGCGGCGCATCGGGCGCGTCTGTCCCAAAGACAACGACCTGCAAGTCGACCCCGATTTGCGGCGCCGCCAGACCGGCACCCTCGGCGGCGTGCATGGTGTCCAGCAGGTCGTGCACCAGCAGGTGCAGCGCATCGGAGTCGAAGGCGGATGCGGCAACCGGCTGCGCGACGCGCAACAGCCGCGGGTCGCCCATTTTCAAAATCTCTCGAATCGTCATGGGGCGCAATGCTACGCGGGTGGCTGAAGAAGCGCCTGCATTCCTGCTTCGTCAATGACTGCGATGCCCAGCTCCCGCGCCTTGTCCAGCTTGCTGCCCGCCTCCGCGCCGGCGACGACGTAATCGGTCTTTTTGCTGACCGAACCGGCCACCTTGGCGCCGGCAGCTTCGAGCAGGGCCTTGGCCGCTTCGCGGCTCAAGGTGGGCAGCGTGCCGGTCAAAACGAAGGTTTTGCCCGCCAGCGGCAATGCCGCAACGGGGACGGGCTGGACCTCGGCACTGACCTGCATTGCAAATGAACCGCTGGCGGACCAGCTCGCGCCTTGGACGCGCCGTTGCGAGCTCAAAAACAACGCTGTAGATGTGCTGCTGGCGGACCAGCTCGCGTTCTTGACGCGCACGCCCTCGTCACCCAGTTGCTTGACCACCTCGCGGTTGTGCGGCTGCGCGAAGAAGGTGCTGATGCTCCGGGCCACCACCGGGCCAACGTCGGGCACTTGCAGCAACTGTTCGGCGCTGGCATCCATCACGGCATCGAGTGTGCCGAAATGCCGCGCCAAATCCTTGGCGGTGGTTTCGCCGACGTGGCGCACGCCCAGCCCGAACAGAAAGCGCGCCAGCGTCGTCTGCTTTGATTTTTGTAGCGCATCAACCAGATTGCGGGCCGATTTTTCGGCCATGCGATCCAGACCCGCATAGTCTTCCCAGCGCAGGCGGTAAAGGTCGGGCAGCGTCCGCACCTTGCCCTGCTCGACCAGTTGCTCGGCCAGCTTGTCACCCAGCCCCTCGATGTCGAGCGCGCGCCGCGCGGCAAAGTGCAGGATGGCCTCCTTGCGCTGCGCCGCGCAGAACAGGCCGCCGGTGCAGCGGTAATCGACCTCGCCTTTTTCGCGCACCACCGCGCAGGCACAGATCGGGCACAGGCGCGGCATCTGGAAGTTGGGCACGTAGCGGGCGCGCGCGCCCACACCGGAAGACGGCGGCACCACGCCGACGATTTCGGGAATCACGTCACCCGCGCGCCGCACGATCACCCGGTCGCCCACGCGCACGCCCTTGCGCCGCAGCTCAAAACGGTTGTGCAGCGTCACGTTCGACACCGTGGTGCCGCCGACGAACACCGGATCGAGCCGCGCCACCGGCGTCAGCCGCCCGGTGCGCCCGACCTGCACGTCGATGCCGCGCACGGCGGC
>JAITWT010000166.1 GCA_031285125.1 Burkholderiaceae bacterium | reverse complement strand
CAAGGCGCGGCGCGCAGCCCATAGCCCGGCTATGGGCCAGCGTTGCAACGCCGCAGACCGCCCGAAAAGGCCTCTGCCCTTCGGGTTGGGCCGAAATCGGGCGATTGGGCGGACGATTGGGCGGCCAAGTCGCTTGCATGGGCACAAAGCCCATGCGGCGCGCCGTTGGCCACCCACTCATCCCGATTGCGGCCCAACGTGAGCCATTTCAGATCGTAAACAGGTTCTCAATGCGCGCGCCGAGCGCTGCCGCATTAACTAACGGCGGCAGCCCTAGTCCACCAAGCGCTGCTGAACACGCCTGAAATCCAAAAATCCATCAGACCTCAATCACACATTGAATAGAAAATTCATCACATCCCCATCCTTGACGATGTAATCCTTGCCTTCGGAACGCATTTTTCCCGCATCCTTGGCGCCTTGTTCTCCGCGGCAGGCGATGTAGTCGTCAAAAGCGATGGTTTGTGCGCGGATAAAACCGCGTTCGAAATCTCCGTGAATCACACCCGCGGCCTGTGGCGCGGTGTCGCCGACATGAATCGTCCAGGCGCGCACTTCTTTTTCGCCCGCAGTGAAATAAGTTTCCAGGCCCAGCAGACGAAAAGCGGCGCGGATTAAGCGGTTTAGGCCCGGTTCATCCTGCCCAATTTCAGATAGAAAAAGCTTTTTATCTTCTTCGCTCATATCGGCCATATCGGCTTCGAGTTTGGCGCTGATGGCGACCACCGGCGCACCGTGCCGGGCGGCGAATTCTTCCAGCCGCGTCAATAACGGGTTGGCGGCAAAACCATCTTCGCTGACATTGCCCACGAACATCGCGGGTTTGGCGGTAATCAGGCACAGCGGTTTGAGCAATTGCTGCGCGTCCTTGTCCAAATCGAGCGTGCGCACCGGCCTGCCTTCGTTGAGCGCGGCCTGGACCACGCCCAGCAGTTTGACCATCGCCGCAGCTTCTTTGTCGTTGCCCGATTTGGCGGCTTTGGCATAACGCGCCTGCGCCTTCTCGAGCGTGCCCAGATCGGCCAAGCACAGCTCGGTCTGGATCACCTCCGCGTCGGCGATCGGATCGATCTTGCCGGCCACATGGATCACGTTGGCGTCTTCAAAACAGCGCACCACGTTGACGATGGCATCGGTCTCGCGGATGTGCGCCAGGAATTGGTTACCCAGCCCTTCCCCCTTGCTCGCGCCGGCCACCAGCCCGGCAATGTCCACGAATTCGACAATGGCAGGCACTACACGCTCGGGCTGGACGATCTGCGCCAGTTGCGCCAGACGCCGGTCGGGCACCTCGACCACGCCGACATTGGGCTCGATGGTGCAAAAGGGATAATTTTCAGCTGCAATGCCGGCTTTGGTCAGCGCATTGAACAGGGTGGATTTGCCGACGTTGGGCAAGCCGACGATGCCGCACTTCAAGCTCATGGGGAAGTCCTCTGGTCCTCTGGGAATTTGCTGATTCTAGGCAGCATCTAGGCCGCACCGCGGCGCAACCGGGCGGGGGCTTGGCGCACGCCATTTTCAGACCCGCCCCGTATGCGATGGCGTTGCGCCCGGCAAGCCCAGCATCTACGGGGCGAAACGCCCCCCGGATCGGCCCCATCGGCAAGCTCCGGTCTCCGGCCTGTACAAGCCCAAGCGGGGTGAGAGGCCAACTTCTACCAACTTCTACCAACTTCTACAATGACCGAATGACTTTTCTTCCCGCAATTGGCCCTGATGTGTGCATCCGCGGCGGCGGCATCATCGGCTGTACGCTGGCGTTGCTGCTGGCGCAAGCGCGCCTGCGCGTGGCGCTGGTGAGCGCGCCCAGAAGCAATCATGCCTCGCAGGACGTACGCGCCTACGCCCTGAACCCGGCCGCGCACCAGCTGCTTGAATCGCTGCGCGTCTGGCCTGATGCGCAATATGCCACGCCCGTGCGCGAAATGGTGATTGAAGGCGATGCCGGCGGCTTGGTGCGTTTTGATGCGGCGCGCGAACAAACATCGGCGCTGGCCTGGATTGCCGATGTGCCCGCGCTCGAACAGCGCTTGGCGCAGGCGCTGCACTTTCAGCCGCTGATCGATGTGATCGAAGCGCCAGCGCCGTCGACGATTGCTGCGCCGCTGACGGTAATTTGCGAAGGCAAGGCCAGCGCGACACGGGCGGCGCTGGGTGTGCGTTATGCGGTCACGCGTTATCCGCACCATGCTATTGCAGCGCGGCTGCGCGCGGAACGCCCGCACGGCGGGGTCGCACGCCAGTGGTTTGACGAACATGGCGAAATCCTCGCGCTGCTGCCGCTGGGCGGCGTGGATGCGCACGATGTGGCGCTGGTCTGGTCCGTCGCTGCGGCGCATGCGCCGCAACGGGTTGCGCTGGACGCCGAAGCGTTCGCCGCGGCGGTGTGTACAGCCAGTCACGAGGCCTTGGGCACGCTGACGTTGACCAGCGAACGCACGGTCTGGCCGCTGCAACGCGCAATGGCTGAGCGCTGGACCGGGTGCATGCCCGGCAGTCGTGACGCTTGGGTGCTGGCAGGCGACGCGGCCCATACCATGCACCCTTTGGCGGGTCAAGGGCTGAATGCGGGCCTGGCCGATGTCCAGGCGCTGGCGCGCATCCTGCGCGAGCGCGAGGATTGGCGCAGCGTGGGCGATCCACGCCTGTTGCGCAGCTACGAGCGCGAGCGCCGCGCCGGGGTCCTGGCAATGAACCTGGCCACCGATGGGCTGCAACAACTCTTTGGGCGCAATGACGCCGCGCTGCCGTATCTGCGCAATTGGGGAATGCGCGGCTTCAACCGCACACGATGGCTCAAAAGCTGGATGGCGCGGCAGGCGATGGGCGTGCACTGAGAATGCGCAGAAGGCGCGAGCGCATCGGGGCCGTGCCCGCTGATTGCGCCCGGATGCGCGATGCCCGCTCGCCGTTGCCAAGGTTCGCCATCGCCCGCGCCGCAGGCCATTGCTGCGCTGGGCTCCTGGATCGGGCGCGTTGATCAGGCGCATTGGGGTGATTTAGGCGGCCTGCGCGAGCACGCTGCATTCATTCACGCGTTCTACACGTTCTGACTGGCTTCGATCATTTTCATTCTTGATACCCAAATACACCATGAACTTTCTACACCGACAACATTTATGCGCGCCCCGTACACTTTGGATCGCGCTCAGCCTGAGTGCGGTATTGATCGCCCAAGCCCGGGCCGACGAAGCCGAGATCCGCAAGAACTTTGTCGCGCATGCGCCGCAGATAGCCAGCAAGATCGATGAAATTCGTCCCACGCCGATGGCCGGGCTGTACGAGGTGCGTGTCGCCGGTACAAACATTTTCTATACCGATGGGCAAGGCCGCTACGCTTTGCAGGGCAATTTGCTGGATCTGCGCGCCGGCCGCGATCTCACCCAGGAGCGCATCGATAAGCTCACGGCGGTGGCTTTCGACAAACTGCCGGTGCGCGACGCCATCAAGATCGTGCGGGGTAACGGCAAGCGCCAGCTCGCGGTATTCGAGGATCCGAACTGCCCTTATTGCAAACAATTCGAGAAAGATTTGCAGCGCATTGATAACGTCACCGTATACCTGTTTCTGTACCCGATATTGGGCACGGATTCGACCGCCAAGGCGCGCAACATCTGGTGCGCCAAAGACCGGCTCCAAAGCTGGAACAACTGGATGCAAAACCACATCGCCCCCCCGGCGGGCGTATCCGGCTGCGATGCGCGCGCGCTCGGACGCAACATTGAATTCGGCCAAAAGCACAACATCACCGGCACGCCGACAGTGCTCTTTGCCGACGGCTCGCGTGCCCCGGGAGCGCTCCCGGCGGCGCAGATCGAACAGCAGTTGAACGCCGCGCAAGCCCCGGCCAAGGCACGGTGAAACGCGGGTGGGCTGCGTGGATGATGTTCGGATTGATGTTCTGATGCCCCCCTCGCCTGCCGCCATTCATTACCGCGTGGTCTGCGCCGACCCGCACGCGCAGCGCTACGCCGTCACTTTGACCATCGCTGCCCCCGCGGCGCGCCAACGCGTGAGGCTGCCGGTGTGGATTCCCGGCAGCTATCTGGTGCGCGAATTTGCCAAAAACTTGAGCGGCTTGCAGGCGCAGCAGGGCCGGCGGGCGCGGGCGCTGCGGCAGATCGACAAGGCCAGTTGGGAGCTGGACTGCGCAGCAAATGATCACGGGAGCCCCGAGGGCCACGCCCCCTTGATCCTGCGCTATGAAGTCACCGCCAACGACACTTCGGTGCGCGGCGCATGGCTCGATACGCAGCGTGGTTTTTTCAACGCCACCAGCCTGTGCCTGCGTGTTGAAGATCACGATCACGAACCGCACACGATCGAGATCGTGCCGCCGCCGCACGCGACGCACTGGTCGTGCGCCACCGCGCTGCGTGCGTTGAAGACCGGCCGGCGCGGTTTTGGGCTGTATCACGCCGACGATTACGACGAACTGGCCGACAGCCCGGTCGCGCTCGGCGTCTTTTGGAGCGGCGAATTCACGGCCTGCGGGGTACCGCACCGTTTCGTCGTCAGCGGCGCCGGCACGGGTTTCGACGGCGCTCGCCTGCTGGCCGACACACGCACCGTGTGCGAGACACAGATGCGCTTCTGGCATGGCGCAAAAGCCGGTCAGCGCGGCGGCGCACGGCCTGTGCATGACCGCTACGTCTTTCTGCTCAACGCCATGCACGAAGGCTACGGCGGGCTCGAACACCGCCACAGTACGGCGCTGATGTGCAAGCGCGATGCCCTGCCGCGCCTAGGCGTCGCACGGCAGGACCCCAGCTACACCACGTTGCTGGGGCTCATCAGCCACGAGTATTTCCACACTTGGAACGTCAAGCGCATGCGGCCCGCCGAATTTGCGCGCTACGACTACGGGCGCGAAAATTACACCGCGCTGCTGTGGTTCTTCGAGGGCCTGACCAGCTACTACGATGATCTGCTGCTGCGCCGCGCCGGCCTGATCGACGATGCTGCCTATCTGCGCTTGCTGGGCCAGACCATTGACCAGATGCAGCAAATGCCGGGCCGTCACGTGCAGTCGGTTGCGCAAGCCAGCTTCGATGCCTGGGTCAAGTACTACCGCATGGACGAGCACACGCCCAACATCACGGTCAGCTATTACCTCAAGGGCGCGCTGATCGGGCTGTGTCTGGACTTGACGCTGCGCGCATCGGGCCAGCCTGACCAGTCGCTGGATGCCGTCATGCGCCGCCTTTGGCAGGACAGCCGCGGCGGGCCGATCGACGAGACCGCGATCGCCGATGCACTGCGCGCAGTCGGTCAGCGCTCGTATGCGCGCGAGCTGACGCGCTGGGTGCATTCAACACAGGCGCTGCCGCTGGCCGAACTGCTGCGCGCGCATGGCGTGGCGGTGCGCGACGAAGCTGCGGCGCCGGCCCAAGCGCTGGGTTTGCGCGTGGATGAAAGCACGGGCACGCTGCGCATCAAGATGGTGCTGCATGGCGGCCCGGCGCAAAAAGCCGGTTTCATTGCGGGCGATGAATGGATCGGCGTCGAACAGGCCCGCCGCTCCAGCCGCTCCAACCGGTCCGCGCCTGCTGCTGAAGGCTGGCGCATCACCCGGCTGGAGGAGTTGGCCCCGTACCTGGGCCCACGGCGCAAATTTGACGCGCTGGTCGCGCGCGACCGCCGCCTGCTGCGGCTGTCCGTGCAGTTACCGGCCCAACGCGCCACGCGCTGGCTTCTGGCGATACAGGATGCCTCCTTGCTCGAACGTTGGCTGGGCGCAGCCTGATGGCCGTTTTCTTCCCGCGTCCATCGCCCTTTCCCCCCCCCCTTTTTACCCTCCCCTTCCATCCCATTTTCCAGGAGACTTTTGATGAACTACGAAAACATCCAGGTACGCACCGAAGCCGGCAAGGTCGGCCTGATCACGTTGAATCGCCCGAAGGCGTTGAACGCGATCAACGATGCCCTGATGACCGAACTGGGCCTGGCGCTCAAAGCCTTCGATGCCGACCCGGCCATCGGCTGCATCATTCTGACCGGCAGCGAGCGCGCCTTCGCCGCGGGCGCGGACATTGGCGCCATGGCCAAGTACAGCTTCGTCGACGTCTACAAGGGCGACTACATCACCCGCAACTGGGAAGCCATCCGTTCGGTGCGCAAACCCGTCATCGCCGCGGTCAGTGGCTTCGCGTTGGGCGGCGGCTGCGAGCTGGCGATGATGTGCGATTTCATCATTGCCGCGGACAACGCCAAATTCGGTCAGCCCGAAATCAAGCTCGGCGTGATTCCCGGTGCGGGCGGAACACAACGCCTGCCACGTGCAGTGGGTAAATCCAAGGCCATGGACATGGCCCTGACCGCGCGCATGATGGACGCGCAGGAAGCCGAACGCGCCGGTTTGGTCAGCCGCGTCGTGCCTCTGGACAAACTGATGGACGAAGCCCTGGGCGCAGCGCTGACCATCGCCGGCTTCTCGCAGATTGCGGTCATGGCGGCCAAGGAATCGGTCAACCGCGCCTTCGAAAGCGGCCTGAGCGATGGCGTGATCTTCGAGCGCCGCCTCTTTCATGCCCTGTTCGCCACCGCCGACCAGAAAGAAGGCATGGCCGCCTTCCTCGAAAAACGCCCGCCCGCGTTCCAAAATCAGTAGGCCCCAGGGGCTTTTCCAAAGCGC
>JAITWT010000055.1 GCA_031285125.1 Burkholderiaceae bacterium | reverse complement strand
TTGCAATACACCACCACAAACACGCGGCTGCGTGAACGGCTGGGCGGCGCGGGCCATTGGAAATCGTGAATAGGTTTTTATGGCTTCGACCGCGGTGTTGTCTGCGTAATCAGGTTTCGCATAGGGTTTTGTGCATAAAAAAGCCGATCATGTGATCAGCAGATCGGCTCATGCATAAAACGGGGACGCCCTCCCCCGGGTTGCAGGCAGGGGATAGAGGATACGGGCGGATTGCCGGAGTGCCCCGGCAATGCCTGAACACCTGTCCCTTAGTAGCGCACCCGGCGGCACACGGTGCGATGCTGGTGGTGGTCATAGCGGCACACTTTGCGCCCATGCTTGCCATGATGATAGGGCGCGGCCTGAACCGCCATCGGGGCCAGCAGTGCCAGCGAAGTTACAACGACCGTCAAAATTTTTGCGAGGGGTCTCATAAAATCTCCAGGAGGTTGATACAACCGACCGGCCGGTTGCAGTTTCTTTTAACGGATCAATCCCGCTCGGGGTGTACCGTCGCCCATGACGGTGTCGTAAAAAAATGTAACTATACGTTTTTCCCCGGACCTTTATGCACATTCAGAGTGCGCTGCGCGGGCTGTTTGCCGTTCGTTTCACTCCAAGCGGAGCGCGAGGATGGGTGCGTCCGGTGCCGCTCTGTAAGCAAGCCTTTTTATGAATATTCCATCCCCAACATCGACCGACAAACCCCTTCGCTCGTCCCGCATCGGCATGGTTTCGCTGGGCTGCCCGAAGGCCCTGACGGATTCCGAGTTGATCCTGACCCAACTGAGCGCCGAGGGCTACCAGACCAGCAAGACCTTCGAAGGCGCGGACCTCGTGATCGTGAATACCTGCGGTTTTATCGACGATGCGGTCAAAGAAAGCCTGGACACCATCGGCGAAGCGCTGGCCGAAAACGGACGCGTGATCGTCACCGGCTGCCTGGGCGCCAAAAGTGCCAGCGATGGGCGCAACTGGGTGCGTGAAATACACCCGAGCGTGCTCGCCGTCACCGGCCCGCATGCCATGCAAGAGGTGATGGACGCGGTGCACACGCATCTGCCCCGGCCGCACGATCCGCTGATGGATCTGGTGCCGCCCGCGGGGATCAAACTCACCCCCCGGCACTATGCTTATCTGAAGATCAGCGAAGGCTGCAACCACCGCTGTACTTTCTGCATCATCCCGGCACTGCGCGGCGACTTGGTTTCGCGCCCGATCGGCGATGTGCTCAAGGAAGCACGGGCCCTGTTCGACAGCGGCGTCAAGGAACTGCTGGTGATCAGCCAGGACACCTCGGCTTACGGTGTCGATCTCCAATACCGCACCGGCTTCTGGGATGGCCGGCCGATCAAGACCCGGATGCTTGAGCTTGTGCGCGCATTGGGTGAATTGGCGCAGCCGCACGGCGCCTGGGTACGCCTGCATTACGTCTATCCGTATCCGAATGTCGATGAAATCGTGCCGCTGATGGCGCAGGGCCTGGTGTTGCCGTATCTCGATGTGCCCATGCAACACAGTCACCCCGACCTGCTGCGGCAGATGAAACGCCCGGCCAGCGGTGAAAAGCATTTGGAACGCATCGCGCGCTGGCGCGAAATTTGCCCTGAACTGGTCGTGCGCAGCACCTTCATCGTCGGTTTTCCGGGCGAAACCGAAGCGCAGTTCGAGCATCTGCTCGATTTCATGCGCCAAGCCGGGATCGACCGCGCGGGCTGTTTTGCCTACAGTCCGGTGGAAGGCGCGGCGGCCAACGCTTTGCCCGGTCTATTGCCGCAAGCCGAACGGGAGGCGCGTCGCGCGCGCTTCATGGAAGTTGCCGAAACCGTCTCTGTAGAGCGCTTGCAGCGGCGTGTGGGCGCGACCATGCAAGTGCTGATCGATGCCGCGCCCGCGCTCGGCCGCAAAGGCGGGGTAGGGCGCAGTTACGCGGATGCCCCCGAGATCGACGGCATCGTGCGCCTGCTGCCGCCGCAAAAAATCAGCAAGCAATTGCGCGTGGGCGAATTCACGCGCGCGCGTATCGTTGCGGCGCAGGGGCATGATCTGATCGGACAGCCGATATGAAAAAAAGCCCGTACACGTACGGGCTTTTTTATGCGGTAGAGGATGGTTGCGCTCAGAGGTTCACACCCGCGGCTTCGTCCTGATAGTCCTTGATTTTGTCGAAATTCAGATAGCGGTAAATCTGCGCGCCACTGGCGTCGATGACGCCGATGTCGGCCATGTATTCAGCCTTGCTCGGAATGCGGCCCAGGCGCGAGCAGATGGCGGCCAACTCCGCCGAGCCCAGGTACACGTTGGTGTTTTTGCCTAAGCGGTTGGGGAAGTTGCGGGTGCTGGTGGACATGACGGTGGCTCCTTCGCGCACTTGCGCTTGGTTACCCATGCACAGCGAGCAGCCAGGCATTTCGGTGCGCGCGCCGGCCGTGCCGAAGATGCCGTAATGCCCCTCCTCGGCGAGTTGATGCGCGTCCATCTTCGTTGGCGGGGTCAGCCATAGCCGCACGGGGATGTCACGCTTGCCTTCGAGCAGCTTGCTGGCGGCGCGGAAATGGCCAATGTTGGTCATGCACGAGCCGATGAAAACTTCGTCGATCTTCGTGCCTGCGACTTCGCTGAGCGTCTTCACGTCGTCGGGGTCGTTCGGACAGGCCACGATGGGCTCATGGATGCCGGCCAGATCGATCTCGATCACAGCGGCATATTCGGCATCGGCATCGGCCTTGAGCAACTGCGGGTTTTGCAGCCATGCTTGTTGCGCGGCGATGCGGCGGCTCAGCGTACGCGCGTCCTGATAGCCCTGGGCGATCAGCCACTTCATGAGCGTGATGTTGCTCTGGATGTACTCGATCACCGGCTCTTTGTTCAAGTGGACCGTACAGCCTGCGGCCGAGCGCTCGGCAGAGGCATCGCTCAACTCGAACGCCTGTTCCACCTTCAGGTCAGGCAATCCTTCGATTTCGAGGATGCGGCCCGAGAAGATATTTTTTTTGCCCTTCTTTTCGACCGTGAGCAGACCCTGCTTGATGGCGTACAGCGGAATGGCGTTGACCAGATCGCGCAGCGTGACGCCAGGCTGCATCTTGCCTTTGAAGCGCACCAGAACCGATTCGGGCATATCCAGCGGCATGACTCCGGTGGCCGCGGCGAAGGCCACCAGACCCGAGCCGGCCGGGAAACTGATGCCGATCGGGAAACGCGTGTGCGAATCGCCGCCGGTGCCCACGGTGTCGGGCAGCAGGAGACGGTTGAGCCAGGAGTGGATCACGCCATCGCCCGGGCGCAACGCGATGCCACCGCGCGTGCTCATGAACGCGGGCAGTTCATGGTGCATCTTCACATCGACCTTTTTGGGGTAAGGGGCGGTGTGGCAGAAGGACTGCATCACCAGATCCGCCGAGAAGCCCAGGCAGGCTAGATCCTTGAGTTCATCGCGCGTCATCGGGCCGGTGGTGTCTTGCGAGCCGACCGAGGTCATCCGGGGCTCACAGTACGTGCCCGGACGCACGCCCTGACCTTCGGGCAGACCGCAGGCGCGGCCCACCATCTTCTGCGCCAGCGTGAAACCCTTCTGGGTATCCACCGGGTTTTTCGGCAGACGGAACAAGCTGGAAGGTTTCAGGCCCAGCGCCTCGCGCGCCTTGGCGGTCAGACCGCGCCCGATGATCAACGGAATGCGCCCGCCGGCGCGCACTTCGTCGAACAGCACGTCGCTCTTGACCTTGAATTCGGCGATGACCTTGCCATCCTTGAGCGCTTTGCCTTCGTAGGGGCGCAGCTCGATCACGTCGCCCATGTTCATCTGGTTGACATCCAGCTCGATCGGCAGCGCCCCCCCGTCTTCCATGGTGTTGTAGAAAATCGGCGCGATCTTGCCGCCCAGGCAGATGCCGCCGAAGCGCTTGTTGGGGATAAAGGGGATGTCCTCGCCGGTGAACCACTGCACCGAGTTGGTTGCGCTCTTGCGCGAGGAGCCGGTGCCCACCACGTCGCCCACGTAGGCCACCAGGTGCCCCTTGGCTTTGAGCGATTCGATGAACTTCACCGGGCCGCGCTTGCCGTCTTCCTCGGGCTGGAAGGACGCGCCTTCACGCTTGTTCTTGAGCATGGCCAGCGCATGCAGCGGAATGTCCGGGCGTGTGGTGGCGTCAGGCGCGGGCGAGAGGTCATCGGTATTGGTCTCCCCGGGCACCTTGAAGACGGTGAAGGTCAGGCTTTGGGGCACTTCCGGGCGGCTGGTGAACCATTCGGCATCGGCCCAGCTTTGCAGCACCGCTTTGGCATTGGCGTTGCCTTGGTCGGCCTTTTCCTTGACGTCGTGGAACTGGTCGAACATCAACAAGGTTTTCTTCAGGCCGTTGGCGGCGACGGCGCCACACTCTTGCTGGTCCTCAAGTAGCGCGATCAGCGGCCCGATGTTGTAGCCGCCGAGCATGGTGCCCAGCAGTTCGGTCGCATAGGCGCGTGAGATCAGCGCACTCTTTTCACTGCCATTGGCCACGGCAGCCAGGTAACTGGCCTTGACCTTGGCTGCGTCATCAACGCCAGCGGGCACGCGGTGCGCGAGCAGTTCGACCAGTTCCTTGCCTTGTGCATCGGGCTGGGCAGCCTTGATGAGCTCGATCAAGTCGGCGGTTTGCTGGGCCGACAAGGGCAGTGGTGGGATACCGAGCGCAGCGCGTTCGGCGACGTGGGCTTTGTAGGCGGGCAACATCTGAGTTCTCCGGAGAGGGTGTAGTGCAGAAATAAAGCGCAGAGGAGGGCAGCGGCGATGCGTCGTGTCTTTTATTACTTGCCGCGCGTCTCTCCATCAGCGCCCTGGAACAGTGGCTTGGGCGGATTCTTCTTCAATTCCTCAGACACTTGGTGTTGGGCAACGGTTTCGCAATTGTCGACTTGGCGCTGACCGAGCCGCTCGTTCATAAGCATCGACTTGTCGCCCAATTGCAGCCACACTTCGCCGGATTTTCGGTCTTCCAGACGAACCGCGCCGGTACGGCTTTCCACCGGACGCATGACGTAGCGTGCATTGTGGTGCGTCAAAGTGAAATAGCCGGGGTTACCGGGGGTGGGCTCAAGGTCAACGCTGTCGCTGAGTTCGCAGGCGATGTGCCCGGTCTGCACCTGTTTGGCGATTTCCAATTCTTGCGGCGATAGCGCGGCTTCCTGCACTGGGGTTGCGGCGGGCGGCGTAACCGTTTTAGCGGCTTTGGATTTGACGGCTTTGCGTGAAGTTTTCTTTTTCGCCGGCGCATTTTTCTTGACGGCCTGGCTCTGGCTCTTGGTCGTTGCAGCGTTAGCGTTTTGGGATAAGGCAGCCACCGGCAGTGCCAGCGCGATGGCCATCATCAGGGAGGTCAGGGAGAATAGATTTTTCATAGTGTGTAGACCTAAAAAGTAAGGTGGAAGGGAAGGGGAAATCAAATCGGCATGAGCGCGGCGGTCAGGCCGCGAACCAAGCCTGGATGGGCACGGGCAAAGGTCGGCCCGTGGCGTGGGCACGTTCCAGCACCTGCCAAAAGAGGCGGTAACTGGCGCGATCGTGCAATGTACTGTGGTGGCTCACCGGCGCCCAGTCGACGCTCGCGCCAGCCAGAAGGATATCGACAGCCGTGGCAATCTGACGTTCGTCGGGCGCGAAGGCCTCCAGAATCGGGCGAATTTGGTTCGGGTGGATGCTCCACATGCGCGTGTAGCCGAAGTCATGGGCGGCGTGGCGCGCGGCTTGGCGGATGACGGCGAGGTCTTTGAATTCGGTGACGACCGAATGTGAGGGGACCTTGCCGTGTGCGTGTGCAGCGCTGGCGATTTCCAGCTTGGCGCGCACCACCAGCGGGTGCGTGAACTGGCCGTTGGCGGCCATGCCCTGGGCGGGAATCGCGCCCGCATGGGCGGAAACGAAATCCATCAGGCCGAAACTGAGCGACTGCACGCGCGGGTGCGCGGCGATCTCAAAGGCGTTGTGCACGGCCCGCGGCGATTCAATCAGCGCATGCAAAGGCAGCCCGGGTGCACCCGCGGCATCAAGTACGGCGGCGGCCTGCCGGATGTCAGCGACGCTTTCAACTTTGGGCACCATCACATGGCTCAGGCGTTGCCCGGCACGGCGGGCGATGGTTTGCACGTCGTCGCCAAAGTGGGGGTGATCGACCGGGTGCACACGCACGCCCACGCGCATTCCGGGCGCGGCGCTCAGCGCCAGTTCGCTCACCAGCGCCGCGTGCTCGGCTTCGCCGCCGACGGGGGCGCCGTCTTCGCAGTCAAGCGTGACATCGAACACGCAGGCGCCGAATTCCTGCGCCATTTCGGCTTGCAGTGTCAAGCTTTTGCGCATCCGCGTTTCGACGCCGCAGTAATGATCGCAGACCGGCAGCGTGGCGCAGGCGGCCTGCGCGTCGCGCAGGACTTCCCGGGGATGACGCGCGTGCAAGAGGGTGCCGGGGGCGGGTCCAACAGTGTTCACTGTGTGCGATTTACGGTTTACGGTTTGCGAAGAGCGACGATAAACAAGCGCGGGAAGGCCAGCAGCAACCGGCCATCGGCGCGTGCGCAATAGGCGTGGCCGATACGGCGCTCGTACTCGCTCAGGTAGCGCGCCTGCAGATCGGGCGCGAGCGGATCGACAAAAGGCCGCAGCCCGGTGCCGCGCACCCAATCGACAATCGCGCGCGCATCGGCCATCGGGTGCTGGTAAATGGTGCGCCAGATGTCGACGCGCGCGGCGCGCGGCGCCAGCAGGTCGTAGTAAGCGGCCAGCCCCAGCAGTTCGGGGCGCAACTTCGATACGTCGCCGATGGCCTGCGCATAAGGCGCTTCAGCGGCGATCTCGCGCATCAGGCGGTGCGTCGGCTCGTCGCGGTTGTCGGGCATCTGGATCGCCAGCGCACCGCCGGGTGCGAGCGCATCCAGCAGGCGCGGCAGCAGCGCCGCATGGTCAGGCACCCATTGCAGGGCGGCGTTGGCGAAGATCAGATCCGGCGGCTCCGGCGGCTGCCAACGGCCCATGTCGGCGAGCTCGAATGGCACTTGCGGCAGCCGCTCGCGCGCCGCCGTTAGCATGGATTCGGAATTGTCCAGGCCGATCACGCGCGCGCTGGGAAAGCGCGCAGCAAGCAACGCGGTCGAATTGCCCGGGCCGCAACCCAGGTCATAAACCCGCCGCGCCGATTCCAAGGGCACCTGTCCCAGTAACTCGCGCGCCGGCCGCGTGCGCTCATCTTCGTAGCGGCGGTAGAGCGCGGGGTTCCAAGCCAGCATGCGTAGTACGGCGCGAGCGAGTGCAATCCGATCGGATCGTATTCCCGGGGAGCGCGACCGGCGGTTACAACAAGTGGGCCACGCCCGCTTGCTCGTCCTGCAATTCCTTGAGCGTTTTATTGATGCGCTCTTGGCTGAAGGCGTCGATCGGCAGACCCTCGATGATCTTGTATTCGCCGTTCACCGTGGTGACCGGGAAGCCGAATATGATGTCCTTGGGAATGCCGTACTGGCCGTCCGAGGGGATGCCCATCGTGACCCAGCGCTCGCCCGTGCCCAGCGCCCAGTCGCGCATGTGGTCGATCGCGGCGTTGGCTGCCGAGGCCGCCGAGGACAGGCCGCGCGCTTCGATAATGGCCGCGCCGCGCTTGCCCACGGTGGGCAGGAACACGTCGGCATTCCACGCCTGGTCGTTAATGGTGTCCTTAACGCTCTTGCCGCCGACGCTGGCGAAGCGGTAGTCGGCATACATCGAGGGCGAGTGGTTGCCCCACACGCACAGCTTTTCGATGTCGCCCACGGCGCAGTTGATCTTGGCTGCAATCTGGCTGGCCGCGCGGTTGTGGTCCAGCCGCAGCATGGCGGTGAAGTTCTTGCGCGGCAAGCTGGGCGCGCTCTTCATGGCAATATAGGCGTTGGTGTTGGCCGGGTTGCCGACCACCAGCACTTTGACGTTGCGGCTGGCGACCTGGTCGAGCGCCTTGCCCTGCGCGGTGAAGATCTGCGCGTTGGCTGCCAGCAGATCGGCGCGCTCCATGCCGGGGCCGCGCGGGCGCGCGCCCACCAGCAGGGCGTAATCAGCGTCCTTGAAGGCAACCAGCGGGTC
>JAITWT010000010.1 GCA_031285125.1 Burkholderiaceae bacterium | reverse complement strand
CTATGGGCCAGCGTTGCAACGCCGCAGACCGCCCGAAAAGGCCTCTGCCCTTCGGGTTGGGCCGAAATCGGGCGATTGGGCGGCCCAACGTGAGCCATTTGAGATCGTAAACAGGTTCTTAAAAACGATATCCGGGATACGCCCAGGCGGCCCTGGGGCTACTTTTCACTGCAATTTTCTAGAACTTGGTCTGGCACTTGGCTCGGAAACGATACAGGAACAGAAGGCGCGCTGCCCTGCGGTTGCGTCTTCTGCAGCGCCCACATCCGCGCGTACACCCCGCCGCGCGCCAGCAGTTGCGCGTGTGTGCCGCGTTCGACGATGCGGCCGGCCTCCAACACCAGGATTTCGTGCGCATCGACCACCGTCGACAGCCGGTGCGCGATCACCAGCGTGGTCTTGCCCTGGGCCGCGCTGGAGAGCTCGGCCTGGATCGCACGCTCGTTGGCTGAATCCAAGGCCGAGGTGGCCTCGTCGAAGATCAGGATCGGCGGATTTTTCAGCAGCGTGCGCGCGATCGCCACGCGCTGCTTTTCGCCACCGGAGAGCTTGAGCCCGCGCTCGCCGACCGTGGTCTCGTAGCCCTTGGGCGCGGCGGCGATAAAACCGTGGATGTGCGCCGCGCGTGCCGCCGCTTCGATGTCCTCCTGCGTCGCGCTGGGACGGCCATAGGCGATGTTGTAGCCGATGGTGTCGTTAAACAACACGGTGTCCTGCGGCACGATGCCGATCGCGCGGCGCACGCTGGCCTGCGTGACGGCGCGTATATCCTGCCCACCGATGGTGATGCGCCCGCCCTGCACATCGTAGAAGCGGTACAGCAGCCGCGCCAGCGTCGATTTGCCCGCCCCCGAAGGGCCGACCACCGCGACCGTGCGGCCGGCCGGAATTTCCAGGTTCAGGTGCGACAGGATCGGGCGCGCGCTGTCGTAGTAAAAGCTCACGTTTTCGAAGCGTACGGTGGGGTCGCGCGCATCCAGGTCGGGGGCGCCCTGGGCATCGCGGACTTCGCGCTCTTTTTCGAGCAGCGCGAACATCCGGTCCAGATCGGTCAAGCTCTGCTTCATCTCGCGGTAGATCATGCCCAGGTTGTTCAACGGGATGTACAACTGAATCATGAAGGCGTTGATCATGACCAGATCGCCCAGCGTCAGATGACCATCGACCACGCCTTGCGTGGCGCGCCAGAGCATCGCCACCAAACTGGCGGCCACCACCAGCTGCTGGCCGCTGTTGAGCAGCCCGAGCGTGCGATGGCTCTTGATCGCGGCATCACGATAGCGTTTCAGGCTGGCGTCGTAACGTTGCGCCTCAAAGGCTTCGTTGTTGAAGTATTTGACGGTCTCGTAGTTCAGCAGCGAATCGATGGCATGGCTCTGTGCAATTGATTCGAGCGCGTTCATCGCGCGCCGGAACTGCGTGCGCCACTGCGTTACCTTGACCGTATAGCCGATGTAAAAAACCAGCGCTGCCAGCGTGATCCAGACAAAGCCGGCATCGAAGCGCACGCCCAAAATGACCAGCACCAGCGCCAGCTCGATCACCGTGGGCACGACATTGTACATCGCCATCGACACCAGCAACTGCACCCCGCGCGTGCCGCGCTCGATGTCGCGCGTCATGCCGCCGGTCTGGCGTTCCAGGTGAAAGCGCAGCGACAGCGCGTGCAGATGCCCGAATACTTTCAGTGAAATCTGCCGTGCCGCGCCCTCGGTGGCCGTCACGAAGATGGCTTCACGCAGCTCGGTGGCCAGTGAAGTGAGCAGCCGCAGCAGCCCGTAAGCCAATAGCAGCGACACCGGCACCACGATCAGCGCCTGCGGCATGACCGGGTTCGGCGTCATCGCATCGACCAGCCGCTTGAGCAGCATCGGCACGCCCACATTGGCGAGCTTGGCCACGATCATGAACCCCAGTGCGGCAACCACGTGCCCCTTGTAATGCCACAGGTAGGGGAAAAGCCGGCGCAGCGTCGCCCAATCGGAACGGCCTGCGCCGGCGAGCGCAGGCCCCAGGTCGGGCGCCGAGGAATAGCGGGAATGGCCGTGACGGCGCATGAGCGAATCCAGGTCTAGAGGCGGAAAGGTTGAATCGGCTTTCAATCGGCTCGATGCGCACCCAGCAACGCGAGCAATCCGCCCAATGCGTGCCGCACCGTGGCCGCGCGCACTGCGGCCCGGCCCCCGTCGAAATGTTGCTGCTCGGTGTGTACGGTGCCCTCAACCGACCAGCCGAACCACACCGTCCCCACGGGCTTGTCATCGCTGCCGCCGCTGGGGCCGGCAACACCGGTCACCGCCACCGAAAGCTGCGCGCGCGAATGCGCCAGCGCGCCTTGCGCCATCGCGCGTGCGACCGGTTCGCTGACAGCGCCGTGGGTTTCGATCAGCGCGGCGGGAACACTTAACAATTCGGTTTTGGCGGCATTGGAGTAAGTGACAAAGCCGCGTTCAAACCAGTCACTGGAGCCGGCCAGATCGGTACACGCGCCCGCAATCAGCCCCCCGGTACAGCTTTCGGCGGTGGCGAGCATCAGGCCGCGCGCGCGCAAGGCGCGGGCCAGTTCGGTCACCAGCAGGGCGGTGCTTTGGGGCTCGCGCGATGGGCTGGGCGCCGGCTCTTGGCCGACGCAGCGCATGCCCCGTGTATCGGTATTCGCCTTCATGTCAGCGCCCAAAAACGCAGGAGAGCAATCACCAGCAGCGTGCACAAGGCCGCCACCAAGTCGTCAAAAATAATGCCCCAGCCCACGGCATTCCAGCGCGGCAGGGGCGGCGGCTCTGCGGTTTTTGACGCACGCGGTTTAAACAACGCATCGGCCCAGCCGACCGGGCCGATCTTGGAGGCATCGAAGAAACGGAACAGCACAAAGGCTGCGAATTGCATGAAGAATCCGGCCGGCGCAATCAGCCACAGCACGATCCAGAAAGCTATCACTTCATCCCACACCACCGATGAGGGATCGGGGTCGCCCAAATCGCGCGCCGTCACGCTACAGGCCCACCAGCCCACCAGCACCCCGAGAGCAATCAAGAGGCCCATCAGCGCATCCGGATGCAGCGCGCCCGTGTGCTGCGGCAACCACGCCCGCAACCACACGAACACCAGCCAGGCCCACAGTGTGCCGATGGTGCCCGGTGCGACGGGCGCCAGCCCCGAGCCCGCGCCCAATGCGATGAAATGGGCCGGGCGGGAAACGAGAAAGCGCACAGAAGGGCGGGGTGAGGTGACGGTCATAGGGTCATGGACAGATCAGCCAAAATGGTCGAAACCGCCGAAGTTCCCTTCGACCGGCGCACCGTGGGCGTCGACGATACGCAGACCTGGCGCCGCTTCGATCCGGCCGATCCGCGCAGCAGGCGTATGGCTGGTGTGCGCAGCGCATTCTATGGTTTTGCGTGCCGACGGCGGCGCGGTGAACAGCAATTCGTAATCGTCACCGCCGGCCAGTGCGCACGCGCGCAACGCGGCGGTATCGAGCGCCGCCGGGCGCGCCGGGTGGGCGGCGGCGATCACCTGCCGCGCGGCCGCATCCGCATCAATGCAGGCACCGGCGCCGCTGGCCCGGAGAATATGGCCAAGGTCGCCAACCAGCCCGTCGCTGATGTCGATGGCACTGCTGGCCGCGCCGCGCAACGCCAGGCCCAGCGCGACGCGCGGCGTCGGGCGCTCCATGCGCGCGCGCGCAATGTCGAACAACTCGGCGGGCAAGGACAGCGTGCCGCGAAACACTTCGAGCGCCAGCCGCGCATCGCCAATCGTGCCGCTGACCCAAATATCGTCGCCGGGCTGCGCGCCCGAACGCAACAGCGCCGCGCCGGCCGGAAGCTCACCGAAGACGGTGATCGCAATCGTCAAAGGGCCGCGCGTAGTGTCGCCGCCGACCAGTTCGCAGCCGTATTCGCGGGCGATGGCCAACAAGCCGCGCGAAAAAGCGTCCAGCCAGGCTTCGTCAACGGCCGGCAGGGCCAGTCCGAGCGTGAATGCCAACGGCGCTGCGCCACAAGCGGCCAGATCGCTGAGATTGACCGCCAGCGCCTTGTGCCCGAGCCGTTCGGCATCGACAGTCGAAAGAAAATGACGGCCCTCGACCAGCAGATCGGTCGAAACCGCCAGTTGCATCCCCTGCGCGGGCGCGAGCAACGCGCAGTCATCGCCCACACCCAGCGGACTGCGGCCCACCGGGCCCTGGAAATAGCGGGAAATAAGGTCGAATTCGCCTGCAGGCATGGTCGGTCGGAATCGCTGTGAAGATCGGATTTCGGCTTTTCCGGCGATTTTGGCGCGGAACCGGGCGCATGCGCCCGCGTGCCCCCGAATCAACCCTCAGTAATCGGGCTGCCAGTCGACCCGGATGACCCCCGCGCGCAAATCGACCTCGTCGATGAAAGCCGACACGAAAGGAATCATGCGCTCAACCGTTTTCCCGCCCTCCTCGGCCGTGAGCACCAGGGTGGTTTGCGCACCGGTGGCCAGCAACTCGCGCACCGCGCCGAGCACGGCGCTTTCGCGGTTGATCACGCGCAGACCGATCAGATCGACCCAGTAATACTCGTCAGGGTCCGGCGTGGGAAAGCTTGAACGCGGGATATAAATGAGGGCCCCGCGCAAAGCCTCGGCAGCGTCGCGGTCCGACACCTCGGGAGAACAAGCGACGACGCCCTCCGCATGTGCGCGGGCCTCGCGGATGGGCAAACGCAAAGCGCCAGCCGGCGCCGCACCCGGCGGCAGCACAAACCAGCGTTTGGAAGAAAACAGCGCCTGGGGCTGGGCGCTGTGGGGCAACACTTTGAACCACCCCTTGACGCCCCAGGCACCGGCAATGCGCCCGACTTCGATGGCATCGGCCGGCAGTGCGGCAGCTTCAAGCATCGGCGTCATGCCGCAGGAGGCCAGGCGAGCAAGGGCGAACGCGCGTGCCGTTCAGGCCGCTGCTTGGGCGGGTTGCTGCGCGCCAGCGCCCTGCTTGACCAAGCGCAACACGGTCGGTGAAGGCTGGGCGCCAACACCGATCCAGTAGTTCAGACGGTCTAGCGCGATGCGCAAGCCCTCTTCGCCTGCCTTGGCCGTCGGGTTGTAAAACCCGATGCGCTCGATGAAGCTGCCATCGCGGCGCACGCGTTTATCGGCAACGATAATATTGAAAAACGGACGGCCTTTGGCGCCGCCGCGCGAGAGTCGAATAACGACCATGATTTACCCTTCGGGTGGTACCGCTGCGCCCCAGGGACCGCACAAAGCTCTCTTTGCGCGGGCTCTCCATTGGCAACAGACTGGCTGACTTATTTCAACGTTTGAGACACGCGACTTGGCCACCCGGCCAGCGACACGCTGAAAAACCCTTAATTGTAATCTGCTGCGATTTTTTGTCTATCCTAGTGATGAGATGACCCCCTTGACAATCCGCACCAGCCGTGAAGAGGATATTGCCGCAATCCGCGCGATTGATGCGCATCACGTGCTGCACGGCACGGCCACCTTCGAGACCGACGTGCCCGCTCCCGCTGAAATGGCCGCGCGCCACACCAACGTGCTCGCCAAGGGGCTGCCCCATCGGGTGGCGGAACAAAACGCACGCGTGCTGGGCTACGCCTATTGCGATCTGTTCAGGCCGCGTGCGGCCTATCGCTTCACGGCCGAGAATTCGATCGACCTGGATCAGGCCGCCTACGGTCGAAGCGTCGGCGCCCAGCTGCTCGGCATGCTGGCGTACGCCGTGCACGCGGCTGGAATTCGGCGCATGATCGCGATCATTGGCGATTCCGGCCATGCCGCATCCATGGGCATCCACCGCAAACTGGGCTTTAAGCACACTGGCCTGCTCAAAGACCGCGGCTGGAAACTGGGCCGCTGGCTCGATGCAGTGCTCATGGACAAGCCCCTGGGCGAAGGTAGCGCATCGCACCCCGAGGCGCGTCCCGCATGATGACGAAAGCACACCCCCCCATGGCTCCCCCCGAGACCGCCTGCGCCATCACCTCCTTGCCCGCGGTCTGCGATGAAACGCTCGGCCCGCGGCATTCGCTCTCATGCATCATCCCCTGCCGCAACGAAGCGTCCAACCTCGCGCTGCTGCTGCCCCAGGTGCAAGCCGTGCTCGACGCCAGCGCTCTGCAATGGGAAGTGATTTTGGTCGACGACGGCAGCACGGACGACACCCACAGCCTACTCAAGCAATGGACCGCGCGGCCGGGCTTTCGCGCGCTGCAGCTGTCGCGCAACTTCGGCAAGGAAGCTGCGCTGACGGCCGGATTTGAAGCGGCGCGCGGCGATGCGGTGCTGTCGATGGATGCCGACTTGCAACATACGCCGGAATTGATCCCGACGCTGATCAAGCACTGGCATGCCGGTGCCGACGTGGTCTATGCCGTGCGCGCGAATCGCGACGACGAAAGCGCATTCAAGCGCCTGGGCACGCGCTGGTTCTACCGCACGGTCAACGCCAGCGGCCGCTTCAATGTGCCGCCTGACGGGGGCGACTTCCGCTTAATGAGCCGTGCCGCCGTCGATGCGCTGCTCAAACTGCCCGAACGTAATCGCTTCATGAAAGGGCTGTATGCCTGGATCGGCTTCAATGCCGTGGCGGTGCCCTACGTGCCCAAGACGCGCGCGCATGGACAGACCCATTTCAATGCACTGCGCTTGTTGCACCTGTCGATCGACGGCGTGACGGCCTTCGCCACCTGGCCGTTGCGCGCGGTCAGCGTGGTCGGGCTGCTGCTGGCGCTGGCGGGTTTTATTTATGGCGGGTATCTGACGCTGAGCTACCTTCTGTGGGGCAATGCCGTTTCGGGCTGGACAACGATCGTGATCCTGCTGTTGCTGTTCATGGGCGTCCAGATGATCTCGCTGGGTATCCTGGGCGAATATGTGGGCCGCATTTTTGAGGAAGTTAAGAATCGGCCGATTTATATTGTTCGGCATGAACTTGGACACGGGTTAGCGCAACGGCGGGAGCGGGATCCCCAATCATGAAGCCGATCACACCACGCCCTTCCTCATCCCTGCCCCTCACCGTCCCCCGTGCCGCCCAAGCCGCCTGGGTGGCATTGGCCATCTTCATCTGGCTCGCACTGCTGGCTTGGGTGCGTCCGCTGGCCGTGCCCGATGAAGGGCGCTACGGCAGCGTCGCCTGGGCCATGCTGCAAAGCGGTGATTGGCTGGTGCCGCGCTTGAACGGTTTGCCTTTTTTCCATAAACCGCCGCTGTTCTATTGGATCGACGCACAGGCTTTTCAGATGTTCGGGGCGCATCCGCTGACCGTGCGTCTGGCTTCATTGATCGGCGGTACGGTGGGCGCTTACGCGCTGTGGCGTTTCGCGCGCGCTGAAGCGGGGGCGCAGGTTGCACGCTGGAGCCTGTTTGCGCTGCTGGCACAGCCGCTGTGGTACTCGGGCGCGCAGTACGCCAATCTGGACATGCTGGTGGCCGGTTGCATCACCCTCACGATTGTGTTGCTGGCGCGTGCCGCGCTGGCCATGGAACGCGCGCAACCCCACCACGCGGTATTGGCCGCAGCTTGGACGGCAGCGGCCGCGGGCGTATTGGCCAAAGGGCTGATCGGCTTCGTACTGCCTGCCGGCGTGATTGGGCTGTGGCTGCTCGCGCGCGGGCGCTGGCGCGTGCTGCTGCGCCTGTTCCTCACGCCCGGGGTGCTGCTGTTCGCGCTGATCGCCGCGCCTTGGTTCGTGCTGATGCAGCGCGAGTTCCCCGTGTTCCTGCATTACTTTTTCGTCGTCCAACACTTCGAGCGTTTCGCTGAAGGGGGCTTCAACAACGCGCAGCCCATGTGGTTCTTCGTCGCCGTGCTGGCGCTGGGGGCGCTGCCCGCCTCGGCTTGGCTGGCGCCGGTATTCAGGCGCCACTACTGGCGCGCCCAACCGCACCGGCAACCCCTGCGGCTGCTGATGGCGATCTGGCTGCTGCTGATTCTGGTGTTCTTTTCGATCCCGCAATCCAAGCTGGTGGGCTACATCTTGCCGGCCGTGCCGCCGCTGGCCTTTCTGGCCGCCGATGCCGCGCAGATGGTGTGCGCGCGCGCCAAAGCACGCCACTTTGCGCTGGCGCACGCCGGTGCGCTCGAGGCAGCGCCGACCCTCCCCGGTGCGCACGGTGCGACGCCGACATCGCCGGCCAGCGCGCACGTCACGGGACTGACGCGCCTGTGGCATCTGAGCATGGCCGCGGGCGCGTTGCTGTGCCTGGTCTTGCCATGGGCACTGGGGCCGTATCAGCCGGGCTCTCAACGTATCCTGGCCGAAACACTGCGCAAACAGCGCACCCCGGCCGAGCCGGTGATTTTTCTGCATAAGTATTACCACGACATCCCGCTGTATGCCCACTTGCAGCACCCCCCGCTGGTGGTCGATTTCTGGCGGCAATTGCAAACCGAGCAGCGCGACAACTGGCAGAAGGAAATCACCGACGCCGCCATCTTCGCCCCGCGTACGGCCCAGCGCGTGTTGATCGAACCGGCTGATCTGGCCTCCCGTCTATGCACCCTGCCCTCGGCCTGGCTGGCGGGTCCGGCGACCACGCCAAAGTTTTATCCCCTGCTGAACGCTGTGCCGCTGGTGTCCCGCAACGCCGATACCGCGCTCTGGCACTGGCAGCGCGGCGCGCCGGGCATGCGTTGTCCCTGAGAACAACCTGTTTGAGATCGTAAACAGGTTCTCAGGCGCTGGAATCCAGCTGCGCTGGTTGCGCCAAACGGCCAAGAAACCGCCGCCAGCCCCTCTCCTGGTTGCGGGTCAATCCCCCTTTGGGAATCACCGGCGGATTGATGTGTGGCTTGTCGGCAGATCGAGCCAGACCGGCACGGCAAAGCCCTCTTTGAACGGAAGTGGAATCAACTGGTTTTGTACGCCCGTGCAATCGACATCAGGATGCCCAGCGTCAGCCCCAGCGTGATCATGGCTGTGCCGCCGTAGCTGATGAAAGGCAAGGGCACGCCCACGACCGGCAGGATGCCGCTGACCATCCCCATATTCACGAAAGCGTAGGTAAACAAGCTCATGCCCACCGCGCCGCCGAGCAGGCGTGCAAACAGCGTGACGGCTTTTTGCGCAATCGCCAGCGCGCGAAAAATCAGGAAGATGAACAAGACGATCAGAGATATGTTGCCGACCAGCCCAAATTCCTCGGCATACGCGGCGAAAACGAAATCGGTGGTGCGCTCCGGGATGAAATCCAGATGCGTCTGCGTCCCCTGCATAAAGCCTTTGCCCTTGACCCCCCCGGCGCCAATGGCAACCATGCTTTGAATGACGTGAAAGCCCTTGCCTAACGGGTCTTTGGTGGGATCCATCAAGGTGCACACGCGCTGTTTCTGATAGTTGCGCACCACGTGCCAACTAAACTCGTCAGCACACAATTTCGACTCGAACCCCACCAGCACGCCCACCGCAATAACGATGGCCAAGACGGGCGGCGCAACCAGCTTCCAGGAAAGACCGGCAAAGAAGAGTACCGCCAACCCTGCCATCAATACCAGCAGCGCCGTACCCAAATCGGGCTGTTTGATGATCAGTCCCACCGGCACGGCCAATAGCACGGTCGCCACCGCGAAATCGAGCGGTCGCAACTGTCCTTCTCGACGCTGGAACCACCAAGCCAACATGAGCGGTACAGCGATTTTCAGAATTTCACTGGGCTGTATGACGACGCCGATGTTGACCCAGCGCCGAGCGCCCTTTTTGGTAATGCCAAAAATAGCCACCGCGATCAATAACGCCACGCCGACCGTATACAGCGGCACGGCAATGCGCATGAGTTGTTGCGGCGACACCTGCGCCAGCACGAACATAATGCCGCACGCGAAGAGCACGTTGCGGCTCTGGTCAGAAAAGCGGTTACCGGCACCATAGTCGTACCCCGCCGAGTACATCGTGATCAGACCTATGCCCATCAGCAGGCAGACCGCCAGGATCAACAGGGGATCAAAGCCCCGGAATATGGGGGCAATACGTCCAATGAACGAGGGTTT
The DNA here is from genome assembly GCA_031285125.1 of Burkholderiaceae bacterium. Classification (GTDB taxonomy): domain Bacteria; phylum Pseudomonadota; class Gammaproteobacteria; order Burkholderiales; family Burkholderiaceae_C; genus JAITWT01. Next base: position 26,037 of record JAITWT010000010.1, on the reverse strand, counting down.
CTGCAAAACAATAGCCATGACTGATTATCCTGTGCCATCCATCGGCCTGCGTGTGTTCATTTCCATTGTTCTGCAGGCGCCATAGGAGAAAGCGTTGTCTCGAGTCGATCTAAAAACAGCAGTTGACCACGGATTACCTTGAGAAAAGCCACGGGAATATAGCCTTCAGCGCCTTCCGCAACTTCGGAGCCTGCGCCTGTCGGGCAACAGTGCTACGCACTCGGCGCGCGACGCAGGATTACAAATCCTTGCGATGCCATTGATTTTGCTACGATTTTCCCTTGAAAGACGGGGCCCGGCTGAAATCCGAGCCGATCCCTGAGGCATTCATCACGGGACAGTGGCACACGCATGGGATGGCCGTTTCTGGATTGAACTGCCGTTTTTGTTTTTAGTTCCAACGTAAAGGGGGGGATCAAGCAGGTGCGGCCATAGCAGAGACCGCAGCGCTGGCATGAAGACAAATGGCGGCGGCGGCCGCGACGTTGAGCGATTCTTCACCGCCGGGCTGCGTGATGCGGACATGATCCGCGGCGCGCGCTTGCAGGCCAGGCGAAATACCCTGTCCTTCGTGCCCGAACAGCCAAGCGCAGGGCGATGGGAGCGCACCCGCGGCCTGAAGATCATGCAGCCAGCGCCCCTGGTGCGAACTGGTGGCCAGCAAAGGCAGGCCCAGGGCATCGCTGGCAACGTCATCTTCGCACGCGCCTTCGATCAGCCGGAGCGCAAAATGCGCGCCCATGCCAGCGCGCAGCACCTTGGGGCTCCATAGTGCCGCGGTCCCTTTGAGAGCAAAGACCTGGGTGAAACCAAAGGCAGCGGCGCTGCGCAGAATGGAGCCGACGTTGCCGGCATCCTGCACGCGGTCGAGCACCACGGTGGGGATGCCAGCGACCCGCGCGGGGGCCGGCGGCAAGTCAAGGAGATAGCCCATCGGTGCGGGCGATGGCAGGCTGCTGGCGGCGGCAAGCAACTCGTCAGCCACCACGACCACACGCCGCGCACCGTCAGCCCATGCGGCGCTGGCCTGGGGCCAGTACGACTGGGCGCAAACAGCCATCGCCGCCTTGATGCCGCGCGCTTGTGCCGCTTGGCAGAGATGTTCGCCTTCGAGCCAGATCCGGCCCAGTTTGCGGTAGGCCAGCGGATCGCGCGCGAGCTTGCGCAAATCCTTGAGCAAGGGGTTGTCGCGTGAACGGATGGGTTCGTGCATGAAAACGCTAAGGCAGTACAGAGGATTCTGGCACCGCCGTGGCCTTCAGTGCCGCACGAACCGGGCCGAAAGAACGCCGGTGGTGGAGGCAGGCGCCATAACGTTTGAGCGCTTCGAGGTGCTCGGATGTCCCGTAACCCTTGTGGCTGGCGAAACCGTACTGCGGAAATTCCAGATCCATTTGCGCACAGAGCCGATCGCGATAAACCTTGGCGACGATGGAAGCCGCCGAGATGGCGGGCACGCGCGCATCGCCGCCGACGATGGCTTCGGCCAGCACGTTCAGCGATGGCAGGCGGTTGCCGTCGATCAGTACCTTGGTGGGTTTCAGGCGCAGACCGACGACGGCCCGCTGCATGGCCAGCAACGTGGCCTGCAGAATGTTGCGGGTGTCGATTTCTTGAACGCTGGCCTGTGCCACGGAACAACACAACGCATGCGCCATGATCTGCTCGTACAGGCGTTCGCGCTGACGCGCGCTGAGCGTTTTTGAATCCGCCAATCCGTCGATCGGGCGCAGATCGTCCAGGATCACCGCTGCCGCGACGACTGGGCCCGCCAATGGGCCGCGTCCGGCCTCGTCAACGCCGGCAATCAAGCCGGGCGTGTCCCAGGCCAATGTCGTTTGCTGCGGGGCTCGGGGCCGCTGAACACTGGTTGCGTCAAGCCCATCACAGGCAGCAGATCGGGTTTCAGCGGCGGAGGACTTTTTCGATCGCATCGGCACAGACAGTGGGGGTATCGCGCAACAATTGCTCGTGCATTGCACTAAAGCGTTCCTGCAAGGCGCTCACTTTGGCGGGCGCGTTCAGCCACGCCAGGGTCGCGCGCGCAAGGGCTTCGGGCGAGGCCTCTTGCTGTATCAACTCAGGCACGACGAATTCACGGCACAAAATGTTCGGCAGGCCGATCCACGGTTGCAGTTGCCGGTACAACGTTTGCATCAAGTAATAGCTCAGCGCAGGCATGGCGTAAGCAATGACCATCGGGCGTTTAAACAGCGCGGCTTCCAGCGTGGCCGTGCCGCTGGCGATCAGCGTGACATCGCAAGCCGCCAGCACCGTATGCGAGCGGCCGTCGATAAGGCGGATGTGTTCGGTCATACCGCTTTCATCCAGCAAACGCCGTGCCTGGGCTTGGCGCGCAGGCGGTACGGGAACAACGAAGGTGATGGACGGATCGTGTGCGCGCATCTGCCGCGCGGCGGCGAAGAAACGCGGGGCAATATAGCGCCATTCGGCTTCGCGGCTGCCCGGCAGCAGCGCAACGACCACGCCCTGCGCCGGCAGGCCCAGCGCCGCGCGCGCACCGCTTTGATCCGGCTGCATCGGGATCACCGGCGCCAGCGGATGGCCGACATAGCTGGCGTCAACGCCTTGGGTGACCAGCAACTGCGGCTCGAAAGGGAAGATGCACAGGACGTGGTCCGCAGCGGCTCGGATTTTTTCGATACGTCCGGGACGCCAGGCCCAGATCGAAGGACAAACAAAATGGACCGTGCGAATGCCGTGGGAACGCAGACCGACTTCAAGACCGAGGTTGAAGTCGGGCGCATCGACGCCAATGAAGACATCGGGCCGATCGGCCAGCAGGCGCTTCTTGAGTTGGCGGCGGATACGGGCGATTTCAGCGTAGTGGCGCAGCACTTCAACATAACCGCGCACCGCGAGCTTTTCTTGCGGCCACCAGCTTTCGAAGCCGCGTTCGAGCATTTGTGTGCCTCCGATGCCCGCAGCCCGCAGTCCGGGCCAGCGCGCACGCAGACCATCAAGCATCTGGCCAGCCAGCAAATCGCCAGAGGCCTCCCCTGCGACCAGTGCCAAGCCAGGCGCAGCCGTGGCGGCGGTATCCAGCGACTGCGGCGGCAACGACACAACGTCAGCGCGCGATGCCGCGCGTGGCGTGGGCCAGAAAGTCGCTCATGCGTGCGACATCCTCTGCCGCTTCAGGAATACGTTGGACAAGCGCCGCAATGGCGGTCTTGGCGCTGTCCAGCGTACGGCCTTCACGGTACAAGATCTTGTGCATCTGCTTGACGGCTTCGATCCGCTGCGAACTGAAATTGTGCCGGCGCAGGCCCACGAGATTGAAGCCGCGCACAGCCAGCGGATTGCCATCGACCAGCATAAAAGGCGGCACGTCTTGCGAAACCGCGCTGGCGAAACCGATCATGGCGTACGCACCGACCTTGACGAATTGGTGGATACCGGTGATCCCGCCGACCGTGACCCAATCGCCCAACTCCACATGGCCGGCCAGCCCCGTGTAATTGGCGAGCGTGGTGTGGTTGCCGACATGGCAATCATGGGCGATATGGATGTTGCCCATGATCCAGTTGTCGTTCCCGATCGTGGTACGTCCCCCGGCCTGCGATACGCCGATGCTGAAGGAGCAATACTCGCGGATGGTGTTACGGTCACCGATGATCAGTTCGCTGTCCTCACCCGCGTATTTCTTATCCTGCGGGATGGCACCGATGGAGCAAAACTGGAAAATGGTGTTGTCACACCCCATGGTCGTGCGCCCCTCGATCACACAGTGCGAGGCGACCCGCGTGCGTGCACCGATGCGTACCTTGGGGCCAATGATTGTGAAAGGACCGATGCTGACTTCATCGTCGAGCTCGGCCCGTGAATCAACCAACGCGGTCGGATGGATTTGTGTCATGCAGGGTATCGCTGATCTATAGGTATGTGCCAGGGCATGGGCCGAGGTTCACTCGTCAATGCGATGCAGGACACACATCAACTCAGCTTCGCACACCATGGCATCGCCGACCAAGGCCTGGGCCTTGAATTTGGCCGCGGTGGTCTTCATGCGTAGGCATTCGATTTCAAAACGCAACTGGTCACCAGGCTCCACGGGGCGCTTGAAACGTGCGCCATCAATGCCCGCGAAGTAGTACACCAGGTTTTCATCCAGCGTGAGGTCCAGTGAAAGCAAAGACAGCAGCGCCGAAGCTTGCGCCATGGCTTCAAGTACGAGCACACCCGGCATGACCGGGTGATGCGGGAAGTGCCCGACGAAGAAAGGTTCGTTCATCGTCACGTTTTTGATCGCAGTCAGGCGTTTGCCCTTTTCCATGTCCAGCACCCGATCAACGAGCAGGAAAGGATAACGGTGCGGCAACACCTTCAGAATGTGATGGATATCAAGCGTAGTTGTCATGGTGTATTGTTATCTTGCGGCATTTGCGGAAGATTTTGGCTGGAGGCCATGCCAAGCGCTTTTTCGAGCGCCTTGACCCGCTGACGCAGTCGGTACAAATGCCGCACGGCGGCGGCGTTTTTCTCCCAAGCGCGATTTTCGTCGATCGGGAACGCGCCCGAATAGACCCCAGGCTTGAGAATCGAGTGTGAAACCAGGGTCTTGGCGGTGATGTGCACGCCATCGGCCAACCGCAGATGCCCGGCGATACCGGCATTGCCGCCTATCGTGCAGTTCGCACCGATGATAGCGCTGCCGGCCACGCCCGCGCAGCCGGCCATCGCGGTATTGCGGCCCACGTGCACATTGTGGCCAATTTGGATCAGGTTATCGAGCTTGACGCCGTCTTCGATCACGGTATCTTCGAGCGCGCCACGGTCGATACAGGTATTGGCGCCGATCTCCACATCATCGCCAATGCGCACGGCGCCCAATTGCTCAATTTTGACCCAAGCGCCTTCATGCTGCGCGAGCCCAAAGCCATCGGCGCCGATCACTGCGCCCGGATGCAACAAACAGCGCGCGCCGATGACGCAACCCTCGCTGACCGTGACACGCGACTTGAGCACGGTTTGCGCCCCGATGCGGGCTCCGCGTTCGACCACGCACAAGGCGCCGATGCGCGCGGTGGGGTCAATGACCGCATCGGGATCGATCACCGCGCTGGGATGGATGCGCGAACCTTCGCCTTCTGGCGGTGCGTGATGCGCTTTCCACAACTGCGTCAGGCGCGCAAAGTAGAGATACGGATCCGGCGTGAGGATGTAATCACCGCGCGCCGCCGCTTCCTCTTGCACGGCAGGCGAGACAACGACACAGGCCGCTTGCGAGAGCGCAAGCTCTTTACGGTGTTTGGGCTGACTCAGGAAACTCAGGGCATCGGGCCCTGCCGAATCCAGCGGAGCCAGCCGGGTAATTTCGCGCGCGGCGCTGCCATGCAGTTCACCACCGAGCGCTTGGACGATGACACCAAGTTGTAAAGCCACGATAGAAATGGATCAATGACGCCCAGCCTGCCGCCGTACCGGCCTGTGCGGGCTCAGGGCGTTTTATTTGCCGCCCCATGCGGGGGAAGCATTGAGCATCTTGATCACCTTGTTGGTGATGTCGTACTTCGGGTTGAAATACAGTGCTTCCTGCAGCACAGCGTCATAACCCTCCTGCTCGGCGACTTGTTTGATCGCGCGATTGGTACGGTCGAGCAACTGCTGAAGCTCGTCGTTCTTGCGCGCATTAAAGTCTTCCTGGAGATCCGCACGCTTGCGCTGGAACTTGCTGTCTTGGTCAATCAGCTCACGCTGGCGCTGCTGGCGTTGACCGTCAGAAAACGTGAGTGCATCACGTTCGAACCGATCGGATGCCGCCTTCAGTGCCGCGCCCTCGGCCTTGAGATCGCTCTCACGCTTGCTGAACTCGGCTTCAAGTTTGGCTTGAGCGTTCTTCGCAGGCAACGCCTCACGCAGCACGCGGTCGGGGTTGACAAAGGCAATCCGGATTGAATCCGACAGCGCCGCCACGGGCGGGATCAGGACCGGCCCCTGCGCGAAAACGGGCATTGCACCGGCCGCGCAAGCAGCCACCAGCAGTGCTGCAATCCTGGATGCTCGAGGAAACGGAAATAACATCAGAACGAGGTTCCAATCTGGAATTGAAAGCGCTGAATTCTATCCTCGATAACACCGTTCGTCGAATCCGCCTTCTGGTACTTAATCGGCACCGCATAAGACAGTTGCAACGGCCCAATCGGGGAGATCCAGCTGATGCCCACCCCTGCTGAAGCACGTATTTTCTGCTGCGCGCTCCACTGGGCATCGGTCATGCCAGCAGTACGGTCGGCAAAAACGTTACCCACATCAACAAAACCGTACAACTGCAGCGTGGGGTCGTTATCCGCGCCTGGGAAAGGGGTGTTGATCTGGAGGGTCCCCACGGCGAGCTTGCTGCCGCCGACCGCCGCGCCGGAGTAAATGTCCTGGGGGCCCAGCGTGTTTTGCTGGAACCCGCGTATCGAACCCAAACCACCGGCATAGAAGTTTTTGAAGACCGGATAGACCTCGTTGCCATAGGGTTTGCCATAACCCAGATTGGTGTTGAAGGCCAGCGTGTAGCGCTTGCTCAATGGAATGTATTGCTGGAAGTTATAGTTTGCGCGGTAGTATTTCATCTGCCCGGCTGTACCAATTTCCAGATTGGCGCGCTGGAAGCGCCCGCTGGTGGGCACCAGTGCGCTGTCGCGGCTGTCGCGCGCCCACGCAATCGTCAGCGGAATACCCCAGACGGAGGATTTCGAGCATCCCGTCACGGTCGCATAGAGGTTACCGGGATTGGTGGGATCGCTGGTGGTGCAACCGAAGTAATCCCGGTACGCCTGGGGCGTCGCAAAGACGTAGTAACTCCCTGGATTGAAGGAGTAGCGCTCGGCCCCGGCACCAAAATAGATGGTGTCCAACTCGCTGAACGGAACGCCAAAGCTCAGCGCGCCGCCTTCATGGGTGAGCCTGTATTCACCATCCTGGTTGTAATAAGGCTTGGTGCTTTGGTAATAGAGGTTGAAGGTGCGCGAAATCCCGCTGGTGGTGAAATACGGATCGGTGCTGGTGAGCTGGATCGTGCGGTTGTAGCTGCTGGTATTGGCTTGCAACCCGAGGAAGTTGCCCGAGCCGAACACATTGTCCTGCGAGATACCAAAACTGAACGAAACCTTGTCCGTGGTCGAATAACCGGCGCCCAACTGCACTGAACCGGTGGGTTTTTCCTTCACTTTGACATCCAGATCGACCTGATCGGGCGTACCCGGCACTTGGGACGCTTCGACGTTGACGTCGGTGAAATAACCCAGCCGATTGACCCGGGCACGCGAAAGTTTGATGCGGTCGCCGTCATACCAGGAGTCCTCGAATTGACGGAATTCACGACGGATCACGACGTCCCGCGTGCGACTGTTGCCCGCAATGTTGATGTGGCGTACATACACGCGCTGGCGCGGATCGGCCTGCAGCGTAAACGCTACGCGATCGTTGGTGCGATCCAGCTCGGGTTGAACATCGACCTTGGCAAAAGCATAGCCAAAAGAAGCAAAATAATCGGTAAACGCCTTGACGGTGCTAGCTACTTGCTCACTGTTAAAAGGCGCGCCGGGACGAATATCTACCAGCGCCTTAAATTCGTCATCGCGCCCCAAATAGTTGCCAGCGAGCTTGACGCCCGAAACGACATATTTTGGCCCTTCGGTCACGTTAATTGTCAACGTCACGCTCTGACGATCGGGGGAAAGCGCCACATCCGTCGAATTGATCTGAAATTCGAGGTAACCGCGCTGCTGATAGTAAGCGCGCAGCGTTTCGAGGTCGGCATTGAGCTTGGTGCGCGCATAGCGGTTGGACTTGGTGTACCAGCTCATCCAATTGCCGCTGTCCTCGGCAAGCTGGCCCAGCAGCTTGCTTTCGCTGAACGCCTGGTTACCGACGATGCGCACTGCGCTAATGCGCGCGGGCTGGCCCTCGGTCACGGTGAAGCTCACATTGACACGGTTTTTATCAACCGGCGTGACGGTGGACACGACATCGGCGTTGTACAGGCTACGGTTAACGTACTGGCGCTTGAGCTCCTGCTCGGCCCGATCGGCCAGCGCCTTGTCGAAGGGGCGTCCTTCGGCCAAGCCGATGTCGACCAGCGCTTTGGTCAGGGCGTCCTTGTTAAATTCCCTCAGCCCGCTGAAACTGATGCTGGCCACGATAGGACGCTCTTCGACGATCACCACCACCACGCCGTCCTTGATATCGACCCGGACGTCCTTGAACAGGCCCAGATTGAACAAGGAACGGATGGCCGTCGAGCCGTCCGCGTCGGTATAAGTATCTCCAACGTGAAACGGCAGTGACGCAAAGACCGTGCCGGGCTCGATCCGTTGCAGTCCCTCGACACGGATGTCCTGAATCGTGAAAGGCTCCACCGCCCAAGCGGCCACAGTTGAAAATACGCCTACTCCAAGCACAAGGATTTGGCGCAGAATGCGGGAACGGTAATTTTTTGTTGAGTTCATTTGTCGATCAAATCCGACTTGACATAAAACCGGACGTTAGTTAACAAAATGGCGGGTAATATCATTGAAAAACGCCACCGACATGATGAGCAACAGCACCGCGATACCGCCACGCTGAAGCCACTCCAGCCATATACCGGAGACGCGCCGCCCTGTCAGAGCCTCCCAAAGATAATACATCAGGTGCCCGCCATCGAGGACGGGTAAAGGCAATAAATTCATCACACCCAGGCTCACGCTGATAAGCGCCAAAAAACCAAGGTATGCGGTCAACCCCAAACTGGCCGATTGCCCGGCATAGTCCGCAATCGTCAACGGCCCGCTGAGGTTGCGCAGCGACGCCTGGCCAATCACCATCCGCCCGAGCACACGCACTGTTAAAGAAGAAATTTCCCACGTGCGCGCCACGGCTTGCTGCAAACCATCAATGGGGCCCCGGCGCACAAGGGTCATTTCAGGCAGGGCTCCGACGTAGGCGTCGATGCGACCGACCGGCGCATCGCCCCCCGATCGGTGCAGATCAGGCGTCACATTCAGCTGGATCAACTGGCCATCGCGCTTGAGGGTCCAGCGTTGGGCACGTGCCCGGGCCTCCTGGCCACGCCCATCGACCGAAGCGCGAATACGTTGGCGCAGTTGGTCCCCTTCAGCGATGGCCTCCGTTCCGATCGACAGCACCAGGTCACCATCGCGCAATCCAGCGCGCTGTGCCGCTCCACCGGGCATGACCTTGACTATTTCGGGGCGCGATAGCGGTGCCGTGATGCCAATACGAGACAGCAGTTGCTCGTCGGCATCCTCAGCGTTGAGGCCGGCCAACGCGAGCCTGACCCGATGCGCGGGCTGATCCGGCGCGGGCGCGACATCCAGATCAAGGTCTTGGTGATTCAGGGCGGCGCGCGCCAACCGCCAGCGCAAGCCATCGAAGGAGCGCACCGTCTCCATCCTATCGGCGTTCCCTGCGCGCAACACCCAATCGCCCGCATGCAGGCCCGCTTGCTGCGCGGGCGAGCCCGGCGCCGGCGCACTGATGCGTGCCGCGGGCTCTTGCTGGCCGAGCCAGTTCACTGCCGCAAACAACAACACCGCAAGCACAAAGTTAGCCACCGGCCCGGCCGCGACGATGGCGGCGCGTGCCCACAGGGGCTGCGTATTGAAGGCCCGATGCCGTTGTGCAGGATCGACCGGCCCCTCGTTCTCGTCGAGCATACGCACATAGCCGCCAAGCGGGAAGGCGCCGATCACAAATTCGGTGTTCTGCCCCGGACGTTGCCGCTTGGGCCGCCAGCGATAGAGGGCCTTGCCAAAGCCGATGGAGAAACATTGCACTTGTACGCCGCAGGCGACAGCGACACGGTAATGACCCCATTCATGCACGGCGATCAGCACGCCGAGCGCAACGATGAAAGCCACAAGGGTCAGCATGGGAATTTCTCCATTGATCCTATGAAAGATGAGATCTATAAGTAAAAAATATAAATACGAAATCAACCCGCCAACCGCAGCGCGGCTGCGTGAGCAGCAACGCGGGCGCGAGCGTCGAGGTCGAGTAAACCGTGCAGCGAGTGTGCATGCACCGGATCGACCGCCGTCAGTGTTTCCAAATTCACCGCATGAATGCGGTCAAAGCGCAGTTGCCCGCCGAGGAAGGCTGCGACGGCGACCTCATTGGCCGCATTAAGCACCGCGGTGGCGCCAGGCGCCGCGCGTAGCGCCTGCCAAGCCAAACCCAGGCCGGGAAAACGTGCAGGGTCGGGCGCCTCGAAGGTCAACGCGCCCAACTGGCGGAAATCAAGACGGCCAGCGCCGCTTTCAATGCGCTCGGGCCACGCCAGCCCGCAAGCGATCGGCACACGCATGTCGGGCGTGCCCAACTGGGCGATCACGGAAGCACCCTTGAACTGCACCATGGAGTGAATCACGCTTTGCGGATGAATCACCACCTCGATTTGCTCCGGCGCCAAGCCGAACAAAAAATACGCCTCGATCACTTCGAGCGCCTTGTTCATCATGGTGGCCGAATCCACCGAGATTTTGCGGCCCATCACCCAATTCGGATGCGCGCAGGCCTGTTCGGGCGTGACCGCCGCCAGCGTATCCGGCGCGCGCGTGCGAAACGGCCCGCCCGAGGCGGTGAGGATGATCTTGTCAACGCGTTGCGGCCAGGTGCGCGGGTCTTCCGGCAACGCCTGGAAGATTGCCGAATGCTCACTGTCGATGGGCAGCAATGTCGCGCCGCCGGCGCGTACCGCCTCAATGAACAGGGCGCCCCCCACCACCAAAGCTTCCTTGTTAGCGAGCAACAAGCGCTTGCCGGCACGCGCGGCGGCCAGACAGGGCGCAAGACCGGCGGCACCGACGATGGCAGCCATCACCGTATCGACTTGCTCGTGCGCGGCGATGCGTTCGAGCGCATCAGGGCCCTGGATGACCTCGGTCGGCAACCCTTCGGCACGCAAGCGTTGGGCCAACTGCGCCGCGTGTGCGGCACTGGCCATCACCGCGAAGCGCGGTTTAAAGCGGGCACACTGGGCGAGCAGTTTATCCAGGTGCGTGGCGGCCGATAGCGCAAAAAGCTCAAAACGCTGCGGGTGACGCGCAATCACGTCGAGCGTGTTCGCGCCAATCGAGCCCGTCGATCCAAGTACCGTCACCCGTTGCTTATTCATTGTGTGTATTGCCGCGCTCATTGAAGGGAAGTCTGTACCGCAGCCCGAAAACATGAATGAGCGATTTCATCGAACGGCATTTGTGAAACAAGACACTAGCATCATCGCCAAAGGCAACGCCGGCAACATGGCATCGATACGGTCGAGCACCCCGCCATGTCCAGGCAGCAAGGTGCTGCTGTCCTTGACGCCGGCGCTGCGCTTGACCATTGACTCCACCAAATCACCCACCACGCTCATCGCGGCAAGGAAAAGCACCCCCAGCACGAGCAGCCATACACCGCGCATGAGCAAAACCGAATACAGGCTGTGCGCCAAAACCGGCGCGGCATCCACCGCGCGAGCCGCGCTGAGCCGGCCTTCAACGATGGCCCAGCCGGCAGCCAGCAACAACGCGCCAACCATGCCGCCCCAGACCCCTTCCCAGGTTTTTCCAGGACTGATGGTCGGTGCGAGCTTACGGCGAGTAAACCTCAGGCCAAAGGCGCGGCCGGCGAAATATGCGGCGATGTCGGTAATCCAAACCAGGACCAATACCGAGAGCAAAAAGTCGTTTCCAATGGTGCGCGCCTGCACGCCCGCAAGCCACACCAGCCAAAGGACCAGCAACCCGCCTGCCAGGCGCACCACCTTCGGGATACTCGGCCAGCCGGCCACGCCGGCGCGCAATAGCGCGGCTCCGCCCAGCAACCACGCCGCCCCAGCGCACAACCACAGCGCCGGCAAAGACCGCGCATACAAGCCCAGCGCCCAACTCAGCGCGCACATCGCCGCAATCAACGCGCCGCACGCAATCGATGGGCGCGCACTGCAGCCGTTCAAGCGCCCCCACTCCCAAGCCCCCACGCAAGCAAACACCAACAGCACCATGGCAAAGGGTACGTTGGAGGGACAAAACAACGCAGGCAGGAAAATCACCAGCAGGACAAGGGCCGTCAAGACGCGCTGTTTGAGCATTCTTTTCCCAGAAAAGGGGGAGCAATTCGCGTAAAGCCGGGTACGGCGCGTTGCGGCCTTTAAGCCGTCCTGCGTCCGTGCGTACCTACAGCCTGCGCTTGCACTTTCACTTGGTCCGAAGTCTTGCCGAAACGCCGCTCGCGCCGCTGATAGACCGCGATAGCTTCGTCCAACGCTGCTTCGTCGAAATCGGGCCAGAGCTGCTCGCTGAAGAACAATTCGGCATAGGCACTTTGCCACAACAGAAAGTTCGACAGACGTTGCTCTCCGCCGGTACGAATAAACAGATCGGGATCGGGCACATGCGCCAACGCAAGCACTGGGCCGATCGCGGCCTCGGTGATGGGCTCGCCGCGCTCGGCCAAACGCCGCGCGGCCTGGGCGATATCCCAACGGCCCCCGTAATTGAAGCACACGTTGAGCACCAGCCGGGTGTTCTGCGCAGTCTGCGCTTCAGCCTGCCTCAGGCCGGCAGTGATCTTTTCCGACAGGTTCGCGCGTTCACCCACGAAATGCAGCTGCACGCCCTCGCTGCTCAGACTGGGGACCTCGCTGGCCAGAGCGCCGAACATCAATTCCATCAGCCCCGAAACTTCGTCTGCGGGCCGGTTCCAGTTCTCCGATGAGAAGGCGAACACGGTCAAAACGCCCACCCCCCGGGCCACGCATGCTTTCACGCAACGCCGCAGCGAGTCAACGCCGCGCTTGTGCCCCGCCACGCGCGGCATAAAGCGCCGCGTGGCCCAACGGCCATTGCCGTCCATGACGATGGCGATGTGATGGGGAATGGAGGCTGCCTTGCTCATATGTACATCATCGGACGGGCGGGAATTGAACAGCGCCGTACGCTATTGAAGCCCCTTCCCGACCGTCCCGCCGCACGCCATGTGCGCAAGCGGCATCGGGGAAGGCGCACGGCCAAGGCTCGAACGGCGCCAAGCACGCGATGGCGAGCGCGGCTTCATACCGCCATGATCTCGGCTTCCTTGGCCGTCACCAGTTTGTCAATCTCGGTGATATGGCTGTCGGTGACTTTCTGGATTTCGGTCTCGGCGCGCTTTTGCTCGTCTTCGGAGGCGAGCTTGTCCTTGACCAGTTTCTTGACGGCTTCGTTGGCGTCACGGCGCAGGTTACGGACGGCGATCTTCGCGCTTTCGCCTTCGTTACGCACGAGCTTGGTCATCTCGCGGCGACGCTCCTCGCTCATGGGCGGCATCGGCACACGAATCAGATCGCCCATCGCGGCCGGATTCAACCCCAAGTCGCTCTCGCGGATCGCCTTCTCGATCTTCGCGCCCAGGCCCTTTTCCCAGGGCTGCACGCTGATCGTGCGCGCATCGAGCAAAGCGACATTGGCCACCTGACTGATCGGCACCATCGAACCATAGTATTCGACGTGCACCTGATCGAGCAGCGCCGGGTTGGCGCGGCCGGTACGGATCTTGGTCAGGCTGGTGCGGAAGGAAGCGATCGACTGGTTCATCTTCGCTTCCGTGGTTTTACGGATATCGGCAATGGTCATGAATTCAAACTCCCGCGTATCAACAAGCTATCAGACATGGACCAGCGTGCCCTCGTCCTCACCCATGACGACGCGCTTGAGCGCACCGGGCTTGAGGATGGAGAACACTTTGATCGGCAGCCGCTGGGCGCGGCACAGCGCAAAAGCCGTCGCGTCCATGATGCCCAGATTACGCATGATGGCCTCATCAAAACTGAGCGTGGCGTAGCGTTTGGCGTGCGGATTCTGCTCCGGGTCAGCGTCGTAGACGCCATCGACCTTGGTGGCTTTTAGCACCACCTGGGCGCCAATCTCGGCCCCGCGCAGCGCCGCGGCGGTATCCGTCGTAAAGAAGGGGTTGCCCGTGCCGGCAGCGAAAACCACCACCTTGCCCTCTTCGAGGTATTGCAGGGCTTTCGGGCGCACATACGATTCGACGACCTGTTCGATGGCGATCGCCGACATCACGCGCGCGGCCATGCCCTGTTTGTTCATCGCATCGGCCAGCGCGAGCGCGTTCATGACGGTGGCGAGCATCCCCATGTAATCGGCCGTGGCGCGGTCCATGCCGACCGAACCGCCGGCCACGCCGCGAAAGATGTTGCCACCGCCAATCACCACCGCCACTTCGACGCCGAGCCCGACCACTTCGGCCAGTTCGCGGGTCATGCGAATGATGGTGTCGCGGTTAATGCCGAAGAGATCGTCCCCCATCAGCGCCTCGCCCGACAACTTCAGCAACAGGCGCTTGTGAGCGGGTTCGGGCGCGGACATGGGCGTTTCCTCCTGAAATGCAGACAAAGTCTAAAACGAGTGGGATAGATGGAAGGAGAGGGTGAGTCAGTTCGATCACAGTGCCGATCGTGCATGCAGCGCAAACCGGCTGCACGCACGCCCGGATGGATCAGGCCTTGCTCTTGGCTGCAGCCACCTGGGCCGCCACCTCGGCGGCGAAGTCGTCGGCTTTCTTCTCGATGCCTTCGCCGACAACATACAGGGTGAAACCCTTCACGCGGGTGTTGAGGGCTTTGAGCATCTGCTCAACGGTTTGCTTGGGATTTTTCACAAAAGGCTGGTTGAACAGCGAGACCTCTTTCAGGAAGGTCTGCACAGCGCCATCGACCATGCGCGCCACGATCTCGGCGGGCTTGCCCGATTCGGACGCCTTTTGCTGCGCGATGCTGCGCTCGCGCTCAACCAGTTCAGCCGGTATATCGCTGGTGGCCAACGCGAGCGGCTTCATCGCCGCCACATGCATGGCAACATCCTTGGCGGCCACGACATCGCCGTCGAACTCCACCACCACGCCGATGCGCGTGCCGTGCAGGTACGAGGCCAGCTTGGCGCCCGAAGCAAAACGCTTGAAACGGCGGATCGTCATGTTCTCGCCGATTTTGCCGATCAGCCCCTTGCGCACGTCTTCGAGCGTGGGACCGAAACTATCCTGCGTGTAGGCCAGCGCACCCAGCGCCGCGATATCCGCCGGGTTGTGTTTGGCGGCCAACTCCGCCGCCGCTTTGGCCAGCGCGATGAAGCTGTCGTTCTTGCTGACGAAATCGGTCTCGCAGTTAATCTCAACCATCGCACCGGCGTCGCCCTCGACATAAGCGGCCACCACGCCTTCGGCGGTGATGCGCGAGGCGGCCTTGCTGGCTTTGTTGCCGAGCTTGACGCGCAGGATTTCCTCGGCTTTTTCCATGTTGCCGTCCGCCTCGGTCAAGGCCTTCTTGCACTCCATCATCGGTGCATCGGTCTTGGCGCGCAGCGCGGCGACCATGCTTGCAGTAATTGCTGCCATGTGTTTCTCCGTCAACTCAATTCAATGAGGTCAATCAATCAAAATCAGTGCGCCGGCTTGCGTATCCACATCACCCATGCCTGCCGCGACCCGATACGAATATGAAAAAGGGGCACCCGCGCCCCTTGTGTTGTCCAGCTTTTGCAAAAGCGCCGCTCAGGCCGGGGCGCCCGCATCCTCCTGGACTTCAACGAACTCTTCGCTGTCCTCGCTCACGACCTTGACAACGTCAGCGGCGGCATTGGCGCGGCCTTCAAGGATCGCATCGGCAATGCCACGCGCGTACAGCGCCACAGCCTTGGCCGAATCATCGTTGCCGGGAATCACGTAATCGATCTCTTCGGGCGAGTGGTTGCTGTCCACCACGCCAATCAGCGGGATCTCCAGCTTCTTGGCCTCGGCCACGGCGATCTTGTGATAGCCCACGTCGATCACAAAAATCGCATCGGGCAGGCTGCCCATATCCTGAATACCGCCAATATCTTTTTCGAGCTTGGCGATCTCGCGGGTAAAGGTCAACTGTTCTTTTTTGCTCAGGCTATCCAAGCCGGCTTCTTGCTGCGCCTTCATATCCTTCAAGCGCTTGATCGAGGTCTTGACGGTCTTGAAGTTGGTCAGCATGCCGCCGAGCCAGCGGTTATCCACATAAGGCACACCAGCGCGCTGCGCTTCGGCGGCGACCAGTTCGCGCGCTTGGCGCTTGGTGCCGACCATCAGGATGGTGCCCCGATTGGCGGTCAACTGCCGGGCGTATTTCATCGCCTCTTCGAACATCGGCAGCGTTTTTTCGAGGTTGATGATGTGGATTTTGTTGCGCTGACCGAAGATGTACGGGGCCATCTTCGGGTTCCAGAAACGGGTCTGGTGGCCGAAATGGACGCCGGCTTCCAGCATTTCACGCATGGTCGTGGACATATAAAAAGTACTCCAAAGGTTGGGTCTAAAATCCGGCCCGTTTTTTGCGCGCAACGCCAGAATTTCCGCGGAAACTTCTGGGATCGCGCGCAACACCTTAGGGGGCCGGTTTGCGGATGAATGCCTTGCGCGGGCTTCAATTCCCTCGATACCGGCCCAACGCAGTTCTTGGGCCCGAGAGAAAATAGGCTTGCAGCAAAACTCGCTAAGTATAGCATTCCCTGTACCATGCCTGCTCCTTCAACCCCGCCTTCTGACCTGCACGCCACCCGCGCGGCGATCGCTCGCGGCACGACCAGCGCGCGCGAAGAAATCGAACGCGCCATCGCCGCCGCACAAACCAGCGCCTGCGCCCACGCCTTTGTGCGCACTTACTTCGACAGCGCCCGGCGCGAAGCCGCCGCCGCGCGCCCCAATCAGCCGCTGGCCGGATTGGCGGTATCGATCAAAGATTTGTTCGACCTCGCCGGCGAGCCCACGCCCGCGGGCTCCACCGTGCTCGCCCATGCGCCCCCGGCCCGCGCCGATGCGCCGGCGGTGGCCCGGTTGCGCGCGGCTGGCGGTGCAATCATCGGGCGCACCAACATGAGTGAATTCGCCTATTCGGGGGTGGGCATCAATCCGCATTACGGCACCCCGGCAGGCACGGGCGCTGCCGATCCGGCGCAGGGGCCGCGCATCCCCGGCGGATCCTCCTCGGGCGCGGCGGTCTCGGTTGCACAAGGCGCAGCCTTCGTCGGACTCGGCTCGGATACGGGCGGATCGATCCGTATTCCCGCCGCGCTCAACGGCATTGTCGGCTTCAAAAGCACCGCCCGGCTGGTTCCCACCGCGGGCGCACTACCGCTGTCGACCACGCTGGACACCGTCAGCGCCATGACGCGCTCGGTACGCGACGCCATTCTGGTCCATGAAATTCTGGCCGCGCGCCCTGTCGTGCGCACCCACGCGCCCCTATCGGCCTACCGGCTGGTCATCGTGCGCAACACTTTTTTCGACGACATCGAGGCTCCCGTGGCCACCGCTTTCGAACGTGCCGCGGCTCGCCTGCGCGCCCAAGGCGCCCGCATTGATGAAATGGCCCTGCCCGCGATTGACGAGCTGCCCGCGATCAACGCGGGGGGCGGTTTTTCCGCCGCCGAAAGTTACGCCTGGCACCGCCGGCTGCTCGAACGTGACAGCGCCGCTTACGATCCGCGCGTGGCTCAGCGCATCCTCAAGGGCGCCGCCATGCCCGCGTACCACTACCTGGGCCTGATGGCCGCCCGCAGCGATTGGATCACCCGCGTCGAAGCCGCGCTCGCGCCCTTCGACGCCGTGCTCTCGCCCACAGTCCCCATCATCGCCCCGCCCATCGCCCACGTTGCCCCAGGCGCATCGCGCGATGCCGAGTTTTTCCGCATCAACGCGCTGCTGCTGCGCAACCCGGCCGTGGTCAACATGCTGGACGGCTGCGCCATCTCCCTGCCCTGCCACGCTGGCGGCGAACAGCCTTGCGGCCTGATGCTCTGGCACGCAGCACTGCACGACGATACCCTCCTGGCGCTGGCACAGCAGGTTGAGCGAGCGCTGCAACCGCTGGTGCCTCCCGCCTTGAGATCAAGTGTTTAATAGACTATTTGGGTTGTTTTACGTAATGAACTCAAGAAAATAGAGCAAATAGACCACACAAAACACTTGGCTTTGATTTTAGATGATATAATTTCATTTGGAATCAAAATGACTTTTACCACCCCCTCTGTTTTATCCCGTCTGGACCGTATGCTGGCGGGATGCCCGCCCACACTGGTCGATACCGTCACGGCTTCGCGGTTGATGTTCCGTATCGTATCCCTGCTGGAAACGCACATCGACGAAGTGCTCAAGCCTTTCGGCCTGACGATGCGCGAATACCTCGCGTTGCGTTTGATCAGCGACCAGCCCAACGAACCACTGCGGCCTTCCGACCTCAGTTCGACGCTGGACGCGCCCCGCCCGCAAATCACCCGCCTGCTCGACGAGCTTGAGCGAAAGGGCCTTGCACAGCGCGTGCCCTGCCGAGGCGACCGGCGCAGCCTGCAGTTGATACAGACACCGGCCGCCCAAGCGCTGCTCGAAGAGGCTTCGCCCGCCGTTCACGCGGTTTACATGAACGCCTGGGCCATACCCGGGCCAGACGGCACACACGAAGTTGTGCAACACCTGATCAGCGTCCACGCTGCCCTGTGCAGCGCGCAGACGGTATGAACCCGCGCCCGGACAGCCGCGGTGGACTTCAGGCCGCGCTGAACGTCCCGCTGCCGGGCCGCGGCGCGGCAGCGGCATTGCGCCAACGCGCCCGCAGTGCCAAGAAAACGCTGCTGATGATCGCCATCGCCCTGGTGGTGGGTGTGGAGTTTCTCGAAAACGGCATGTTCGTGTTCGCCTCCAGCCACATCATCGGGGGCATCGACTCGGCGCCGCGCGAGTTCGCCACGGTGCTGGCCGCTTATGCCACCGGCAGCATGCTGATGATCGGCATGCAGCAATGGCTTTCGCGCCATTTCGGATACCGGAATTATCTGATCGGCGCGCTGACGCTGTTCCTGATCGGCGCGCTGGCCAGCGCGGCGGCCGAAAACTTGACCGGCCTGATCATCGCGCGGGCCGTGCAAGGCTTCGGCGGCGGTGCGCTATTCACCAGCGCGCGCGTGCTGATTCCGACGCTGTTTAGCGTCCCCGAGCGTTCGCGCGCCATCCGGTTTTTCATGTTTGGCGTCTTCGGAGCAGGCGCGTGTGCGCCAGCGCTATCGGCAGCGCTGATCGACGGGCCGGGCTGGCGCTGGATTTTTCTGGCCGTGGTTCCGTTGGTGCTGCTGGCGATAACCGGCATCTGGTTCCTGCTGCCCGACCGGGTTGGCCGCGGCCAAGCCCCCGTGCAATGGGCCGCGGCCCCCCTGCTGTTGTTCGCCGCGGCGATTACGCTACTGCAGCTCGCGCTATCGCAAGCGCGCTACGACATCTTCGGCCACCCGGAACACCTGGCCATCACCGTGATCTTGGGCACCGTGCTGTTCCTGTGGTTCCTGCGCCACCAGTGGAATCACCGCGAGCCGATGTTCAAGCTGCGTGAACTCGCCCACCCGGCCTATTTGATGGGGCTGGCGCTGTATTTCATGCATTACTGCCTCACCAATGTCAGCAATTACGTGCTGCCGATCTACGCGGAAAGCGGCCTGGGCATCCCGGTCACCCGGGTCGGCTGGCTCAACACTTTCGCGGCAACCGTCAGTTTGGTGGTCGCCTATGCCTACGTCAGGCTCAGCCCGCGCATGCCACGCAAAAAGCCGCTCATGGTCGTGGGTGTGCTGGCGCTGGCGCTGGCAACCTGGGGTTTCTCCAGCATGCCGGCAGATGCACCGGCGCGCGCGCTGCTGCCGATGCTGGCGGCCAAAGGCATCTTCGGCGTACTGCTGGTGCTGCCGGTGGCCGGCATGACCTTTCGTGAGCTCGGTGACGAACGTTTCGTGCACGCCTATCAGAGCAAAAACCTGATGCGCCAGATCTCCATATCGACGGCCACCGCACTGGCCGCGATCGTTCTGCAAAACCGGCAGTTCGCCAACCATGCCGAGCTATCCAGCCGCATCGGCAGCACCACGCAAGGCGACGTCTGGCTCCATGGCCTGCAAAGCGGCTTCACCGCAGCCGGCCTCGCGCCCCCACAGGCGCACGGCGCGGCACTGGCCGAAATCGCACGCGTGGTCAATCAACAGGCCCTGTTGTTGGCTTGCGAAGACCTGTACCGAATGCTGACTTTGTTCGCCGTACTCACGATTGGCGTCGTGTTATTTCAGCGGCGCTTCAAATAGAAACTCAGAAAAAAGAAAGCTGGGCCCTTCTGAGCCGCCCCCTGCGGCGCCCCGCCCCCAGCAGCACGCCCAAACCGGCTTGAAGGCCGGCGCTGGCGTGCTGCTGTTTCAGAAGTAAAAAAACCCGAAACTATAAAAACTCAGAGATAACGGGCAATCCCCGGAAGATCCCCAATAAACGGATATTTCCCGACATGCGTGACGGCAACCCATGGACAGCCATAAACAGCCCCCCCATTTCGATTGACCAATGAACAGAAGTAATAATCTTCACCCGACATTTTTCCATTGATTTGAGAAGTTTTGAAAAACTCATAGGTCGGATGATGGATTGAAGCGTCAGCATCCTGGCTGGCCACAGTCACTTTCGGCAACTGGGCTTTTTCAATCAAATGAGTCAGACAGCGGCGTGAAATCATCATTAACCCTGTCGCAACAACATGCACGCGCACCGGCTGACACGCAGTGGTCACATCGACATCAACCCCCTCAAGCGTTTTGAACATTTCAAAATAATCGCCGGTTAAGCGGGGCAATACCTTCGGATCAATTTCCGGATTTTCCAGAACCGCCTGCTTGACACGTTTCCAGTTCAAGGCTTTTTTCGGGTACAAAGCGCCGACCACATCGTAATCCCGCCACTCGAGCATCCGCGTCAGATCATCCACATTGAAGCCCATATCATCATCGATAAACAGCATATGGCTGCACTCGGTTTGCCACAAAAATTGGCTGGCAAGATGATTGCGCGCGTAATCCAGCACGCTGATACCGGCGGTTAGCAGCAGATTGATTTCAATATTCTGATCGCGGCAATAATCCTGCAAACGGAACAGACTCCGGACATAGTCAGCACAAAAACTTCCATAATGCGAGGGCGTAGCAATGGCCAGGGAAAAATCAGACATGAGCGTTTGCGTAGACGATAAAACAGAACACCAGCAATGCCTCACCCATCAGGTGTGGCGGGTAATACTCGGTAAATCGCCGATATAGGAATAGTCTCCCACATGCGTCACGGGAATCCACGGGCAGCCATAAACAGAACCGCCCTGTTTATTCAGCAGTTCACAAAAATGGCGCGCCTCGCCCATCGATGCACCACGGGCGCAGGTCTCGGCCTGTTTTCCTGTCCTGAAAAACTCATAAACCGGAAAATCCGCTGGGCTGTCCTCGGCCTGTGGAATGGTTGGAAGCTGGGCTGATCGAACCAAATTCAACAAACAGTCGCGTGAAATCATCATCAGGCCGGCGCTGATGTGGGTGACCTGAATCGGCCGCCGTGCGATGGTCATGCCCGCAGTATCGGCAAGCTTGAACATTTGGGTGTAATCACCCGCCAAATGCGGCAGCACACTGGGCTCAATATCCGGGTTAGCCAGCACAGCCTCCTTGACGCGTTTCCAGTCAAATGATTTTCTTGGATACATCACACCGACCGCATCATATTCACGCCACTCGAACATGTCGGTCAAGTCGCCTACGTTAAACCCAATATCATCGTCGATCAACAAAATATGGCTGCAATCGGTTTTCCATAGAAAATTATTGACAAGCCAATTGCGCGCATAGTCAACCCTGCTAACGCCCGTGATCATCAGGGCCGCGGTATCGATGCCTTTGTTCCGGCAATGTTTTCGCAAACCAAACACACTGACAACGTATTCAGAGCAAAGTTTGCCCTCATGCGAAAACGTGGCAATTAAAAGCGAAAAATCAGCCATGCCGCAGTCTGTTTGTCTCAGGTATAGCGGGCAATGCCCGGCAAATCGCCGATCCAGGCGTATTTGCCCACATGGGTGACCGGAATCCATGGGCAGCCGTAGATGGCACCGCCATGCCGGTTGACCAGCGAACAAAAATAAAAATCCTCGCCGACCGGCTTTCCGTCGAGATGGGAGGTTCTGAAAAATTCGTAGATCGGATAATCGACGGGGTGTCCGCTGGCCGCAGGAATCAAGGCCGGTTTTGCCTTTTCGATCAGCTCCATCAGGCAGCGGCGCGAAATCATCATCATGCCAGCGCCTATGGAATGCACACGGATCGGCTGGCGCGCGACAGTCATGCGGCTTGTATCGGCAAGTTCAAACATTTCGACGTAATCACCGGCCAAGTGCGGTAATATTTTCGGATCGATGTCCGGGTTGGCCAACACAATGTCCTTGACGCGCTTCCAATCAAACGCTTTTTTCGGGCTCATAACCCCAATGACATCGTAGTCGCGCCACTCGAACATGTGCGCCAAATCCTCTACATTGAAACCCATATCGTCATCAACAAACAACATGTGGGTCATTTTCGTTTTCCATAAAAAACGATTGACAAGCAAATTACGCACATGATCGATCACGCTGATTCCGGTCGTCAGCAATAACTGAGTCTGAATGCCCTGGTTGCGACAGTGTTCCTGCAAATCGAAAATGCCAATGACATATTCGGCACAAAAATTGCCGTAATGCGAAGGCGTCACAATAGCGAGAGAAAAATCAGTCATGGGCTTTTATACAAAACCGCTCGCCGAGGAAAACTCAAGCGGGTTCAGGCAAGGGGGGATGCCGTTCATCTTATTCCATTTTCAGATCAAGCCCGTACGTGATGGCGTTGTACAGACCGTGCTGCAGCACAGCAAGCAAAACCGGCAAAGAGATCCGTTTGATATGAAAATTGAATTCATCGCAGCAGCGTTGCCAAACAAAAACGGGGCCTGGGCCAGTACACACGGGGCTTCTGATTTTTGCCACGGGGTACGCCGGCACGCCCGGCGGCCACCACGGCCCGGGGCGCTCCGCGGGCCAAAGCGAACGTTTGCGTTTGCGTTTGCGTTTGCGTTTGCGGCATTTTGCGCAATACCGGTGTTTGCGCGACACCGCTGCACGGGTCGCGTAGCATTGGAAGCGTCATGCAACGCATTACCAGCGCCAGCGCCCTGCCCCTGTTCGATATTGCCGTCAGCCGCCGGATTGAAGCGGCCTGCGCGCAGGCTTTACCGCCGCATACGCTGATGCGGCGCGCGGGCCTGGCGGTGGCCCGGCTGGCGATGGCGATTGCGCCGCACGCGCGCCGGATCTGGATCGTCTGCGGCCCCGGCAACAACGGCGGCGACGGCCTGGAAGCCGCGGTGCATCTGCACACGCGCGGGTTTGCGCCCATCGTGACGCCGCTTTTCGAGGGGGACGCTGCGCTTTCACGTCTTCCCGAGGATGCACGCGACGCGCTGCGGCGTGCACAAACCGCGGGGGTCGCGTTCGGTCCGGCGCCGGCACAGTACGACCTCGCCATCGACGCCGTGCTCGGCTTGGGCGCAACACGCGCGCCCGAGGGCGCGATGGCCGGCTGCCTCGCGCGCATGAACAGCGCTGGGGCGCCGCTGTTGTGTGTTGATCTGCCCAGCGGGCTGGATGCCGATACCGGCCAGTTCGCATCGCGCGTCTCGCTCGATCGTGCGCCCTGCAACCCCGCCGGCCCAACGCCCGCGCGTTACTGTCTGAGTTTGCTCACCCTCAAGCCGGGCCTGTTTACCGCGCAAGGCCGCGATGCAGCAGGCCAAATCTGGTTCGACGGCCTGGGCTGCACGCCGCCCGACGGCATCCCCCCGGCCGCGCGTCTGCCCGGCGCGCCCATCGCCCTCCCGCGCCCGCACGCGTCGCACAAAGGCAGTTGGGGCGATGTCGCCGTGCTCGGCGGCGCGCCCGGCATGCGCGGCGCGGCCTTGCTGGCCGGACGGGCGGCGTTGGCCGCAGGGGCGGGACGCGTTTACGTCGCGCTGCTCGATCCGCAAGCGCCGCGGCTCGATCCGGGACAACCGGCATTGATGCTGCGCCCCCCCGAATCGCTCGACTGGCGCACGCTGACCGCGGTGTGCGGTTGCGGCGGCGGTGAAGCCGTGCGCAGCGTGCTGCCGCGCCTGCTCGCGGAAGCGCCGCGTCTGGTCCTGGATGCCGATGCGCTCAACGCCATTGCCGTCGACAGCGCCTTGCAAAAGCGCCTGCGCGCGCGCGCCGCACAGGCCGCCGCGGATTCAGCCGCGAACCCCGCGCACAGCCCGCCCCAGCAAACCGTCCTGACGCCGCACCCGCTCGAAGCGGCCCGGCTGCTGCACACCGATGTCGCGCAGGTACAAGCCGACCGGCTCGCCGCGGCGCGCACGCTGGCGGATCAATACGCCTGCACCGTGGTCCTCAAAGGCTCGGGCAGCATCATCGCCGCGCCCGGGCAGACACCGGTCATCAACCCGACCGGCAATGCGCGGCTGGCCACCGCCGGCACGGGGGACGTTCTCGCCGGCATGATCGGCGCGGCACTCGCTGCAAACGCCCCCGCCTTTGAAGCCGCCTATACCTCCGTGTGGCGCCACGGCGCGCTCGCTGACCGATGGCCCGCCGATAGGGCACTGAACGCCGGCG
Source organism: Burkholderiaceae bacterium (assembly GCA_031285125.1). GTDB lineage: Bacteria > Pseudomonadota > Gammaproteobacteria > Burkholderiales > Burkholderiaceae_C > JAITWT01. Next base: position 1,502 of record JAITWT010000010.1, on the reverse strand, counting down.
CGCTGGCCTATGGACAATGGCGGGTATGAAACCCTTCGCTTCCTCACGCCCTGCCCTGTCTCTATCGACTGCGGCCATGGCCCCCGCTGCGCCGCGCGCGGCCTTGCGCCTGATCTTGGCGGCCTTGCTGGCCTGCGCCACGCTCACACTGCTGGGCGGCTGCGGCATCTTCCACTGTTCCCTCTTCGCCGGCGGCTCGGGTAACGCGGCCGGCGCTGCGGGAGGGTGCTCGGCGGGAACGACCTTTTAGCAACACCTGATTCCATTTTTCGTTCGAAACGATAGAAATGACCCCGATTCCATCGTTCCCGCAAAACCTCGATTTGGCGCGCTGGCCTGACTCCCTCCCCCGCTGGAGGGAGGGCTGGGGTGGGGGTCGCGCGCCGTTGGGCATGGGCGCTGCCTGTATTTCCACGCGCCGCAAGCCCCCATCCCTGCCTTCCCCCAAAGGGGGAAGGAGAAAGCAAGCGCGTCAAGTCTGTTCTTGCTGCTTTGAACGAGAAATCGAATAACACCTTCCGGCGGACTTTTGCCCCGATCTTGCCCAGAGGCAATCCCGAGGGAATCTCATCCCCGCATTGGACTCATTTGTCGATCAGGTGCGTCAGCTTATCGGCCTCGAAATGTTCGACACGCGCCGCATCGCCGGGCACGCAATCTTTCCCGGCGCCGGTGGGCGCGAGTTTTTCAATCGCCTGCCACAGCAACGCAATCTGGTGCTCCTGGCCCGCCGCGTTGTCGATCAGGCCGCGCAACGCCTGCGAAAGCGGATCGTCGCTTTGCGTCACGCCGTAGGCTGAAAACCCCATACGCGAAGCCGCGGCCTCGCGGCGGGCCTGCGCGTCAGCCTCGATGATGCGCGCCGGGTTGCCCACGGCGGTCGCGCCCGCGGGCACGGGCTTGGTCACCACCGCGTTGGAGCCGATCTTGGCCCCATCGCCAACCGTAAAACCGCCCAGCACCTTGGCGCCCGCCCCCACCACCACATTGCGCCCCAATGTGGGATGGCGCTTGGCCCCCTTGTACAACGAGGTCCCCCCCAGCGTCACGCCTTGGTAGATGGTGCAGCCGTCGCCGATTTCAGCGGTTTCGCCGACCACCACGCCCATCGCGTGGTCAAAAAACACACGCTCGCCGACCACCGCGCCGGGATGAATTTCAATGCCGGTAATGGCCCGCGAGCACTGGGAGATGAAGCGCCCGAACCATTTCAAGCCGCGCCCCCAGCACCAGTGCGCGCAGCGATGAAAAATGATGGCATGCAGGCCGGGATAGAGCGTGAGCACCTCCCAGCGCGAGCGCGCGGCGGGGTCGCGTTCGAGGATGCACTGAATATCGGAGCGAAGACGGGCGAACATGCACCGAAGTCTAGGACAAGGGCGGGAACCACGCAGCGGAGCTTTCTGCCGCCTCAGCCGCCCGGAGACGCTTCCCCCGCGCCTTGGGATCGTCGAACCGCGCACGGCCACGGCCCTGGCGCACGTTTTGTTCGACCAACCGCA
>JAITWT010000007.1 GCA_031285125.1 Burkholderiaceae bacterium | reverse complement strand
CTGGCGATGACGGCGGTGATGCAATCATCAACCGCCGCCACCGCCGTCACCATTTCAGCGTTTTACGCCGGGGCCGTGAGTCTGGAACAAGGCGCGGCGCTCATCATCGGGCAGAACATCGGCACCGCGACCAGCTCCGCGCTGGCGGCCATCGGCGCCAGCACCACCGCCAAGCGCCTGGCCGTGGCCTACGTGCTGTTCAAGATCATCGCGGCGCTGATCGCGGTGGCCGCCTTCCCGTTAACAGCCGCGCTGATGCGCAGCGCCAGCGCGGCCATCGACGGCATGACGCTGCTGGCGGCCTATCACACGGCCTACAACGTGGCGGGCGTCGCGGTGCTGCTACCGGCGACGCGGTGGTTCACCCGCGTCGTCGAGCGGCTGTTGCCCTTCAGGCAAACCGCCTCGCAGCGGGTGCTGGACCCGAGCGCGCTCGTCAACCCGGTGATCGCGGTGGAAGCCGCCCGGCGCGTGGTCGCCGATGTGCTGGCGGCCATGGCCGCATTGGTGGGCGCGATGCTCTCTGGCGGCGCTGGCCCCAGCGCGCGGGACGCCCAGGCCGCTGGCGCGGCGCTCGAAGAAGTGCGTGATTTTTTGTCCGAACTGAAAGAACCGCCCGAATCCGAAGCCGAGCGGCTGCGCCTGACGGGCACGCTGCACGCGCTCGACCACGCCTCGCGCCTGATCGAAACCCTGGCCGATGGCGTACTCTTGAAACAGCCCGGCGATGCCGCGCACGACCTGCGCATCGCCGCGCTGTGCGCGCGGGCCATGCGCGCGGCGCAGACCGTTGCGGGGTCGATCACCACCGAAGCCGTCCTCAGCGCGCAAGCCGCGCCCGTCGGCTGGAATGTATCGCCCGAAGTGGCTGGCGCGCTCGCTGAAGCGCAAAGCGCGGCCCAGGAACTCGACGCCCTGCAACGCGACCACCGCGCCGCAACACTGGCCGCCGTCGCGCCCGAAAAACTCACCGCCGCCGACGCCTTCGCCCGCATCGACGCGGCGCGTAGATTCGACCGCATCGCGCACCACGCTTGGCGCTCGGCGGCGCATTTGTTTGGGCGCGGTGCGGGGGAGGGGCGCTAAAACGGCACGTTTGGTGGATAGCGGATATCCCGTGCGCTCGCTCGGTTACTTTGATTGGGCACGGTCTGGACGCTGGGCGCCGCCGGGTGCGAACTGCGCGCCGATTTCCGCGGCTTCCGCCCCGACCGCGTGGTGCTGTGCCTGCCCGTCCGCGCAAACCCCGGTGCCCGTCCCGCTGAAATCGCGATCGTGCGAAGCGGAGCCGGGCGGGGCGCTGACCGCCGCAAACTGCGGCTTGACTCTGCGGCCTGAACGAAAAACACTGAATGACGTTCAGGCCCGCCCGTCCTATAGGGTATAGGGCAGGCTGATTCAGCCCGCCGCGGTTTCCTCTTTCTCGGGTTTGGGCGGCTTTCCTTCTTCCCTCTGGGGCGAGGAATGAATATCAAGCACCACTTCGTTTTTATCGTCCAAATCGACCATGAGCCGGCCGCCTTGCGTGAGCTGGCCAAACAACAACTCGTCAGCCAAGGCACGGCGGATGGTGTCCTGAATCAGGCGCTGCATCGGGCGTGCGCCCATTAAGGGGTCGAAGCCTTTTTTCGCCAGATATTTGCGCAGCTTGTCAGTGAAGGTCACGTCAACCTTCTTTTCGGCCAACTGCGTTTCCAGTTGCAGCAGGAATTTATCGACGACGCGCAGGATGACTTGTTCGTCCAGCGATTTGAAGTTGACGATGGCATCCAGTCGATTGCGAAATTCGGGGGTGAACAGGCGCTTGATATCCGCCATTTCGTCGCCCGCTTCACGCGCGTTGGTAAAGCCGATGGTGGCCTTGTTCATGGTCTCCGCGCCGGCGTTGGTGGTCATGATCAGGATCACGTTGCGGAAGTCGGCCTTGCGCCCATTGTTGTCGGTGAGCGTGCCGTGGTCCATCACCTGCAACAGCACGTTGAAGATGTCCGGGTGCGCTTTTTCGATTTCGTCGAACAGCAGCACCGCGTGCGGCTTTTTGGTGATGGCTTCGGTGAGCAGGCCGCCTTGGTCGAAGCCGACGTAGCCCGGGGGCGCGCCGATCAGGCGGCTGACGGCATGGCGCTCCATGTATTCGGACATGTCGAAGCGGATTAGCTCGATGCCCATGATGAACGCAAGCTGCCGCGCTGCTTCGGTCTTGCCCACGCCGGTCGGGCCGCTGAATAGGAAGGAGCCGATCGGCTTGTCGCCGCGGCCCAAGCCGGAGCGCGACATCTTGACCGCCGAAGCCAGCACTTCCAACGCCTTGTCTTGCCCGAACACCACGCTTTTGAGGTCGCGTTCGAGCGTGGCGAGCTTGCCGCGGTCGTCGCTGCTGACGTTGGCGGGGGGAATGCGCGCAATCTTGGCGACGATTTCCTCGACCTCGGTTTTGCTGATGGTTTTTTTGCGTTTTTCGGGCGAGAGAATGCGCTGCGCCGCACCAGCCTCGTCGATCACGTCGATGGCCTTGTCCGGCAGGTGACGGTCGTTGATGTACTTGGCGCTCAACTCGGCAGCCGCTTGCAGCGCGAGCAGGCCATATTCGACATCATGGTGCGCCTCGAAGCGCGACTTTAGCCCCTTGAGAATTTCCACCGTTTGTTCGACCGTGGGCTCGACCACATCGACCTTTTGGAAACGTCGCGACAGCGCCGCATCCTTCTCGAAAATACCGCGGTATTCGGTGAAGGTAGTCGCGCCGATGCACTTGAGCGTGCCGTTGGACAGCGCTGGCTTGAGCAGATTGGACGCATCGAGCGTGCCGCCCGAGGCCGCGCCGGCACCGATCAGGGTATGAATTTCATCGATGAACAGGATCGCGTGCGGCTTGTCCTTGAGCGAACGCAGCACGCCCTTGAGGCGCTGTTCGAAATCGCCCCGATACTTGGTGCCAGCCAGCAGTGTGCCCATATCCAGCGAATAGACGGTCGAATCGACCAGCACCTCGGGCACCTCATTCTGGGTGATGCGCCAAGCCAGGCCCTCGGCAATCGCGGTTTTGCCCACGCCCGCTTCACCGACCAGTAACGGGTTGTTCTTGCGACGGCGGCACAGAATCTGGATGACGCGCTCGACCTCGTAGTCGCGGCCGATCAACGGGTCGATCTTGCCGTCCTTGGCTAATTGGTTGAGGTTTTGCGTGTACTGCTCCAGCGGCGAGGACTTCTCGTTCTTTTCGTTGCCGTTCTCCTCGCCTTCGGCGGGGGCTTCATTGGCCTTGGCCGGCTCGGACGGATCGCCTTTCTTGATGCCGTGCGCAATGAAGTTGACCACGTCCAGGCGCGTCACGCCTTGCTGGTGCAGGTAATACACGGCGTGCGAATCCTTCTCGCCGAAGATCGCCACCAGCACGTTCGCCCCGGTGACTTCCTTCTTGCCGTTGCCGGTGGACTGCACGTGCATGATGGCGCGCTGGATCACGCGCTGAAAGCCCAGCGTGGGCTGCGTGTCCACTTCGTCGCTACCGGCCACCTGCGGTGTGTTGTCTTTGATGAAATTCGTCAGCGCCACGCGCAAATCTTCGATGTTGGCCGCGCAGGCGCGCAGCACCTCGGCGGCGCTGGGGTTATCCAGCAGCGCCAGCAACAGATGTTCGACGGTGATGAACTCGTGGCGCTGCTGTCGCGCTTCGACGAAGGCCATGTGCAGGCTGACTTCCAATTCTTGAGCAATCATGAAAATTCCTTTTCGAGCCGTAGTATGGAGTACCGATCGGTCTCAATTCGTTGCACCGGTCATTCCGCCGGTTCGCTCATGCATTGCAGGGGATGGCCCGCTTGGTGGGCGGCCTCCAACACCTGGCTGACCTTGGTGGCAGCCATGTCGCGAGAATAAACCCCGCAAACGCCGCGGCCATCCAGATGGACCCTGAGCATAATCCGAGTTGCGGTTTCGCGGTCCTTGCTGAAAAACTCCTGAATCACCATGACGACGAACTCCATCGGCGTGTAATCGTCGTTGAGCATGATGACCTGATACATTTTTGGCGGCGTCGTCTTCCGCGGCTGCCGTTCCAACACGACAGCATCATTGCCTTCGCTATCGCTTGAAGGTTTGATGGTAGGCGGAGGGTCGGAGGGAGTCTGGGTCGCCATGAAATTCATTCTATA
>JAITWT010000056.1 GCA_031285125.1 Burkholderiaceae bacterium | reverse complement strand
CGCCGGTGCCAGCGCCTGCACCAGCGCCTCGACCTGCGCGTCGTCGCGGTTGACGACGAGCGTCGCGTCGCGGCCGAAGATGCGCGCCTTGGCCTGCGCGTAAGCGGCCATGTCGCCGTGCCAGTCGAGGTGGTCTTGCGACAGGTTGAGCAGCGCCGCGGCGCTGGGCTCGAAGCCGTCGCGCGCGTCGGCGAGCTGGAAGCTCGACAGCTCCAGCACCCAGACCTCGATCCATTCGTCGCGCGGCGCGTCCAGCATCGCCGACAGGCGCTCCAGCAGACTCGGGGCGATGTTGCCGGCCACCGCCGCGCGGCGGCCGGTGCTTTGCACCAGCACGGCGGTCAGCGCGGTGGTGGTCGTCTTGCCGTTGGTGCCGGTGATGGCCAGCACCGCCGGGGCGTAGGCCGGCGCGGGCAGCGGCACCGAATCGGGGTCGGGTGACAGCGCCAGCGGAGCGTCGGCTTCGGGCGCGGCTTCGGCAGCGGTTTCAGCGGCGGCCACGGCCGGCGGCGCGGTCAGCGCCTTCAAATCGGCGAGCGCGCGGGCGAACAGATCGAGCTCGCCCAGCACCGCCAGCCCGGCCGCGCGCGCCGCCGCCAGCAGCGGCGCGATGCGCGCGTCGTGCGGCATCAGCCCGGGGCTTTTGAGCAGCAGCGTCACGCCCTCGGGCACGCGCGCGCCCAGTTCGGCGCCGAACAGGCATTCGACCTGCGGCAACTCGGCGCGCAGCGCGGCGGCCTGCGGCGGCTGCGCGCGCGAATCCCACACGCGCACCGCGGCGGCGCCGTGGCGCACGCACCAGCGCGCCATCGCCAGCCCGGAGTCACCCAGGCCCAGCACCAGGACAGAGGCGTCGCGCAGGAAGTTCATCTCAGCTTGAGGCTGGCCAGCCCGATCAGACACAACAACATCGTCACGATCCAAAAGCGCACCACGACCTGCGTTTCGCGCCAGCCGCTTTTCTCGAAGTGGTGGTGCAGCGGCGCCATCTTCAGAATGCGCCGGCCCTCGCCGTAGCGGCGCTTGGTGTATTTGAAATAGCTGACTTGCACCATCACCGAAATCGCCTCGACCACGAAGATTCCGCTGATCACGAAGAAGACGATTTCCTGGCGCACGATCACGGCGATCGTGCCCAGTGCGCCACCGAGCGCGAGCGCGCCCACATCGCCCATGAAGACCTGCGCCGGATGCGTGTTGAACCACAGGAAGGCCAGCCCGGCGCCGGCCATGGCCGTGCAAAACACCAGCAATTCGCCCGAACCGGAGATGTGCGGGAACAGCAGATATTTGGAATAGACCGAACTGCCCGTCACGTAGGCGAACACGCCCAGCGAGGCGCCGATCATCACCACCGGCATGATCGCCAGCCCGTCAAGCCCATCGGTCAGATTGACGGCGTTGCTCGCGCCGACGATCACCAGATAGGTCAGAATCACAAAGCCGATCGGCCCGAGCGGATAGCTCACTTCTTTGAAAAAGGGCACGAGCAGATTGATCTTCGGCGGGAAGCGCACGTCAAAACCCGAGCGCACCCAGTGCAGGAACAGATCGATGACCTTGCCGTTGGATCCCTCGGAAATGCTGAACAGCAGATAAAACGCCGCCAGCAAGCCCACCACCGATTGCCAGAAATACTTTTCGCGCGAACGCATCCCCTCCGGGTCTTTGTGCACCACTTTGCGCCAATCGTCCATCCAGCCGATCAGGCCAAAACCCAGCGTGACCCACAGCACGATCCAGACAAAGCGGTTGCTCAAGTCGAACCACAGCAGCGTTGACAGCGCGATCGAAAACAGCACCAGCACCCCGCCCATGGTGGGCGTACCGCTTTTAGATTGGTGCTCCTTGACGTACAGGCGCACGGGCTGGCCGATTTTGAGCGCGGCCAGATGCCGGATCACGAGCGGCCCGATCGCCAGCCCGACCATCAGCGCCGTCAGTCCGGCCATCAGCGCGCGGAAAGTGATGTACTGGAACACACGCAAAAACCCGAAGCCGGGTGAGAGCGTTTGCAACCATTGCGCCAAACTCATCAGCATGGGTGCATCTCCGGCTCATACGACATGGCCGGCCTCCGAAGATTGTTGTGAATACGATGCCAGCGCCGCCTGGACCACGCGCTCCATACGCATGAAGCGCGAACCTTTGACGAGTACGCTGGCCTGTTGCGGCAGCCGCGCCAGCACGGCTTGCATCAGCGTGTCGATCGTTTCGAAATGCCGCCCGTTGGGCCCGGGCCCATAGGCGGTGATCGCGTGCGCCGACAGATCGCCCAGCGCGTAGAGGGCGTCAATGCCGCGCGTGCGCGCCCAGTGGCCGATTTCGGCGTGAAAGCGCGCGCCTTGCGCGCCGACTTCGCCCATGTCGCCCAGCACCAGCAGGCGCGGACCGGGCAGATCGGCGAGCACATCGATGGCGGCGCGCACCGAATCGGGGTTGGCGTTGTAGCTGTCATCGATCAGCGTGAGCGCGCGGCCATCGGCTGGGTGCAGGGTGTGCACCAGCGAGCGGCCCTTGACCGGCGTGAAGCTTGCCAGCCCGCGCGCAATGTCCTCCAGCGCAACGCCCACCGCCAGCGTGCAGGCCGTGGCGGCCAGCGCATTGCACAGGTTGTGGCGCCCGGCGATGTGCACTGTGGTGCGCAGCTCGCCCTGCGGCGTGCGCGCCCGCATCTGCCAACCCTCGCCGAGCCACTGCGCGTCGCTCAACGTAATACAGGTCGCATCCGCATTCGCCCTATTGGCCGCATGAGCCGTATTGGCCGTATTGGCGCTGAAAGTCAGGACGCTGCGCGGCAGGTTCGGTTGCACCGCCAGCCCGGTCCACAAAGGGGTATAGGCATCATCGTGCGGGAACACCGCCATCCCTCGGGGCGGCAGCGCTGCAAACACCGCGCCGTTCTCCTGCGCCACCGCCTCGACGCTGTGCATGAACTCCTGATGCTCGCGCTGCGCGTTGTTAACCAGCGCCACCGTGGGCTGCGCCAGTGCGGCCAGGCGCGCGATTTCGCCGGGATGGTTCATACCCAGCTCCACCACCGCCGCCTGGTGCTGCGCGCGCAAACGCAGCAGCGTCAGTGGAACGCCGATTTCGTTATTGAAATTGCCCTCGGTGGCCAGCGCGCGCGCGCCATAGGCGGTTTTGAGGATGGCCGCGATCATCTGCGTGACCGTGGTCTTGCCGTTGCTGCCGGTCACAGCGATCAGCGGCAGCGTGAACTGCGCGCGCCAGCCCGCGGCCAGCCGCCCCAGCGCGGCGAGCGTGTCGGGCACTTCCAGCCCCGGCAATCCGGCCGCTTCAAGACCGCGCTGCGCGATCGCCGCGACGGCGCCGCGCGCCTTGGCTTCGGCCAGAAAATCGTTGGCATCGAAACGCTCGCCCTTGAGCGCAACGAACAGATCGCCCGCGGCCAGCGTGCGGGTGTCGGTGTGCACACGCAGCACGCGCGTATCGAGCGCGCCGACCGGGCGCACACCGGGCAAGGCGTGCAGCCATTGCAGAGCTTGAGCCAGTGTCATCATGCGCTCAGACTCCCGACAGGCTCGCGCGTGGTCCGCGCAGCCAGGGCAGCGGCCGCGTGGTCGTGGTCGCGGAAGGGAATGCGCTCACCAGCGATTTCCTGATGGCTTTCGTGGCCCCGGCCGGCCAGCAACACCACGTCCTGCGCGGCGGCCTGCGCGATGGCTTGCACAATGGCGCGCGCGCGATCGGGCTCGACCTGCACGGCCTGCGCGCCGGTTTGAGGCGCGGCCAGACCGCGCAACATCTGCGCCAGGATCGCCTCAGGCGGCTCGCTGCGCGGGTTGTCGCTGGTGAGCACCAGACGATCCGCCCATTTCCCGGCGGCAGCGGCCATCAGCGGACGCTTGCCGCGATCGCGCTCGCCGCCGCAACCAAAGACGCACCACAGTTGCCCGCCGCGTTCACGCACCAGCGGACGCAGTCCAGCCAGCGCCTGTGCCAGCGCGTCGGGGGTATGCGCGTAATCAACCACCACCAGGGGCAACGGCATCGGCGGGCCCGGCCGTGTGGATGGCACGGCGATGCACTCCATGCGCCCAGGCACGGGATCCAGCGCGCGGCAGGCCGCCACGGCCTGCTCCAGCGGATGACCAAGCGCGCGCAAGGTGGCGATCACGCCCAACAGGTTGGGGACGTTGTACTGGCCGATCAGCCGCGTGGCGAGCACTTGCGGCGCGGCGCCCGTCTCGGCAACGACGAAGCGCAGGCCGTGCGCGTCATAGCACACATCGCGGGCACAAAGGCGCGCGCGTATGCCCGCGTCCCCATCCACACCCGCGTTCGTTTCTGCGTCTGTCTCTGAACCTGCCGCCGACAGCGTCCACAGGTCCAATCCGCCGCGCTCACGCAGCTCAAGCGCCAGCATTCGGCCGTGCCGGTCGTCGACATTGAGCGCCGCCGCGCGCAGCCCCGGCCAGTCGAACAGTTCGGCCTTGGCCTGCCAGTACGCCTGCATGCTGGCGTGGTAATCGAGGTGGTCTTGCGTCAGGTTGGTGAATACCGCCGCCGCGATGCGTGTCCCGTCGAGGCGGCGTTCGGCCAGCCCGATCGAAGAAGCCTCGATCGCGCAAGCGCCCAAGCCTTGATCGACGAATGCGCGCAATTGACGCTGCAAGCGCACCGGGTCGGGCGTGGTCAGCCCGGTGTATTCGAGCGCGGGCGGCACGCCCGCGCCGAGCGTACCGATCACGCCGCAGCGCGTACCCAGATGCCCCAGCGCCTGCGCCAGCCACCAGGCCGTGGAAGTCTTGCCGTTGGTGCCTGTCACGGCCAGCACGTCGATGTGCCGCGAAGGCTGCGCGTAATAAAGCGCCGCGATCGGGCCGGTGGCCGCCTTCAGGCCGGCGTAGGCGGCCACGGCGCCCGGCCCTTCAAACCCGTCGAAATTAAAAGCTTGTACGCCTTCGGCTTCGACCAGGCATGCGCTGGCCCCTTGGGCGAGTGCCGCGCCGACGAAGCGCCGCCCATCGGTGGCCGCGCCAGGCCAGGCGATGAAGCCGTCGCCCGCGTCCACCGCCCGGCTGTCGGCGGACAGCGCGCCATGCACGCGCGCATGCAGCCACTGCGCGGCTTCAAGAGGGGTAGTGAGCGTGTGCATCATGCTCAAAAACTCTCCTGAACTGCGGGCGCGCTGACGATTTGCGAGGTGACCGCCAAATCGGGCGAGACGTTCAACATGCGCAACGTCTCCTGGACCACGGTGCTGAACACCGGCGCGGCGACCTCGCCGCCAAAATAACGGCCGGCGCGGGGTTCATTGATCATCACCGAGACGACGATGCGCGGCTTGTCGATCGGCGACATGCCCGTGTACCAAGCACGATAGGCATTGCTTGCATAGCCCTTGCCGACCTGCGCGTGCGCGGTCCCGGTTTTACCGCCTACCGAATACCCCACGGTTCGCGCCAGCGGGGCGGTGCCGCCGGGCGCGGCGGCCATGTGCAGCATCTGGCGGACTTCGGCGGCCACTTTGGGCGAAAACACCTGCACGCCGAGCACCGGCCCATTGGCCTTCAGCAAGGTCAAGGGCAGCACCTGCCCATCGTGCGCGAAAGCGGTGTAGGCGTGCGCAATTTGAAGCAACGAAGCCGACAACCCGTATCCATAAGACATGGTGGCCTGCTCGATCGGGCGCCAGCGCTTCCAAGGATGCACCACCCCGCCGACCACGCCGGGGAAAGTGATCTGCGGACGCTGGCCAAAACCGAGCGCGTTATAGAAGTTCCACATCTCCTGCGGCTTCATGCGCTGGGAGATCTTGGTCGCACCGACATTGCTCGATTTCTGCACCACGCCCTGCACCGTGAGCACCCCGAAGTTGGAATCGTCGTGGATGGTCCGGCCCGAAACGCTCAGGCGGCCTGGACTCGTATCGATCACCGTCTGGGGCGTAATGCGGCCCAACTGCAAAGCGCTGGCGATGGTCACCGGCTTCATGGTCGATCCGGGCTCGAAAGCATCGGTCAGCGCATGGTTGCGCAGTTGTCCTTTGTTGAACTCACTGCGATTGTTCGGATTAAAGCTGGGGTAATTCGCCAAGGCGAGCACCTCGCCGGTTTGCGCGTCCACCACGATCACGCTACCGGCCTTGGCTTTATTGGTAATCACCGCCTCGCGCACCGTTTGGTAGGCGAAGAACTGAATCTTGCTGTCGATGGACAGTTGAATATCCTGGCCATCGAGCGGCGGCACCGTCTCGCCCACGCTTTCCACGGCATGACCCAGACGGTCCTTGATGACGCGCTGCATACCGGGCTTGCCCGCCAGCGCCTTGTCAAAAGCCAGCTCGATGCCCTCCTGCCCGTTGTCTTCGATACTGGTGAAGCCCACCACATGCGCAACCGACTCGCCATCGGGATACTGGCGCTTGTATTCCTTGGTCTGGTAGATGCCCTGGATGTTCAGCGCCGCAACCTTGCGGGCGATCGGTTCGTCCACCTCGCGGCTGATCCAGATGAACGTCTTGTTTTGGTTTTTCAACTTCTTGTCGAGATCACGCATGTTGATGCCCAACAGCTTGGCCATCAGACGCAGCTTGGCGCGCACCTGCGGATCGTCACGATCGACATCCTCGGGAATGGCCCAGACACTGGGCGCCACCACGCTGGAGGCCAGCAGCAATCCGTTGCGATCGAGAATACGTCCGCGCAGCCCCGGCAGCTCGAAAGTACGCACATAACGCACCTTGCCTTGGCGCTGGAAAAAAGCGTTGTCGAACACCTGAACATAGGCCGCACGCCCAGCAAGCACGACGAACCCCACGGCGATGGCAGCGACGATGAACTTGCTGCGCCACACCGGCGTCTTGCTCGCCAGCAGCGGGTTGGCGGCGTACTTCACGCTCGGGCGGTATCTCATCGCGCACCTCGGGTTGCGTGCGCCTTCTTGCGGCTGGCGGCGGCGGCGTGCGATGGCGCCCGACGCGCCGTACGCGCCGTACGCACAGCAACCGGCGTCAAGGTCAATGCGGCCGGAAGAACGGCGCCGTTGGGGCGCACGTACAGCGTGATGGACGGCGTGGAGCTGCGCATATTCAACTGCTCGCGCGCCAGCGCCTCGATGCGCAGCGGCGTGGCCTGCGCGCGTTTTTGAACTTCCAGCTGATCGGCCTCGGTTTGCAAACGGCGCCCTTCGGCCTGAGCGCGGTAGATGCTGGTGAACAGCTGGCGCGACACGTACTGCGTATGCACCACGTACAACGCCGAGATGATCACGGCCAGCAGCAACACGATGTTCAGCCGGATCATCATGCTGGCGCCCCTTCCAGCAGGTGCGATGTGCGTTGCGCCACGCGCAGGATGGCGCTGCGCGCGCGCGGGTTGGCGGCGACCTCGGCGGCCGACGGCCTCACGCGTCCCAGTGCGCACAAGGCCATCGGCTTGGGTGGTGCGAAAGGCGCGCGGCGATCGACCGTCTCGCGCGAATGCCGTGCGATGAACTGTTTGACGATGCGGTCTTCAAGCGAGTGAAAGCTGATCACCGCCAAGCGCCCGCCGCTGCGCAATACCCTCAGACTCGCTGCTAGCGCTTGTTGTAGGTCTTCAAGCTCGGCGTTGATGAAAATCCGAAGAGCCTGAAATGTGCGCGTTGCAGGGTCCTTGCCCGGCTCGCGGGTTTTGACCGCACCAGCCACGAGCTGGGCCAATTCGGCGGTGGTTGAAATTGGGCCCCGCACCTGTCGGCGAGCATCAATCGCCTTTGCAATCTGAAAAGCAAACCGTTCTTCGCCATAGTCACGAATCACCTCCGCCATCTGCCGGACACTGGCCTGAGCCAGCCATTGAGCCACGCTTAAACCGCGCGCAGGATCCATGCGCATGTCCAGCGGACCATCGAAACGAAAAGAAAATCCCCGCGCGGGGTTGTCAATCTGCGCCGAACTCACGCCCAGATCCATCAAAACACCGGAAGCGCTCGCGCTGGGCAAATCACCGATATGCGCGAAGCTTTCATGCCGAATGGAAAAGCGCGCATCGTCGATACGCTGGGCTTGCGCCACGGCTTCGGGGTCCTTGTCGAAGGCGATCAACCGGCCCTCGGGGGCGAGTTGCGCCAGGACCGCCCTGCTGTGCCCGCCGCGGCCAAAGGTCGCATCCACAAACGTGCCGCGCGAGCCCTGTGCCTGAAGCGCTTCGAGCACCTCATCCAGCAGTACTGGGGTGTGGGTCCATTCGGTGTGTTCCACTGCCAGGCCCTCAGAAGCTCAAATCGCCAAACGCTTGCGGGCCCAGCGCAGCCAGCGCCTCGGCCTCCTTGGCATCATGAGTCGCCTTGTCCCACAGCTCGAAGTAGCTGCCCATGCCCAGCAACAGCACATCGCGCGCGATCCCGGCGGCGGCACGCAGCTCAGGCGAAATCAACACGCGGCCCGTGGCATCCATATCGACATCCATCGCGTTGCCCAAAAACAAACGCTTGAGCCAATGCTTGTCGATCGGCATCGCCGCGATGCGCTCGCGGAACTGCTCCCATTGCGGGCGCGGATACATCAGCAGACAACCATGCGGATGACGCGTGATCGTCACCTGGCTGGCCGCCGTTCCGGCCAGCACAGCGCGATGCCGTGCCGGAACGGACAAGCGCCCTTTGGCATCCAGACTTAACGATGACGCACCTTGAAACACAAACACATACCCTTGTGACAAAAAGACAGATGAACGAGGCCAACAAGGTTCGATACGACCCTTGGAACAACACCTCTTCCCACCTTATCCCACTTTTTTGCACTTTAACAGGAAAACGTGCCTAGTAACAGGAGATTACGTGATTTTTTTTGCAATAGAATCAAAGACTTAAGAGTTCCCGCTTGAGGGAATTCCTGCAGGAAAAACTATTTGAATGCAATGGCTTACAAAGCACTTCCGAAGTACTTTGTAAGCATCTCGCCGGTCGATCGGGGAGCTAACGCGCGCTGCATCCGTCCCAAGCCGGCAAAAATCCCCCCGTCGCTTCAATCTGCTGCAATCTGCTGCTACAGGCCTCTTCCGCGCGCAAGAAGAAGGCATCTCATTTCATCGAGAAGGCATCTCATGCCATTGCGTGGCTCTGGCTGATCTGCTGGAGCGCGTTCAACGGCCGTTTTCCCGGTTGAGCGGCTGGGTTGAACTGCTGTTTTTAGGCTCAAGAAATCCCTGTGCCTCGCAAGTGCGGCAGGTGCGTTGCAACCGGCCTACCCCGCCGAAACCTCCATCCGGTAGCGTGCATCGGCGCCTTCGGGCTGCGGGCGCAGGGTCCAGCGCGCGGCGTGGTATTCGGCCAGCGAGGGGCGGTGCGCAATCGAGACCAGCGCGCCGCCGGCTGCGCGGGCTTGCGCGGCGAGCCGCTGGTACAGGATTTTTTCGCTCGCCTCATCGAGCGCGCTGGTGGCCTCATCGGCAAACAACCACGCGGGTTTGCGCAGCAGGACGCGGGCGATCGCCAGACGTTGCTGCTCGCCGCCGGAGAGTTTTTGGCTCCAGGCGTCGCTATCGTCGAGCCGGTCGGCCAGTTCGGGCAGCAGCGCGTCTTGCAGCGCCTGGCGCAGGGCCGCGTCATCGTAGCGTGCGGCCGGCGCGGGATAGGCCAGCGCATCGCGCAGACGGCCATCGGGCACGTAGGGGCGCTGGGGAATGAACATCGTATCGCGCGGCATCCGTACCTGCCCACGCGCGAACGGCCAGATGCCCGCGAGCGTGCGAAACAGGGTCGATTTGCCGCTGCCCGTGGGGCCCTGCACCAGCACGTTGTCACCGGGCTGCACGCGCAGCGTGGCCTCATACAGCAAGGTGGCGCCGGTGGGCAGCTTGACATCGAGTTGCCACGCCTGCATGTCGCTGGCGTTTTCATGATCGAGTCCGGCATGGGCTCGCGCTTGCGCCTGGATCGACGCATCGAAGCTGGTCAGACGGTCCACGCTGGCGCGCCAGGCGGCCAAGCTGGAGTAACTGTTGACGAACCAGCTCAACGAACCCTGGACGCGGCCAAAGGCGCTGGAAATCTGGATCAGCGTGCCCAGTGGAATGGCGCCACTGAAAAAGCGCGGCGCCGCAATGATGAAGGGGAACACAACCGCCAACTGGTTGAAGGAGCTGGTGAAGGAAGTCAGCCCGAGCTGTTTGTAGATCAGCCGCAAGGTGTTGCCCAGCACGCTGGAAAAGCCTTCATCCAGACGCTGACGTTCGACCGCTTCTCCGCCTTCGAGCGCGATCGCTTCGCTGTATTCGCGCACCCGGATCATGCGATGGCGGAAGTCCGCCTCATAACGCTGCTGGCGGATATTCAGCCCGATCAGCGAACGCCCGGCAAAGTGCGTGAGCACCGAGCCAACGATGCAGTAGACCAGCGTCACCCACACCAGGAAGCCCGGAATGACCACCACGTGCCCGGCAATCGGTAGCGTGAACTGGCCCGAGAGGGTCCACAGCATGCCGACGAAAACCACCAATGTGGCCACTGAACTGAGCAAATCCATCAACAGCGACAGGGTCTGACTGGTGAACAGATCCATGTCTTCCTGAATACGCTGATCCGGGTTGTCCGGATTCGTTTGCGCGCCCCCCGGGCTGGATGCAAAACGCGCCAGTTCGAGCCGGTAGAACACCCGGCGCTCCAGCCAATTGGTCATATATCGGCGCGTCATCCAGGCACGCCAGCGCAATTGCAGCAAGCGCGTCAAGTAGTAAGTCACCAAGCCAATGAAGATACTCACAAAGGCCAGCACCATGAAGCGGCCCATTTGTACCCAGAACACGTGTTGGTTTTTGTTTTGCAGCGCGTCGTAAAAAACCTTGTACCAGTCGGTAAACAACTTGGACATCCACACCCCCGCCAGGTTGAGCGCAATCACACCGATGAGCATGGCCCAGGCGCGCCACTTTTCTTCACTGCGAAAGTAAGGCGCCGACAACGCACCGACTCGGCGCAAGGTTTGCCAGATGATGAATGCACGTTCGTGGAGGGAGGGCATGGGGATGGGCGTAAAAAATGAAGCGCGGATAGCGTGCGCCGCGCGCGCAGCGCGGCTCAGGCGGACAGGCGCAATGGGTGTGATCGTAACGGCGCGAAAATCAAACGTGAAAATCAAGCACCGAAGTCAAACGCCAAACACCGCGCCCGATCCGCGCCGACATAGAACCTGTTTACGCTCCCGGCCAACAAAACAGCCGCCCCGCGCAAAGCCCAGCGCACCCCAGCGCACCCCAGCGCACAATAGCCGGGCATTAATCCGCCCCTTTGCCCCGACCCGACCCACACCCCATGCTTGCCCACGCCGCTGACCCCATCGTCGCCATCGCCACCGCGCCGGGCCGGGGCGCGGTCGGCATCGTGCGCGTATCAGGCGCGGCGCTGAGCGCGCTGGCGCGGGCCCTGACCGGGCGCAGCCTGAGGCCGCGCACGGCGCACTACGGCCCGTTTCTGGATGCGGACGGCCAAGCCATCGACCACGGTATCGCGCTGTTTTTCCCCGCGCCGCATTCCTACACCGGCGAGGACGTGCTGGAGCTGCAAGCGCACGGCGGCCCGGTGGTGCTGCAACTGCTGCTGGCGCGCTGCCTGGAAGCAGCGGCGGCACCCGGCCCCGATGGGCGCGTGCTGCTGCCCGGGCTGCGGTTGGCGCAACCGGGCGAATTCAGCCAACGCGCTTTCCTCAACGGCAAGCTCGATCTGGCGCAGGCCGAAGCCGTGGCCGATTTGATCGACGCCAGCACCGCCGCAGCGGCCCGCTCGGCCAGCCGCTCGCTGTCCGGCGCGTTTTCCGGCGCGATCCACGCGCTGCGCGATGAACTGGTCGATTTGCGCCTGCTGATCGAGGCCACGCTCGACTTTCCCGAGGA
>JAITWT010000029.1 GCA_031285125.1 Burkholderiaceae bacterium | reverse complement strand
GCCCAATCGCCCGATTTCGGCCCAACCCGAAGGGCAGAGGCCTTTTCGGGCGGTCTGCCGCGTTGCAACGCTTGCCCATAGCCGGGCTATGGGCTGCGCGCTGCGCCTTGCATCCCCTCCCGAAAAGGCATCTGCGTGAGTCATTTGAGATCGTAAACAGGTTCTAAAGCCTTGCGCACCGCTGCTTCGCTGCCAGGGCGGAAGCGATCGTGGGTTTCGATGATGATCATCTTGACGCGGTCAAGGCAGTCATCCATGCCGCCAGAAAAGAGTTCGAGCTCCGCCCCTTCGATGTCAACCTTGAGAATATCCACCTCTTGGAACCCGGCAAGATCAAGCAGTGTGGCAAGACGATAGCAGGGTACGCTGATTTCATCTGACCGTGGCGCCGCTGTCACCTGCACGCCCCAGGCGCCCAGTGAACGATGGGCTTCGTCTTCGGTGCGCAGGCCAATCTCCCCATCGTGTGTCCAGACTGCGGCCTGATACGAGATGACGCGTTCCAGGGTTTTTATATTACGCAATAAAACGGAATAGGGCCTGGATCGGGCTCGACGGAGAGAATTTTCGCTTGCGGATAGCGCGTCCCGAAATAAAGGGCAGCCAGACCTATGTTGGCGCCAAGATCGACGATGGTTGATGCCTCGGGAGGCAAAAGGGACGATTGGTATTCGAGATCGATGAAAAGCTGCTTGAAAGTGGGTACATCACCATGATCGGCGCTTGGCTGTAGCGGAATCGATGTGGGTTTTATTGGACGGTTATGGATGAATCTAAGAACGAAAAAGCCCCACGCCAGAGATTGGGTGGGGCCTTTGTGGATCGCGCTGGAGCATTCTTGGCGGAAGCGGTGAGATTCGAACTCACGGACGGTTGCCCGTCTCTGGTTTTCAAGACCAGCGCAATCGGCCACTCTGCCACGCTTCCGGAGGAGGGAGATTTTATCCGGTGGGCCGTTTGCCTGTTATCTCGCGCCCTTGACGACGCCGTGACCACTCCATGACCCCGTTACCCTATTACGCATTAGACAGAAAAATTTCTTGCAGGTCGCTGAGGAAGTCAAACCCGCGCGCTGTCGGCCAAACGCGGTGCAGGTCGCGCTCAAGCAGGCCCTTGCGTTCGGCCTCTTGCAAGCCGCGCTGGACGGCGGTCAGGGCCAGCCCGGTGCGGGCGGTGAAGTCGGCCAGCGCGAAGCCGTCTTTCAGGCGCAGCGCGTTGAGCATGAACTCGAAGGGCAGGTCGGCCAGCGCCACGTCGGCGCTGCGCGAAATCGCTTGGCCTTGCAGCGCCTGCGCCATGTAGCGCTGCGGGTCGCGCCAGCGGATCTGGCGCACGATGCGGTGCGCGAAGCTAAGTTTGCCGTGCGCGCCCGCGCCCAGACCCAGATAGTCGCCGAATTGCCAGTAGTTGAGGTTGTGCGCGCAACGGTGGCTGTTGCGCGCGTAGGCCGAGACTTCGTAGCGCGCCAGCCCCGCTGCCGTGGTGCGCTCGGTGATGCGGTCGAGCATGGCATAGGCCGTGTCGTCGTCGGGCAGTGGCGGCGGCTGGCGGGCAAAGGCGGTGTTGGGTTCGATGGTCAGGTGATAGACCGATAAATGCGGCGTGCCCAAAGCGAGCGCCTGATGCAGATCGGCATCGAGCTGATCGAGCGTTTGGCCGGGCAGGGCGTACATCAGATCAAGGTTGAAGGTCTCGAAGGCTTGCGCGGCCTCTTCGGCTGCGGCGAGGGCCTGAGCGCGGTCGTGCACGCGGCCTATGGCGCGCAGGTGCGCGTCGTCAAAGCTCTGCACACCCAGCGACAGCCGCGTGACGCCCGCGGCGCGGTAGGCGCGAAAGCGCTCGCGCTCAAAGGTGCCGGGGTTGGCTTCGAGCGTGATCTCGCAGCCGGGCAGCAGTTGCAGGCGCGCGCGCAGGGCGGCCAGCAGGCGGTCGATGGTCTCGGGCGCGAACAGGCTGGGTGTGCCGCCGCCCAGAAAAATGCTGTGCACCGGGCGGCCCCAGACCAGCGGCAGCGCGGCGTCGAGGTCTGCGATGAGCGCGTCCAGATAGCGCTGTTCGGGCAGCGCCTGACCGTCGCGCTGCGCGTGCGAATTGAAATCGCAATAGGGGCACTTGCGCAAACACCACGGGATGTGCACGTAAACCGCCAGCGGCGGCAGCGCGCCCAGTTGCAGCGGGCCGGGGCGCATCTGCCAAGCCGCATCGTTGGCGTGCGCGGTGGGTTCGTCAGCAGGCGCGGCGTCGTCAGTGGTATCGGCGGGCATCGCGATGCGCGGTGTGTTCAGGCAAACCAGCGTTCCCGCATCAGCGCGACCATGGCGCGGGCGGCTTGGCCGCGATGGCTGTGGGCGTTTTTGATGTCGGGCGGCAGTTGCGCGAAGGTTTTGCCCAAGGCGGGGATGAATAGCACCGGATCAAAGCCGAAGCCGTGTTCGCCGATCGGCGCATGGGTGATTTCGCCTGCCGCGCGGCCGGTGGCGACCAGCGGCTCGGGGTCGTCGTGGCGGCGCAGCGCGACCAGTGTGCTGACCAGCGCGGCGCGGCGGTTGGCCAGGCCCTGCATTTGTTCGAGCAGGGCGCGCACGTTGTTGGCGTCGCCTTTTTCGTAGCCAAAGCGCGTGGCGTAGTAAGCGGTATCGACGCCGGGCTGGCCGTTGAAAGCATCAACGCACA
>JAITWT010000006.1 GCA_031285125.1 Burkholderiaceae bacterium | reverse complement strand
GCGCTCTCCAGCAGCGGCCTGATGACTTCAAATTGCTCTCGACTGATGTCGCTTGGGTAGGTTTCTCTCATCCATTGAGCTTCTCATACTTCGGGGGGACTTTGAACAGGTTCTAAGGACAAGCGCTGAACCGCCGGTTCAAGCGCAATATTTAGAAATCTGAGGTTATGGCTGCGCCTCGCTTGAACTAGGGTTAGCGCTCTCCCCCGTATCGGTTTGGGCATCCGTGCCCACGTGAGCCCCTGGCGGCCATGCAATTTCGTTGACGTGGCGCGGCTGTCCTATCGGTGCCGTGGCTCGGCCGGCTTGGACGGCGGCGATGTCTTCTTCACTGGGGTACTGGCCCAGCAGCCAATAGTCGAATACCCTGCGCGCGATCGGTGCCGCCGCACCTGCGCCCCAACCCGCATTCTCGACAATCAGTGCCACGGCAATTTTCGGATCATCGGCAGGCGCAAAGGCGATGAAGAGCGCGTGATCGCGGTGGGCTTCTGGCAATGCGTGCGCGACGTATCGGGTGCGCGGCGCCAATGTGATGACTTGCGCCGTACCGGTCTTTCCTGCAGCCTGGTAGCCCGCCTCAACGAATGACCCGCGCGCCGTGCCGGTCTTGACCACAGCCTCCATCCCATCGCGCACCACCGCAATGTTGCCCCGCTTGAAGCCCAGATCGGTCGCCGGCGGCTGTACGACGGGTTTGAGCTCAGCATTTTCTTCTTCACCGAGGGCGCGCACCAGATGCGGGCGGTGTTTGAAACCGCCATTGGCCAGCGTCGCGGTGGCGTTGGCCAATTGCAGCATGGTGAAGCTGTTGTAACCCTGGCCGATTCCCAGCGAGATGGTCTCGCCCGGATACCATTTTTGACGGTAGACCCGGCGTTTCCATTCGATACTGGGCAACACGCCGCGCACTTCGCCGGGGATATCGATGTCCGTGAGCCGGCCAAAGCCCAGCGGATCCATGAAGTCGTGAATCCCGTTCACGCCCATTTCGTTGGCCAGCGAGTAGAAATAAACGTCACTGGAGAGCTCAAGCGCGCGCCGCATGTCGACCCCGCCCAGGTAGCCATCTGGGCTGCCGAACCGGTGCCCGCCAAACATGTAGTACCCCGGATCGTTGACGAATACATTGGGCCCGCGCTTGCCCGTTTGCAACGCGGCCAACGCCAGGAAAGGCTTGTAGGTCGAGCCGGGCGGATAGATGCCGCGCAGCGCACGGTTGAGCAAGGGTTTGTCGGGCGATTCGTTGAGCGATTGCCAAGTTTCGGTGTCGATGCCTTCGACAAACAGGTTGGGATCAAAGGTGGGCTTGCTCACGAAAGCCAGCACCTCGCCAGTCTTGGGTTCGATCGCCACCAACGCGCCGCGGCGCTTGCCGTACAGGTCTTCGACCAGTTTTTGCAGTTTGATGTCCAGCGTCAGCATCACGGTATTGCCGGGCGTCGAGGACTGATTCGCCAATTGACGCACGGCGTTTCCGTTGGCCGAAGTTTCTATTTGCTCGAAACCCGTGGTCCCGTGCAGTATCTTCTCGTAGCCTTGTTCAATGCTGAGCTTGCCGATGTATTCAGTCCCCCGGTAGTTGGCCTGGTCCTGGTCGCTCCAGTCGTCCATCGCTTCTTTTTCGCTCTGGTTGATGCGTCCGATATAGCCGATCACATGGCTGGCGACCTCGCCCAGCGGGTAATGACGCAACAGCCGCTCCTTGATTTCAACGCCGGGAAAGCGGTAGTGCTGCGCGGCAAAGCGCGCGACCTCTTCGTCATTGAGGCGGGTACGGATAGGAATCGAGTCAAAGATGCGTAAATTTTCGCGCAGGCGTTTGAACTGCTTGCGGTCGCGCGGCGTGATCTCAACGATTTGGGCCAACGCGTCGATCGTGCTGTCGACATCGCCGTCGAGTTTGGAAGGCGTAATTTCCAGCGTGTGCGCCGAATAGTTGGAAGCCAGGACGACGCTGTTGCGATCGATGATCAGCCCACGGCTGGGCACGATCGGTACGACCGAAGTACGGTTGCTCTCCGCTTGCGCAGCCAGGTCTGCATGGCGCGTCACTTGCAAATACACCAGCCGCGCCGCTAGTACCACGAAAGCAATCAGCACCACTGCGCTGATGACCTGGACGCGGCGGCGAAAGTGCGTCAGTTCGCTGACGGTGTCGCGGATTTCGTTCATGTCAAACCAGCCAAGAACCCCTGAGCGAGGCTGCGCCTGCATTTGCAACGCAGCAAAGCGCCCGAACCCAGAATGCGCCCGCTATGGAAGACGCATGCAAAAATCCCCTGGCGTATGCATCGGTGATGCGGACTTTTCGAAGATACCCGAACCAAGCCCCTCCAGCCTGTGCGAAACGGGTTTGCTCAGGCCATGGGGCACGTACCCGAGCGACACAGGGCACACGAAGCTGTCGATGGGTCATAGAGGACGGTTCGCATCCGGCTCCGGCGCGCGCCGCTGGGGTGCCAGCAACAGCCATGTGGCGGGTAGCCACAGCACAGCTTCAATGACCGGGGCCAGCAGCAGTGACCAGCCAGGAAAGGTGTCGCCCCCGAGCATGCGGATACCCAGCTCAATCAGCCGCACCAACAAGAACAGCGGAAACACCCGTATGGCCTGCAAGACCAGCCGGAACCACAACAGCCGGCGGTGGACAGTGACAGCGAAATAGCCCAGCAAGGTGTAAATCAGGGCGTGCTGGCCCAAAAGCGCGGCTTGCTGCACGTCCATCAGCACCCCTAAAAAGAAGGCGGTGCCCACGCCCACGCGTTTGTTCTGGTGTACGCCCCAGAACACGATGGTCAGCGCGAGAAAATCGGGCATCCACGGCACGCGCCCAAACGGCAGCATGTTGATCAGCAAGGCGATAAACAGGGTCGTCCACACGAATCTCGGATTGACCGGGAGTAACAACTGTGGACGGTCGAGATATTGCAGTGATTGGCGATTACCCATATGCGACGCCATTATGGGCGGGTCTTTGATTTATCGGGCGATGCGGCCTCGGCCTTCCCCTTGGTTCGGCTATGGGTCGAATGCGGGGGGTGCGCCGCGGCACGGGACTTCGCGGGCGATCCAGAAGTAAGAGCAGAAACCGCCGCAGGAGACACAGACGAAGTGGTATCGATGGCGTCGTTGGTCGGCGGCGGCAAGGGTTGGCCTACGGGTTTGAGCGCGAGCACATAGTGCGCGATCGGGACGTCTGCCTGCGGCTTGCAGTGCACGCGCGGGAAGTTCGAGTCGGCGTGGTGTTCAATGCGCTCGATCGTCGCCACCGGCAGGCCTGCCGGATAAATCCCATCAAGACCGCTGGTGGTCAACAAATCGCCCGGCCGTAAATCGGCGTGCGCGGCCACAAAGCGCAACTCCATCTCACTGTCTGCATTGGCCGCGCCAAAGACGACGCCGCGCGCGCCGGTACGCGTGTTTTGTACCGGAATCGACAGATTGGGATCGGTCACCAGCGTGACCTCGCTGGTCAAAGGCGTCACCTGTGTCACTTGGCCTAGCACGCCCTGGGCGTCAATCACCGGTGAGCCCGGCACGATACCGTGCAGCGAGCCGTGGTCGATCACGATCTTGCGACTGTAGAGATCGGCCGCGTCATAGAGTACTTCGGCCGGATAGCCCATCACCGGGGCACGCTGACGCAGTTCAAGTAAAGCGCGCAAGCGCGAATTTTCCTGCGCCAGCGCGTCGGCCCGGCTGGCGCGCTCGGATTGCACCACCAGTGTCTTCTGGGCCTGCGCAGCCTGACGTTGCGCCACCTGCAGCCGGCCAAAGTAATCGTTAGCCTGACTGACCCACTCCACCGGCTTGAGTGCAAACAACTCAAAGGGATAAAGCACTGCGCCAACCGTGCTGCGCACCGGCTGTGCGAAGTGAAAGCGCACGTCAATCACCATCAGAAACAGTGCCAGAGCGCTGAACAAAATCAGTCGGCTCAACGCCGAAGGTCCTTGATTGAACAGCGGTGGTGCGCTGCGGTCGATCGTGCCTATCGGCATGGGGAAAATCCAGGGACTTCGATTGCAGGTTGGTTAATCCTGATTCATTGATTCATGAACGGGCACGCGGCGACCGAGTGGATCGGACGGGGGCCGATCACGACTCGCTCGTAAAAATGTTTCTCAGGTGATCCATACGCTCGAGCGCAATGCCGGAGCCGCGCACGACACAGGTCAGCGGGTCTTCGGCCACCAGCGCGGGCAAGCCGGTTTCTTCGGCCAGCAGGCGGTCCAAGTCACGCAGCAGCGCGCCGCCGCCTGTGAGCATCATGCCGCGTTCAGCGATATCCGCGCCCAACTCGGGCGGCGTTTGTTCGAGTGCATTTTTGACCGAGGACACGATGCTGTTGAGCGGCTCGGTCAGCGCCTCCAACACTTCGTTGGAGCTGATCGTGAAGCTGCGCGGTACGCCTTCGCTGAGGTTGCGGCCCTTGATTTCCATCTCCTTGACCTCGGAGCCGGGAAAGGCTGAACCAATGCTCTTCTTGATGACTTCGGCGGTCGGCTCGCCGATCAACATACCGTAATTGCGGCGGATGTAATTGATGATGGCCTCGTCCAGGCGGTCTCCGCCCACGCGCACGCTGCCCTTGTAGACCATGCCGCCCAGCGAGATCACCCCCACTTCGGTGGTGCCGCCGCCGATGTCGACCACCATCGAGCCGCTGGCGTCGGAAACCGGCAGGCCTGCGCCAATAGCAGCGGCCATCGGTTCCTCGATCAGATAAACCGCCGAAGCGCCGGCGGCCTCGGCGGCGTCCTTGATCGCGCGCCGCTCGACCTGTGTAGAACCACAAGGCACGCAAATGATGATGCGCGGATTGGGGGTCAGCAAGGTGCGCGGATGCACCATTTTGATGAACTGCTTGATCATCTGCTCGGTGATGACGAAATCGGCAATCACGCCGTCTTTCATCGGGCGAATCGCCTCGATATTGCCGGGCACCTTGCCGAGCATGGCTTTGGCTTCACCGCCGACGGCCTGAATCACCTTTTTGCCGTGCGGGCCGCCTTCGTGACGAATCGCAACGACTGACGGCTCATTGAGCACAATACCTTTGTCTCGAGCAAAGATTAGTGTGTTGGCTGTGCCCAGATCAATTGCAAGATCAGTGGAAAAATATCGACGGAATGCTCCAAACATGTGTGGAATCCTTTGGGGCGTAGCTTGCGCTTGGGCAGGCTCTCGCCCACTTTTGAGGGTTAACTGACGGGGGAAACCGGTTTCTTCGCAACAGATGCCGTCACCTTCCCTGAGAATGCAACAGAAAATGCGGCGAAGCGGATAATACCTTATTCCCTTTGAAAAAATCGGGTGCAGACAATACGCAATTGTGTTTTTGCGTTTTAACTCTGTCCCGCATTACACATATTCCAGCGGCCTTCCAGGCCTTGTTTGTCCGATGTCATTGACTGCCTCCGATATCACCCGCATCGCCGCACTGGCCAAGTTGCGGCTGACGCCTGAACAGCGCCAGCGTATGCTGGATCAGATCAATAATTTGTTCCAACTGGTCGAGCGCATGCGCGCAGTGGACACCGCCGGCGTACAGCCGCTCACGCACCCGGTGGCGGCCATTGAGGACGTGATGCTGCGCCTGCGCGAAGACGCGGTGCGCGAGCCTGACGCGCGCGAAGCCAACCAGCGCAGCGCTCCTGCTGTCCAGGATGGACTGTTTCTCGTGCCCAAGGTGATCGAATGAGCCGCGCCGATTTGCATACACTGGGCGTCGCCGAGTTGGCCGGTGTACTGGCCGCGCGCGAAGTTTCGGCGGTCGAAGTCGCGCAGCACTTTATCGCACGCATCGACGCGCACGCCGCTTTGGGCGCTTTTGTTGCGCTCGATCCCGAGGTCACGCTCGCGCAGGCGCGCGCCGCCGATACCGCCATTGCCGCGGGGGGCGCGCCCCGGCTCGCAGGCGTGCCGATTGCGCACAAGGATATTTTCGTTACCGCCGACCTTCCGACCACTGCGGGCTCGCGCATCCTGGCCGGCTACCGCTCGCCCTTCGATGCAACCGTGGTGCGCAAGCTGGCGCAAGCCGGCATGGTCACGCTAGGCAAGCTCAGTTGTGATGAGTTCGCGATGGGCTCAGCCAACGAAAATGTTGCCGTGCCCGCCGCCGGTATTGGCGCGGTGCAACCGGCGCGCAACCCCTGGGATACGGCGCGTGTCCCCGGCGGGTCTTCGGGGGGCAGTGCCGCGGCGGTGGCCGCGCGTTTGACGCCCGCAGCCACCGGGACCGATACGGGCGGATCGATCCGCCAGCCCGCTTCTTTTTGTGGTGTGACCGGCATCAAGCCGACTTACGGGCGCGCCTCGCGCTACGGCATGGTCGCTTTCGCGTCGAGCCTGGATCAGGCCGGGCCGATGGCGCGTTCGGCGCGCGATTGCGCGCTGCTGCTGTCGGTGATGTGCGGTCCTGATCCCGAGCGCGATTCGACTTCGCTGGAGCGCGCTGCCGAAGACTACACGCGCGCGCTTGGCGATTCCATCGAGGGCCTGCGCATCGGCGTGCCGCAGGAGTTTTTCGGGGCCGGCGTTGCCCCCGGTGTGCGTGCAGCGATTGACGCGGCGCTGGCCGAATACGAAAAGCTGGGCGCGCGGCGCGTGACGATTTCGCTGCCGCGTACCGAGCTGTCGATTCCGGTCTATTACGTGCTTGCGCCGGCCGAGGCGTCGAGCAATCTCAGCCGCTTCGACGGCGTGAAATTCGGCCACCGCGCCAGCAACTACCGCGACCTGTCCGAGATGTACGAGCAGACGCGCGCCGAAGGCTTTGGCGACGAAGTCAAGCGCCGCATCATGATCGGCACCTACGTGCTTTCGCACGGCTACTATGACGCTTACTACCTGCAGGCGCAGAAGGTGCGCCGCATGATCGCCGACGATTTTCAGCAGGCGTTCAAGCAGTGCGATCTGATCGCCGGTCCCGTCGCTCCCACCACCGCGAGGAAGATCGGCGAGCACGGCAACGATCCGGTGGCCGATTACCTGGCCGATATCTTTACCCTGCCCGCCTCGCTGGCGGGCCTGCCGGGCATGAGCGTGCCCTGCGGTTTCGATCAGCATATGCCCGTGGGTTTGCAATTGATCGGCAACTACTACGCCGAAGCCCGTCTGCTCAATGCGGCGCATCGTTTTCAGCAAGCCACGGATTGGCATTTGCGTGCGCCGCAGGGAGCGTGACGTGAACGCGCCCGCGCTCACGTCTTTACATTCTCCTTCGGCGCTTCAAAGCGAAGCCCTCACCCAGAAATTCATCGAATGCGTTTGTGCCCCGGATAGCGCGTTCGGCGGGAACCCATTGATCGCCTTCAACTCCGCCAGCAAGAGCCCATGGCAGCCATGACGACAGCATCTACCTCACCACTCATCCACGGCTACGAAGTCGTCATCGGCTTCGAGACCCACGCGCAACTCTCAACCGCGAGCAAGATTTTCAGCCGCGCTTCGACCGCTTTCGGCGCGCCGCCGAACACGCAGGCCTGCGCGGTCGATCTGGCACTGCCGGGCACATTGCCGGTGATGAACAAAGGCGCAGTCGAGCGCGCGATCCGGCTGGGACTGGCGCTGGGCGCGCAGATCGCGCCGCGCAGCATCTTTGCGCGTAAGAACTACTTCTATCCCGATCTGCCCAAGGGCTATCAGATCAGCCAGTATGAAATTCCCGTGGTGCAGGGCGGTTCGGTGAGTTTCGATCTGGAGGGGGATCTCAAAACCGTGCGCCTGGTGCGCGCGCACCTCGAAGAAGACGCGGGCAAGTCGCTGCACGAAAACTTCGCCGGTATGAGCGGTATCGACCTGAACCGCGCGGGCACGCCGCTGCTGGAAATCGTCACCGAGCCGGATATGCGCTCGACCGCCGAAGCCGTCGCCTACGCCCGGGAGCTGCACAAAATCGTCACGTGGATCGGCATCTGCGACGGCAATATGCAGGAGGGTTCTTTCCGATGCGATGCCAACGTATCGGTGCGCAAACCCGGCGCGCCGCTGGGCACGCGGCGTGAAATCAAGAACCTCAACAGCTTCAAATTCATGCAGCAGGCGATCGACTTCGAGATTCGCTGGCAGATCGAGCAACTGGAGGACGGCCATGCCATTGAGCAGGCGACCGTGCTGTTCGACCCCGAAACGGGCGAGACACGCGCCATGCGCACCAAGGAGGACGCCGCCGATTACCGCTATTTTCCCGACCCTGATCTGCCGCCGCTGGTGATCGAGCCGGACTGGGTCGAGCGGGTCAAGGCCGGGATGCCGGAGTTGCCCGCGCCCATGGCAGCGCGCTTCGTGGCCGATTACGGGCTGCCGGACTATGACGCCATCACGCTGACGCAGAGCAAGGCGATGGCGACCTATTTTGAGGAAACCGCCAAAATCTCGGGCCAGCCTAAGCTGGCCAGCAACTGGGTCATGGGCGAGTTCTCGCGGCGGTTAAATACCGGAGAGGGCGCGTTCACTCCGGATGGTTTCCAACGGTTAAAGGCCGGAGAGGGTCCATTCCTGCCTTGCGTGAGCGCCAGGCAACTCGCCTTTCTGATTCGCCGCATTGCTGACGGCACGATTTCCAACAACGCGGGCAAACGTGTATTTGAAGCACTCTGGAGCAGCCAGGGCGGCATCCTGACAAAACGCGGCGAACCTGAGGCGGATGAGATGACAGAAACGTACTTGGACGCCAAAGCGCTGGAAATGATTGACAGCTTGATTGAGACCATGGGCCTCAAGCAAATGAACGACGCGGGGGCGCTGGAAAAAATCGTGGACGACGTAATTGCCGCCAATCCGGACAACGTCGCGCAGTTCAAGGCGGGCAAGGACAAGGCGCTCAACGCGCTGGTCGGTCAGGTGATGAAAGCCAGCCACGGCAAAGCCAATCCGGCGCAGGTCAATGCACTGCTGAAGGCGCGACTGGGGTAGGCGGCCACCGGCACACCGGCAACCGGCGCACAAGTCATCGGGGCGCACCAGCGCCCGGCTTTGCCGGGGCGTGCGGACTGCCTCGGCACGGAAATGTCGAGACATGAAACCGTGTTTTTAGAGCGCCCAGGGTGACGTGTTACGGACAGGGCGGCGGTGTGCGCCAGACCCTGGACCCTCGTAGAGCGGACGCTGCGAAGCCGCAACGGGTGATGGCAGGAGACAAAAAAAAGCGCCGACTTGCGGCGCTTGGGTAAATATAAAACTAAAACCGGTATCTCAGCGGACACCTTGTCCTGGAATATCGTTGAATTTCTCAGTCACCGAATGGTTGTCTCCCCGGCCTCCCGCGCTACAGGACAGATGCGTCCGAGCAACGAGTGGGTTTACTTTAGGCCATTAATGTGCTTGTGTGTATCCGTATTAACCCCTACTTGAGATACTTTTGGTTGCATTTTCACGCACCCAGGCGGCGGCCTTTTCGGCAATCATCAGCACCGGGCTGCACGTGTTACCGCTGGTGATCGTGGGCATCGCGCCGCCGTCCACCACGCGCAGACCGGCGATAAGTCCGCCGCGGCCATCGCGCACGCGCAAGCGTGTATCGAGCACGGCCAGGGGGTCGTCGTCGCGCCCCATCTTGGTGGTGCCGACCGGGTGAAAGATGGTCGAGCCAATGTCCCCGGCAAGGCGCGTCAGATCCTCGTCGCTCTGGTATTGCGCGCCAGGTTTCCATTCCTCGGGGTGATAGGGCGCTAGCGCGCGCTGGGCGGCAATGTGGCGCGTCACGCGCAGCGAATCGGCTGCTACCTTGCGGTCTTCGGCGGTCGACAGGTAGTTGAGCGCGATCGCTGGCGCGTCCTCATGGCGCGGGCTGCGAATGCGCACCGTGCCCCGGCTGCTCGGGTTGAGGTTGCATACGCTGGCGGTGAAGGCCGGAAAGCGATGCAGCGGCTCGCCAAAAGCATCCAGCGACAGCGGCTGCACGTGATATTCGATATTGGGCCAGAGGTGTTCGGGGGAGCTGCGCGTGAAGGCGCCCAGTTGCGAAGGCGACATGCTCATCGGCCCGCTGCGCCGCAGTGCGTATTCCAGCCCGATGCTGACCTTGCCCCACAGCGAATGGGCCAGCGTGTTGAGCGTGCGTGCGCCGCTGATTTTGTAAACGGAGCGGATTTGCAGATGGTCTTGCAGGTTCTGGCCAACGCCGGGCAGATCGGCGCACACCTGAATACCGTGTTCGCGCAGTAGCGCGCCCGGCCCGATGCCCGACAGTTGCAGCAACTGCGGCGAGCCGATGCTGCCCGCGCACAGCAGGACTTCGCACTGGGCATGGACGCTGATCCGTTCGCTGCCGTTGCACACCTGGGCGCCGGTACAGCGCAGCGCACCGCGGTCATCGCGTGCGATCAGCAGGCGCGTGACCTGCGCGTGGGTCCACTGCGTGAAATTGGGGCGGCCCGTGCAGGCCGGCCGCAAAAAAGCGCGTGCGCTGTTCCAGCGCCAGCCGCTTTTTTGGTTGACCTCGAAATAACCCACGCCTTCGTTGTTGCCCCGGTTGAAATCCTCGGTGTGCGCAATGCCGGCCTGCACGGCGGCAGCGGCGAAGGCGTTCAGGATGTCCCATTGCAAGCGCTGCTTTTCGACGCGCCATTCGCCCGCGTGGCCGTGAAACTGGGCAAACTGCGCATCCGGCGTCTGGCCGGCATCGCCACGCCAGTGGTCTTCGTGCTGGCGGAAGGCGGGCAACACGTTGTCCCAGCACCAAGTCGGGTCACCCGTCAGTTGTGCCCACTGGTCGTAATCGCGCGACTGGCCGCGCATGTAGATCATGCCGTTGATGCTGGTACAGCCGCCTAGCGTCTTGCCGCGCGGATAGCGCAACACGCGGCCATTCAGGCCGGGCTCGGGCTCCGTGTTGTAGAGCCAGTCGGTGCGCGGGTTGCCGATGCAGTACAGATAACCCACGGGAATCCGGATCCAGAGGTAATCGTCCTTGCCTCCGGCCTCGATCAGAAGCACACGCCGCTGCGTATCAGCGCTCAGACGATTGGCCATCAGCGCGCCGGCGGTGCCAGCGCCGATGACCACATAGTCAAAACGGACTTCATTCACGATGTGTCTCCAGGAAAAGATCGGCGGGTCTTATTTTGCGATTCATGTCTGCGTCTTGGAATCTCGCTTCACCACCGCAGCCCAACTCGGCTTATTACTAAAAAGTATAACTCTTTGAAAAAATTAGGGGATTCTGATTCTTTTATGAATTGTCAATAGGTAAAAACATTGCCACAACACCGGTACTGATCGGACACCATACGCGATATGATTAAGCTGCCGTAATTGAAACGGCGGCTGGAAACATAACTACTTATATGCTCCTTGCACCAGCCAACAAAAGTCACTTAAATTTTTGTCATGGGAAAGAAAGCCTACGCCCTCGCCGCCAGCATCTTCGTGTTGGTGTTGCTTGTCGTCGTGATTGCGCTCGGTGTCCGGTTTACGCGAGATACCACAGTGCGTAACACTTACGAACTGTCCACCAACGAACCGGTCAACGGCCTGGAAACAAAAGCCACGGTGCGCTACCGCGGCATCGCTGTGGGTAAGGTGACTTCGATCGACCTTGATCCACAGACCCGCGGCAATGTCCGCGTGCGTATTGCGGTCGATACCCGTGTGCCGATGACCGAATCAACCTACGCCACGCTCAGCTACCAGGGCGTGACGGGCTTGGCCTTTATTGCGCTGGACGACAGCGGTCAATCCACTGTGCCGCTCAAGCCCAATGAAGACAATCCGCCGCGCATCCCGGTCAAGCCCAGTATGCTGGCGGTACTGCAGGACCGCAGCGAGCGCATTCTCGACCAAGTGCAGGAGCTGACGGTAAGCTTGAACGCGCTGATCGGCCCCGACAATCAGGAGCGCATCGCGACGACATTGGACAACGTCGCGCAATTGAGTGCGAATACC
This sequence comes from Burkholderiaceae bacterium, assembly GCA_031285125.1. GTDB lineage: Bacteria > Pseudomonadota > Gammaproteobacteria > Burkholderiales > Burkholderiaceae_C > JAITWT01. Next base: position 6,260 of record JAITWT010000006.1, on the reverse strand, counting down.
AGCCAACTCACGCATGATCTCTCGCGCCAGCTCACCCCGGTGTTGACCAACCTGAACGCGCTGACGACCACCGCCCAGCACACGCTGGAATCGGCGAAAACGATCGCCGATAAGGCAACGGTCACCGTCGATCAGCTCAACAACACGGTGGGGGTTCTCAATAGTGCGACCTTGCCGAGCTTGGCCCGGCTCACCAACGATGCGGGACGTTTGGCGCGCAATTTCAATCGCTTCGCCAAGCGCTTAGAAGACAACCCGCAATCGCTGGTGTTCGGTAACGGCGAAAATCCGCCTGGCCCAGGTGAACCGGGGTTTACGTTCACTGATCCGGATGAGCAAAGTGAAAAGGATATACAAAAATGAAGCCCGTCAACGTCTCTAGGAAAATCTCTACGCGTTTTGCCGCCGCCGCCTGGGTCGTGCCGGCCGTGCTGTCTGCCGCGCTGCTGGGCGGTTGTGGCGCACTGCCTTTTCCGAGCAAATTTACGGCCACGATTTACGACTTTGGCCCCGGCGCGCTCGCCGCGGACAGTGCCGCGGGAAGCGTAACCACAGCGCCGACGGTGCTGCCGCCGCTCATGGTGCCGGAGATCGGGGCGCGTGGGCACCTGGATAGCACGCAACAGCTCTATCGTTTGGGCTACGACGATGCCAATGCGCTGCGCATGTACACCCATTCACGCTGGAGCGAGCCGCCCGCGCAATTGCTGCACAAGCGGCTGGTGCAGCAATTGATGCTGCACCGCATGGTGTTTGAGGGGTCGAAGATCGCCGCACTTGAGCAATGCAGCAGCGGTTCGAGCGCGGAGGCGGGTGCGCGGACAGGGGCCGGCCAGACGCCCGAGCTGCATCTGTCGCTCGAGGAATTTAGCCAGTACTTCCCGCAGGAGGCGTCCGACACCAGCTTCGCTCTGGTGCGCGTGCACGCGACTTTGGTGCAGCCCCAGGCGGGAGGCGGATGCGCCATCATCAACCAGCGCATGTTCACCGTGCAACGCCCCGCCCCAACGCCCAACGCCGCGGGCGGCGTCAAAGCCTTGGAAGAGGCCAGCGACGCGCTGATTATGGAATTGACCCGGTGGGTTAATCAGTCCTAAGCGCGGGTTCGTGTCTGCGTTTGCCCTCTCAAATGGCTCACGCAGACCCTTTTCGGGCGATCGGGGCAACACCGCTTGCACGCTGGTGGGCGTGGGCGCCGCCCGGCGCCGTTGTGCCCATCGCCCGTCATCGCGCGGCTGGCCGCGCATGCAGCGCGCATGACGGTGGGTGTTGTACAGGCCACAGTCCATCGGAGCCGGATTCAGCGGTCATCGTCCTGGCTTCTTCCCGCTTCGCGCAGAAGCGCGCGCCGTTGTGCATCGGGCTGCAGACGGGGAGCCGCCAGCGCGCCGGCGCCGGTGGCCCGCCGGTGACCCCATAGACAACCCGGCTTCACCGACAATTGGCTTCCAAGAAAGATCGGCAGGTCTTGTTGGGTGATGGCAGACGTGCGCTTGTTCGTGTCCAAGTACGATGGCACCTCCTGCCGCCAACCCCGCCCCGGCGCTGCAAACCTTTTTTGGCCATGTCCGCTGCCTCTGATTTCGCAACAGATCCCATACAGGCCCCGCGTATTGAACACGCCCGCGGCGCGGTGGTGGTGCGCGGACGTTGGGTGGCGCTGGCGCTGGCAGAACCCCACACGTGGCGCGCGCTCTCGCACACGCTGGAGGCGCTGCCCGATGCCGCCGCGCAGGCGTGGGATTTGCGCCCGATCGAGCGGCTCGATCACGTGGGCGCGCAAGTGCTCTGGCTGCACTGGAATGGCCGGGCGCCCGCGCAGCTTCAGGCGACGCCGACGCAGCGCGCGTTGCTCGAGCAGATCGCGCGCTATACGACGCGGGCCGTGCAAACCGCACCGCCTGCCCGAATGCCGCAACAGCCGAGCGCATCCTTACTGTCTAGCCTGTTGAGCTTGTTTGGTCTGCTACTCAACCGTCTCGGTGCCTATGGCGCGCGCCTGTTCGATGATGTGCAGCACTATGTGCAGATGCTCGGCCAGCTGGTGTTTGACATCGGTCGTCTGCTGCGTGCGCCGCACCGGGGGCCCTGGCGCGATTTTTCCGGCCAGCTCTATCACGGCGGTGCGAGCGCGTTGCCGATCACCGCGCTGGTCGGATTGTTGATCGGCGTGGTGCTGGCTTATCTGACCTCGCAGCAATTGCGCCAGTATGGCGGCGAGGCGTTCATCGTCAACATTCTGGGTATGGCGCTGGTGCGCGAACTCGGCCCCGTGCTGGCGGCCGTGCTGGTGGCTGGACGCTCGGGCTCGTCAATCACGGCGCAGATCGGCGTCATGCGCGTCACCGAGGAGCTCGATGCGATGCGCGTCATGGGCATCGCGCACAGCTTTCGTCTGGTGATGCCACGCGTGCTCGCGCTCGCGTTGGCGATGCCGCTGATCGCCCTGTGGACGGCCGCGGCCGCGCTGGTGGGGGGAATGATCGCGGCGTATCTGGTTCTGAACATCGACCCGGCATACTTTGTGCGCTCGCTGCCCGCTGCGGTACCGATCTCCAATGTGCTGCTGGCTTTGGGTAAATCGATCGTGTTCGGCGTGCTGATCGCGCTGATTGCCTGCCACGAAGGGCTGCTCGTACGGCCCAATACCGAAAGCCTGGGGCGCGGCACCACGCGCTCGGTGGTCGTTTCTATTACGGCGGTGATCCTGGTCGATGCGCTGTTCGCCATCTTGTTCCAGGAGGTCGGGTTCTGATGAGCGCATCACCGGACATCGCCACGGCCAATGCGCGCGGGAACGCCGTCGAAATCCGCAAACTGTGGACGGTATTTCGTTCGCGCGGTCACGAGCAGGTGGTGCACCGCGATTTGGATTTGGATATACGCCAAGGCGAAGTGCTTTCGCTGGTGGGCGGCTCAGGCACGGGTAAGACGGTGCTGTTGCGCCAGATTCTCGGGCTCGAACATCCCGCGCGCGGCCAAGTCCGTGTCTTTGGCGCGTCGCCGGCGCGTTTGAGCATCGCTGGCGCAGCGCAGGTGGGCATGTTATTTCAGCACGGCGCGCTGTTCTCGGCCTTCAACGTGCTGGACAACATTGCCTTCGCGCTGCGCGAACTCAAAACGCTGCCCGAACGCTTGGTGCGCGAAACCGCGATGGCGCGACTGCAAATGGTCGGCCTCAAGCCCGAGCACGCCAGCAAAATGCCCGCGGATCTTTCAGGGGGCATGATCAAGCGCGTGGCGCTGGCGCGCGCGCTGGTCATGGATGCACCGCTGTTGCTGCTCGATGAGCCGACCGCCGGACTCGATCCCGAAAGCTCCGACGAATTTTGTAATTTGCTGCGCGAACTGCAGCGCGAACTGTGCCTGACGGTCGTGATGGTCACGCACGATCTGGACACGGTGTTCGATCTGTCCAGCCGCATCGCGGTGCTGGCTGACCAGAAAGTCATTATTGCCGCGTCTCCGCGCGAAGTCGTGGCCTTTCCCCATCCATTTATTGAGCGTTACTTTCTCGGCGGGCGCGGTCGGCGCGCGCTCCAGGCGCTGGGCCAGCACAGCGACCCAGAGCGCCTTGATGCTGCGCGGCACGGATGGTCCCCATGCACGCCGCCTGCGCGCTAGGGCCTGTTCACACTATTTCCGCAGTCGCGTTGTGCACCCGAGGGGCCGGATGCAAGGCGCAGGCGCGCAGCAAGGCTTGATGCCTTGCAAGCGCCTGCAACGCCGCAGACGGCCCCTCGGGTGCGCAACCCGAAGGGAAGGGCAGTCTTGGCACGCCCCTCGGCGTTACGCTCCTTGCATGGGCATGTAGCCCATGCGGCGTCGCGTGCCTTGATGGGCAGGCCAATACTGCCCTTCGCGACTGCGGAAATAGTGTGAACAGGCCCTAGAGAAAGCTACAAATAACGACAGAAACGGTAGACGCGCCAAGCGCGATATGCTTGAGTTGCCCTCATTGTGAAATAACGGCTGAAAATACGACTGCTTGTGCGCTCCTTGCTCCAGCCGGAACATCACTCAAATCTTTCGTCATGGAAAACAAAGCCCACGCTTTCGCTGCTGGCGCCTTCGTGCTGGTGCTGCTCGCGGCCCTGATTGCACTCGGGGTCTGGTTCACGCGTGATACCACGGTGCGTAACACGTATCAACTGTCCACGCGCGAACCGGTCAGCGGCCTGCAACCCCAAGCCACCGTGCGCTACCGCGGCATCGAGGTGGGCAAAGTGACCTCGATCGACTTCGATCCCAGAACCCGCGGCAACGTCCGCGTGCGCCTGACGGTCGACGCACGCGTGCCGCTGACCACCTCGACCTACGCCACGCTCAGCTACCAGGGGGTGACGGGCCTGGCCTTCATTGCGCTGGACGACAACGGGGAGTCCGCCGTGCCGCTCAAGCCCGACAACGCCCATCCGCCGCGCATCCCGCTCAAGCCCAGCGCGCTGGCGATGCTGCAGGAGCGCGGCGAGCACATTCTTGACCAGGTGCAGGAACTGGCCGGGCGCCTGAACGCGCTGGTCGGCCCTGACAATCAGCAGCGCGTGACGACGACGCTGGACAACATGGCGCAATTGAGCGAGACGATCAACCGCATCGCACAAAAATTGGACCCGGCGCTTGATCACCTGAGCACGCTGGCGGGCAACGCACAGCGCACGCTGAACTCAACCAAGACGGCCGCTAACAAGGTTTCGGCCTCCGCCGATGTGCTGTCCAAAACAGTGGGCAACTTCGACAACGCCACCTTGCCACGCTTGAACCGCCTCACCGACGACTCCGGGCGCGTGGCACGCAATTTCAATCGCTTCACCAAACGCTTGGATGACAACCCGCAAATCTTGTTGTTCGGTGCTGGCGAAAGCGCGCCCGGCCCAGGGGAGCCGGGATTCGTTGCGCCGGGTGCAGCCAAAGGAAAAGGCGCACAGAAATGAGTTTCGCCGAGACCTTGATGCCCCAAGCCCTCCGCGCGCGCCGACGGATCAGGGCCCTGCCGGAATTGACCTCTTGCGGGGTTATTGGGGGCGGCCCTGCGCCAGCTTCTGCCAGGTGGCGATGACGCTGTCCGGGTTGAGCGAGATCGACTCGATGCCCTGTTGCGCCAGCCATAGCGCGAAGTCGGGGTGGTCGCTGGGGCCTTGGCCGCAGATGCCGATGTAACGGCCTTTGGCTTTGCAGGCGGCAATGGCGCGAGAGAGCAGGACCTTGACGGCGGGATCGCGCTCGTCGAAATCGGCGGCCAGCAGCTCCATGCCGGAATCGCGGTCCAGTCCCAGGGTCAGTTGCGTCAGGTCGTTGGAGCCGACCGAGAAGCCGTCGAAATACGCCAGAAACTCATCGGCCAGGATCGCATTGCTGGGCACTTCGCACATCATGATGAGTTTGAGGTCGTTGACGCCGCGCTTGAGCCCGTGCTGGGCCAGCAGTTCGACCACTTGTTGCGCCTGTCCGAGCGTGCGCACAAAAGGCACCATGACTTGCACGTTGGTCAAGCCCATCGTTTCGCGCACGCGCTTGAGCGCCTCGCACTCCATCGCAAAGGCTTCGGCGAAGTCGGCGCTGATGTAGCGCGCGGCGCCACGAAAGCCGAGCATGGGGTTTTCTTCCTCGGGTTCGTAGCGCGAGCCGCCGATGAGCTTGCGGTATTCGTTGGACTTGAAGTCCGAAAGGCGCACGATGACCGGCTTGGGCCAGAAGGCGGCCGCAATGGTGGCCACGCCTTCGGCCACCTTGTCGACATAGAAAGCACGTGGCGAGGCGTGACCGCGCGCCACCGATTCAACGGCTTTCTTCAGGTCGTTGTCCACGTTGGGGTAATCGAGAATGGCTTTCGGGTGCACGCCGATGTTGTTGTTGATGATGAATTCCAGCCGTGCCAGACCGACGCCGGCGCTGGGCAGTTGCGCAAAATCAAAGGCCAGTCGCGGGTTGCCGACGTTCATCATGATTTTCACGTCGATCGGCGGCATCTGTCCGCGCTGCACTTCGCTGACTTCGGTTTCGAGCAGGCCGTCGAAGATGTAGCCGGTGTCGCCTTCCGAACAGGCCACGGTGACGAGGGCGCCCTCCTGGATGCGCTCGGTCGCGTCGCCGCAGCCCACCACCGCCGGGATGCCCAGTTCGCGCGCGATGATGGCGGCGTGGCAGGTGCGCCCGCCGCGGTTGGTGACGATGGCGCTGGCGCGCTTCATCACCGGCTCCCAGTTGGGGTCGGTCATGTCCGTCACCAGCACGTCGCCGGGCTGCACGCGCTCCATTTC
>JAITWT010000190.1 GCA_031285125.1 Burkholderiaceae bacterium | reverse complement strand
CTACGAAAAGCTGCCAAGCGCGCCGTGGATGCGTTGTGGGATGAAATCGGCAGACTGGTCGATACCGTCACAGCCGATGGATGCCGCAATTATTTCAGCGCAACTGGGTATGTGCATGATTAAAGCAAAAATGCTCTAGCGCTCTATTGACTTTATTGAAATAGAGGCTGAGATCGTGGACTGAGATCGTGTCTACACAGGCAAGCCGTACCGGTGTCATGGCCTCCATGAGGGATGTTGTAATTCCCCGATGAGCATCAATCATTACCTGCGCTGCATCGGACGCGGCAAGCATGGAGCGCGGGCGTTGCCACGCGAACAGGCCGCCGATCTTTTTGCGCAAGTCCTCGATGGCCACGCCAGCGATCTGGCCACAGGCGCATTCTGCGTCGCGATGCGTTTCAAGGGTATTGCGCCGGAAGAAATGCTGGGGTTTCTCGATGCCACGCACGCGCGGCTGGCGCGCTTACCGGCCACGCGACGCCCGCTGGTGGTGCTGCCCAGCTACAACGGCGCGCGCCGGTTGCCCGTGCTCACGCCGCTTCTGGCCCTGCTGGTCGCCCGGGCCGGACTGCCGGTTCTGCTGCACGGCTGTCCGACCGAGGCGCGCCGCGTGACATCGCAAGCCGTGCTGACCGCCTTGGGCATCCCGGCGCTGGGCGCGCTGCGCCCGAATCATCCGATCGCCGATGGCGAACTGGTTCACGCCGACACCGCACTGCTGTGCCCCGGGATCAAGCGGTTGCTGGACGTGCGGCAAGCCATTGGGCTACGCAACCCGGCGCACAGTGTGGTCAAACTGATGCAGCCGGGCCTGGGCGCGCAGCTCATCATCAGCAGCTACACCCACACGGAATATGCCCACCTGATGACCGAAACCTTCGAGCGCATGGGAATCAGCGGCATGCTGTCCAAAGGGACCGAAGGCGAAAGCGTCGCCGACCCGCGGCGCACGCTCCAAATCGACGGCTTCGTGCGTGGGGCGCGCCGTCTCCTGCAAACCAAAGAGGCCGACCCCTTCACTGAGCCGCTCTGCTTGCCGTCTGCCCTCGATGCCACCGATGCCGCCGCGACCGCCGACTACACCCGCCGCGTCCTCCTGGGGAAAGTCCCCGTGCCCGAAGCCATCGAACGGCAAGTGGCGGGCATCTGCGCGCTGGCGCGGGAGTTGGAGTGATCAGGCGCTGTGCCAGCAAACTTCGCTTTTGCGTGACTTCGCTTTTGCCTGACGCCGAGCACACGCAATGGCTGCTTTCAGGTTCAAAAAGCAAAGATCAGAACCAGTGCAGGGCGCGCATCAATAGCAGCAATTGCGTGACCAGCACGCCCAGCACGAATCCGATCCCCGTGTAGATCACCCCCAGCAACAGTGCATGGGTGCGCTTTTGCGCTGCCAGCAACACTTGCAGCTCGCGCTGATAGTCCACCGGACGGCGCTCCAGGTAGTCGTGCAGCAGGCGCGGAATCTGCGGCAATAGTTTGGACAGATGCGGCGCTTCGGCACGCAACTGTTCGAAGAACTTGCGCGGGCCGATCTGGTCGCGTGTGAGTTTTTCAAGAAAGGGTTTGGCGGTGATCCAAAGATCCAGTTCGGGGGCCAGCTGGCGGCCCAACCCCTCGACGTTGAGCAAGGTTTTTTGCAGCAGGACCAGTTGCGGCTGGATCGCGATGTTGAAACGCCGTGAAGCCTGAAACAGCCCCATGAGAACCAGCCCGAGCGAAATTTCGCGCAGCGGACGGTCGAACATCGGCTCGCACACGGTGCGTATCGCCGATTCCAGCTCATCCTCGCGCGTGCCCTCGGGGGCCCAGCCGCTTTCGATGTGCAGTTGGGCCACGCGCTTGTAGTTACGGCGGAAGAAGGCCGCGAGGTTCTGCGCCAAATATTCCTTGTCGTTCTCGGTAAGCGTGCCGATGATGCCGAAGTCCAGCGCGATGTAGTGTCCGAAGGTGGCCGGCTCGATGCTGACCTGGATATTGCCTGGGTGCATGTCGGCATGAAAAAAACCGTCGCGGAACACCTGGGTAAAAAATAGCTTGACGCCATCGCGCCCGAGCTTGGCGAGATCAACGCCGGCCGCGCGCAACTGGTCAACTTGTGCGATCGGTATCCCTTTCATGCGCTCCATCACGATCACGTCCGGGTGGCACAGGTCCCAGAACATTTCTGGAACCAGCACCAGATTGAGCGACTTCATATTGCGCCGTAATTGCGCTGCGTTGGCCGCTTCGCGCGCGAGGTTGAGCTCGTCGTGCAAATACTTGTCAAATTCGGCGATCACCGCGCGCGGCCTCAGGCGCTTGGCATCGGCCGAATGGCGCTCGATCCAGCCGGCCATCATGGCCATCAGCACCAGATCTTTTTCGATGGCCGCGCGCACTCCCGGGCGCAGCACTTTCACAGCAACTTCGCGCAGCGTGCCGTCAGCTTGGCGCAGCGTGGCGAAGTGCACTTGCGCGATCGAGGCGCTGGCCACCGGGGTCCGCTCGAAGTGCTCAAAAATCTGATCGATCGGGCGTTTGAAGGCGCGCTCGATGGTGGCTATCGCCACCGCTGGATCGAAGGGTGACACGCGGTCCTGTAAATAGGCCAGTTCGTCGGCAATGTCCTGCGGCAGCAGATCGCGGCGCGTGGAGAGCACCTGTCCGAATTTCACGAAAATCGGCCCCAGGCGTTCCAGCGCCTGGCGCAGGCGTTGGCCGCGCGGCGCATCGAGATTGCGCCCTATCGAAACCACGCGCCCAATCACACGCATCCAAGGCGTGCCGAAACTGCTCAGGACGAGTTCATCCAATCCGTAACGCAGCGCGATCAGGATGATGAACAGTCCGCGATAGAAACGCCGCATGAGCCGTCGCCAGAATGTTGTTTATGTCTGAGTTGCTTGCCCGGTAAATCGGCGCAGCGCCTGTGCGAGGCGGCGCGCGGCGCTGCCGATGGCGTGCGCGGGAACGTCACCCATCAGGCGCGCGAGGTCTTCTTCGGCGTCCCAGCGCACATGATCGACCAGCCAGTTGACCTCGGCGGCGAGCTGCACATCGCCCACGATCTGAATCGCGGGCTTGGCGCCGCGCAGTACGGTCTGAGCCAAATCCAGCGCAGAGCGCTCCTGGATGCTCAGGGTCAAATCAGCTTGCGTCCCCTCAGGGGCGAGTTCGAGCAAGCCTGCAGGTGTGCCGACCAAGCGCATATGCAGCGCCCCCCATTGCACAGCGACGTTGCGCCCCTGCTGGCGCGCCACGCGTTGCTGCGCCTGCGGCTCCTGCTGCAAAACATGGTTGAGGAACAGGACGATGCGGTATTGGGCTTCGCGGACAAACCAGGCGGGGGGTTGCAGACCCTTGCCGATCTGGCTCAACAATGTATTCAGGTGTCTCAACGGAGAGGAAGAATCGATCATGATGAGTGGGGATTATGGAGCCTGCCCATCGGCCCGATCCGCGCGAGCGCTTGCCTTGTTTTGTTCGGGTGCGCCATGCAAGGATCGCCCGCCGGGCTTGGCGGGTACCGGCGGCTATTGCAAAGCTTGTACGCCCGCCACCAGCCAGCCGCTGGCGCTGTGGGCCGGTCTGTACATATTCCAGATTTCGCGAAACGGGTTCGGTCCCGCCGAAATATCTTCCAGGATAGCGCCGGAAAACTCGACGCTCGCCAAATCTCCATCGGGCAATTTCTGGATGCCAAGCAGCCGGGCATCGAGCGTAAGCACCTCGGTTTTATTGGGCTGGCTGACCGTGTGACGCTCGCGTTCGGCCAGTTGCGGGCTGATCTCTGAGACCATCGCATCGGTCATCATTGAACGTAGCGTGACCATGTCGGCGCGATCCCAAGCGTCTTGCAAGATCACGAAATTACGTTTGGCCATTTGCAAGAAGCCCTCGGCATCAAAATCTGCCGGGACGCCCCAGCGTTGCCCTTGCCGCGCCGCCGAGTCTCCGGCCGCCTCCTTGGCACTGGGCACAACGCTGTCCGAGGCTCCTGCACCGCTTCCCCCGGGCCATGCCGAAGCATCGTTGCCCACATTGCGCGGGCTGTACTGCCTTGGCGGGATCGCGTCGCCGGGGTCGTTTCCGCCGCTGGCATTTTGGAGGATCAGCTTGCCACGGCGGCGCGGCAGATCGGCGCGCACGGCAAACAAACGCCGCCGCGCAAGCATCGCCAGAACCCCGATCACGACAAAGAAAGAGCCGCCCCAAACCGCCCCCAAAGCGGGCCCGAGCCCCGGCGAAGACACCGGCCAAGTTGCGCCCAGGCCGCCCGTTGCCGAATTGCTGGACGAGCGGCTGGACGGGTGGTCACGGGCGACCTGGGGTGCGGCCGGGGGCGCGGGGGTGTGACGGCCATCGTGCTGCCCGGTCACTGCGCTCTTAAAGTGCCGCACCACGTGGCTTGATTGCTGCGCGAGCGAAGCGCTGCCGTCCGCGCCTGCGGCGCCGGCATGCACACTGAGGCCAGCGAACACGCAAACCATCATGCCCACCCACAGCGTGGCAGGCGAGGCGGACAGCGCAGCGAAGGTTTTCTTCATGGCGGGGAACCCGGCTCCTCTTGCGTATTACTTCAACACTTGATGCCGACGTGCAAAGCGACCACGCCGACGGTCATGTTGTGGTAATCGACATGACCAAAACCGCTCGCCTTCATCAGGGTCTTGAGTTCTTCTTGCCCTGGGTGCATACGGATCGATTCGGCCAGATAGCGGTAACTTGCTTCGTCGCCAGCCACGAAACGGCCCAGGCGCGGCAGCACATTGAATGAATACCAGTCATAGGCCTTGGCCAATGGCTTGGCAACACGCGAAAACTCCAGCACCAGCAGCTTGCCGCCGGGCTTGAGCACGCGCTGCATTTCGCGCAGTGCGCGGTCTTTGTGTGTCATGTTGCGCAGACCGAAGGCAACGCTGACGAGGTCGAAATCGTTGTCTGGGAAAGGCAGTTGTTCGGCGTCACACACCACCGTGGGCAACACCACGCCGGCGTTAATCAACCGGTCGCGGCCGGTGCGCAGCATGGCCTCGTTGATGTCGGTGTGCACCACCCGCCCGCTTTCGCCCACGTGCTTGGCAAAGGCCAACGCCAGATCGCCCGTACCGCCGGCAATATCGAGCACGCGCGAACCTTCGCGCAAGTTGGCGACCATCACCGTGTAGGCCTTCCAGAGGCGATGCAGCCCCGCCGACATGAGGTCGTTCATCAGGTCATAGCGACCGGCCACCGAATCGAAAACGCCGCGCACCCGTCGCGCCTTGTCGTTTTCGTCGATGTTCTCAAATCCGAAGTGCGTGCTGCTCATACTCTCAATGTTAGGGCGTTAAAACACACAAGCGCACGATATTCCCGCCACACCACAGACATTTCACAGACATTTGTCGCTTTTGCGTCTACGGTCATAGGCAAGCGCGCCTTGCCGCAGGCTGGGAACCTGTTTGTGCAAGCTCCAGCTTGGTTTTGAGGGCGACTGTTCTGCGCACAGACAGGGGCGCGGGCGATCTACCGGGCTGTACGAAAAAATCAGCTTTTGCTGGCGGCGTTACGAATCCCGTCGAGGATTTCCTGGCGGGCCGCATCGACGCCCTTCCAGCCAAGCACCTTGACCCACTTGCCTTCTTCGAGGTCTTTGTAGTGTTCGAAGAAATGCGCCAGCGCCTTACGGCGTACCGGGTTGACGGTATCGATATCCTTCCAGTGCCCGTACATGGGCAGTACCTTGGTCGTGGGCACGGCGAGCACTTTGGCGTCAATGCCGGCTTCGTCTTCCATCATAAGCAGGCCCACCGGGCGGCAGGGCACGACGACACCGGGCACCAGCGGGTAGGGTGTGACCACCAGCACATCGACCGGGTCGCCATCGCCCGAGAGGGTCTGCGGCACGTAGCCGTAGTTGGCCGGGTAATACATCGCGGTCGTCATGAAGCGATCGACGAAAAGGGCGCCCGTTTCTTTGTCGACTTCGTACTTGATGGGGGCGGCGTTCATCGAGATCTCGATGATCACGTTGAATTCGTCAGGAACATTTTTACCTGGGGTAACGTCGTTTAAGGCCATGATTTTTTAAAAGGGAGTAAGGGGGTTGAAGGACTGTTGCAGAAAAATGCAAACAGTTACGAAAAGAGGCTTAGTTTAGAGAGCTTTGAACCGCAACGCCTCTCTGTGCAGAATCGCCCGCGATGTTGCGCTTTTTGTTGTCTGTCAATCAGAGCGTCAGAGGGCTGACATTTGGCAATGTGTCTAAGGAACGCCACACCTGCAGTGACGTATGCTAAACAACTGTAGTAAATTAGCCGCGTTGGCCAATCAGGCCGTCACCTTTGCCTTTATTTTCGGCATTCCAGGTGACGACCAGCGAGGAAGCAACGTGGCGCAGACAAGGCTTTTTCCGGCTCTCTCGCGTAACGTTCTGGGGCCAAGTCAGCGCTGCATCTCAAGGTTTTATCCCCGTGGAGAAATAACGCATGACTTTTACCCCTCCGCTTATCCTGGCTATTGTCTGCGGCCTGCTGGCCGTGGTCTATGGCATCTGGGCCCGAAGTTGGATTCTTTCCAAAGACGCCGGTAACGCGCGTATGCAGGAGATCGCCGCGGCGATCCAAGCCGGCGCCGCAGCTTATCTGGCCAAGCAGTATCGCACCATCGCCATTGTCGGCGTGGTGCTGGCCATCCTGATCGGGGTTTTCCTGAGCGTCACGACGGCGATTGGCTTCGTGATCGGCGCGGTGCTTTCGGGCGCGTGCGGTTTTATCGGCATGAACGTCTCGGTGCGCGCTAACGTACGCACCGCGCAGGCCGCCACGCAAGGCATCGGCCCGGCACTGGACGTGGCCTTCCGCGGCGGCGCGATCACCGGAATGCTGGTGGTCGGGCTGGGTCTGCTGGGCGTAACGTTGTTCTACGCCTTTGTGGATGGCTCCAAGATGGGGCTTGATCCGCTGATCGGGCTGGCCTTCGGCTCGTCGCTGATCTCCATCTTCGCGCGGCTGGGCGGCGGCATCTTCACCAAGGGCGCCGACGTGGGCGCCGATCTGGTGGGCAAGGTCGAAGCCGGCATTCCCGAGGACGATCCGCGCAACCCCGCCGTGATCGCCGACAACGTGGGCGACAACGTGGGCGACTGCGCGGGCATGGCCGCCGACCTGTTCGAGACCTACGCCGTGACGCTGATCGCCACCATGGTGCTGGGCGGCCTGATGCTCGCGCAGGCAGGCGCCAGCGCGGTGCAATATCCGCTGGCGCTGGGCGGCGTGTCGATCATCGCCTCCATCGTGGGCACCTTCTTCGTCAAGGCCAGCCCCGGCATGAAGAACGTGATGCCGGCGCTCTACAAGGGCCTGGCGATCGCCGGGATCATTTCACTGGCGCTGTTCTACGCGGTCACGGTCTGGATCATTCCCGACAACGCGCTTGAAGGCGGCAACAGCGTGATGCGCCTGTTCGGCGCCTGCGTGGTTGGCCTGGTGCTGACCGCCGCGCTGGTATGGATCACCGAGTACTACACCGGCACGCAATACAAGCCGGTGCGGCACGTGGCCCAGGCGTCCACCACCGGCCACGCCACCAACATCATCGCCGGCATTGGCGTGAGCATGAAGTCCACCGCCTGGCCGGTGATCTGCGTGTGCATTGCCATCGGCGCGGCCTACGCGCTGGCGGGGCTGTACGGCGTGGCCGTGGCGGCCATGTCGATGCTGTCGATGGCCGGCATCATCGTCGCGCTGGACGCCTACGGCCCCATCACCGACAACGCCGGCGGCATCGCCGAGATGAGCGAAATGCCCAGCAGCGTGCGCGACATCACCGACCCGCTGGACGCCGTGGGCAACACCACCAAGGCCGTGACCAAGGGCTATGCCATCGGCTCGGCCGGTCTGGCCGCGCTGGTGCTGTTTGCCGACTACACCCACAAGCTGGGCAGCTTCGGGCAGGCCATCCGCTTTGACCTATCGGACCCGATGGTGATCGTCGGCCTGTTCATCGGCGGGCTGATTCCCTACCTGTTCGGCGCGATGGCGATGGAAGCGGTGGGCCGCGCCGCGGGCTCGGTGGTCGAGGAAGTGCGCCGCCAGTTCCGCGAAATCACCGGCATCATGGAAGGCACGGCCAAGCCCGAATACGGGCGCGCGGTCGGTTTGTTGACCGGCGCGGCGATCAAGGAAATGATGATCCCCTCGCTGCTGCCCGTGCTGGTGCCGATCATCGTCGGCCTGGCGCTCGGCCCCAAGGCGCTGGGCGGTCTGCTGATGGGCACCATCATCACCGGCCTGTTCGTTGCCATCTCGATGTGCACCGGCGGCGGCGCGTGGGACAACGCCAAGAAATACATCGAGGACGGTAACTTCGGCGGCAAGGGCAGCGAAGCCCACAAGGCCGCCGTCACCGGCGATACGGTGGGCGACCCCTACAAGGACACCGCCGGTCCGGCGGTCAACCCGCTGATCAAGATCATCAACATCGTCGCGCTGCTGATCGTGCCGCTGGTGGTGCACTTCCACGGCCAGAGCGCCGCCGCTGAACCTGCAGCGGCGGTTCCAGCGCCTGTGGCTGTGGCGGCTGCTCCAGCACCTGAGGCGGCGGCAACGGCCGCCCCGGCGCCCGCCGATGGTCCATGGGTGAGCGTTGAAAACGGCGTGGTCAAGTTCTACTTCTCCAGCGGCAGTGCGCAAATTGCGCCCGACGCGCAGCAAGCCCTGGCCGACGTGGTCAAGGCTGTGCAAAGCGGCAAGCGCGCTGTGGTCAGCGGCTATCACGACGCCAGCGGCGATCCGGCCAAAAACGAGGAACTCGCCCGTCAACGCGCTACTGCGGTCGCCGATGCGCTCAAGCTCGCTGGCGTTCCTGAAGCCAATATTGACATGCGCAAACCGCTGCAATCCCTGGCCAGCGGTACCCCCGTCGAAGCACGGCGGGTTGAAGTGACGCTGGAATAAAGTCCAGGTCTGAGAACCTGTTTACGATCTCAAATGGCTCACGCAGAGACCTTTTCGGGAGGGGATGCAAGGCGCGGCGCGCAGCCCATAGCCCGGCTATGGGCCAGCGTTGCAACGCCGCAGACCG
>JAITWT010000098.1 GCA_031285125.1 Burkholderiaceae bacterium | reverse complement strand
GGAAACACCACGGCTTTTTTCGCTATTGGGTTCCCTGTGATGAACCCCTTGTCCGGCCTTATTCTGCCCGCAGCCTGATGGGTGAATTAATTCCTGGGGAATTGGCCCGCTGATGCAAGCCAGCGTCGAGGACGCCTCTCAGAGCGCGGCTACCGTCACCACCGCAGCCGCCGCCGCCATCTATTACGTCTACAGTTTTTCCAACCGCTCGATGGCCCGCCGCAGCGTTTCGTCTTTTTTAGCGAAGCAAAAACGCACGACGCGCTGATCGAAACCATCGCCATAGAAGGCGGACAGCGGGATCGCGGCAACGCCGATTTCAGTGGTCAGCCATTGACAAAACTGGGCTTCATCCAGAGGGCTCAGTGCTGAAATATCGACGCACTGGAAATAAGTGCCTTGCGAAGGCAGGCATTTGAAGCGCGTTCTGGCCAGCCCCTGGGCGAACAGGTCGCGTTTGCGCTGGTAAAAGGCGGGCAAATTCAGATAGGGCGCAGGATCGGCCATGTAGGCCGCCAGCGCGCACTGCATGGGCGTGTTCACCGTGAACACGTTGAACTGGTGCACCTTGCGGAATTCCGCAGTCAGCGGCGCGGGCGCGGCAACGTAGCCGATTTTCCAGCCCGTCACGTGATACGTCTTGCCGAAACTGCTGACGATGAAGCTGCGCGCGGCCAGCCCAGGAAAGCGCGCGGCGCTTGGGTGAGGCGCGCCGTCGTAGACCATGTGCTCATAGACTTCGTCGCTGATGACCAGTACGTCGGTGGGCGCGAGCAGTTGTTCAAGTTGCCGCATTTCCGCCTCGGTCCACACCGTGGCGCTCGGGTTGTGCGGGGTGTTGATGATGATCGCGCGGGTGCGCGGCGTGAGCGCGGCGGCGATGCGATCGAAGTCGGGACGAAAGCTGCCGGATGTCAGCGCTACGCGGACCACGCGGGCGCCGGCCATGTCGATGTTGGGCACATAGCTGTCGTAACACGGCTCCAGCACGATCACTTCGTCGCCCGCGCGCACCACCGCAAGGACCGCGGTGAGGATGGCTTGGGTGGCGCCGGCGGTAACGGTGATTTCGTCGGCGGCGCGGTAGCGGCGGCCGTACAGCCCCTCGATTTTTGCCGCGATCGCTTCGCGCAGCATCCGCACGCCGGGCATCGGCGGGTACTGGTTGTGGCCGGCATTCATGGCGGCCGTCACGGCTTCGCGCAGGCGCGCGTCGCAATCAAAATCGGGAAAGCCCTGGCCCAGGTTGACCGCGTTCTTTTCCACGGCCAGCGCCGACATCCGGGTAAATATGGTGGTGCCGATCGCGGGGAACTTGGTGCCCACATCGGGCGCGCGGGCCGCGCCAGCGGCGTTCAAGGATGCAGGAGCGCTCACAGCGCGTAATCTTCGAAATGGCCGCGCAGGGCCTTGATCAGCAGATCGCGTGAGAGCCGCTGCGGCGAGAGCAGCGCGGCAAAGGCATAGACGAAATCGCGCAGATAAGCGCCGCGCTTGAAGGCCGCGCGCGCGACGTTCTGCCCAAAGAACTGTCCCAGCGGGCGCGAGACCAAGTCAGCGTCGCTGACATCCTGCGTCGCCATCTCAGCGATGATGCCTACGCCCAGCCCCAGGCGCACGTAAGTCTTGATAACGTCCGAGTCGATCGCCTCCAACACGATGCGCGGGCGCAGCCTTTTGTGCGCCAGCGCATAGTCCACCCGCGAGCGACCGGCGAATGAGGGGTGATAGGTAATGATCGGCTCGGCGGCGATGTCTTCCAGCATCAACCGCTCTTTGCTCGCCAGCGGGTGTTCCTTGGGCACCACCAGCATGTGCTGCCATTCATAGTAGGGCAAAGCAACCAGTTGCGGATGGTCGCTCAGCGACTCGGTGGCGATGCCGATTTCGGCGGCTTCGTCAAGCACCATGCGCGCGACCTGGTCAGGCGAGCCCTGATGCAGGCTGATGCTGACCTTGGGATACGCCTCGCGCAGCTTGGCCACGGGCGCCGGCAGCATGTAGCGTGCCTGCGTGTGGGTGGTGGCGATGGAAAGCGTGCCCGTGTCCTGCGCGCTGAATTGCTCGCCGATGCGTTTGAGGTTGCCGATCTCGCGCATGATCGTTTCAATGCTCGCGATCACATGCTCTCCGGGCTCGGTGATGCGCTGCAAACGCTTACCGTGGCGTGCGAAGATTTCCACGCCCAGTTCCGCCTCGAGTTCGAGGATCGCCTTGGAGACACCCGGCTGTGAAGTATGCAGCGCCTTGGCCGTTTCAGTCAGGTTCAAGTTACGGCGGATGGCTTCCTGCACAAACTTGAATTGGTTCAGGTTCATAACAAACTCATCTTTACATTAGGGCCTGTTCACACTATTTCCGCAGTCGCGAAGGGCAGTATTGGCCTGCCCATCAAGGCACGCGACGCCGCACGGGCTACATGCCCATGCAAGGAGCGTAACACCGAGGGGCGGGCCAATACGGCCCTTCCCTTCGGGTTGCGCACCCGAGGGGCCGTCTGCGGCGTTGCAGGCGCTTGCAAGGCATCAAGCCTTGCTGTGCGCCTGTGCCTTGCATCCAGCCCCTCGGGTGCACAACGCGACTGCGGAAATAGTGTGAACAGGCCCTAATCCATTATGACAACAACAATAAACAGGCCCAATGCGCAGGGCCGTTTGCCTGTGGAAATATGCCGGTGTGAAAAAAAGGGCGTCGAGCCAGGCAAAGTGTCGCCCTATCCTATCCATAGACATAGGTATTGCAAGTATTTTTCGACAGCGGGCTTGCCACAGAAGGCCGATCGCAAATTCAAGGGCATCCAGGTACGGTGCGTGGCGCGCCCCTTTTCGCCCCAAGCGGCTTATCCCTATGGCCTTATCCGTTCAACGCAATATCGGCAAGCAGTGCATGAACTTGCGCGTATTCCCCGGCCATGGGCAACAGATGCAGCGCAGTCGCGGGGTGCGCACGGCGCACGGCTTCGATTTGGCACGGTATATCCGCGTGCAGATGGCGGCCCGCACCGAGCAACAGCGGCAGGACGCGAATGGCACCGGCGCCGGCGGCAATCAGTTCAGAGGCCGCGCCCATCAGATCCGGCGTGCTGCGCTCCAAGTAGGCGCAGCGCACCAGCGTGGCGGGCGCGCGCGCGCGCACGGCGGCAGCGATGGCCTCGACGGCTTCGTGCCAGCACGGATCGGAAGAGCCGTGCGCATACAAGATGATGCCGGTTGCCGCCATGAGCGCATGACCTATCGCACGATGATTGCCACGACCACTGCCACCACCACCCCGGCTACCGTCGCAGCACCAGCCAACTGAAGGCGCCCAGCGACAGCAGCAAGTAAATGATCCCCGGCGCCGCGGCCGCCAGCCACGGGATCCAGGTGTTGTTCAGGTTGCCCATGTAACCGAACACATTGTTAAGCAGGAAAAAGCTGATGCCGATCATCACGCCACCAAAGATGTAGCCCGCAATGCCGCCCTGGCGGAAATGCAGATAGGCAAAAGGCAGGGCCATCACCACCATCACCAGGCACGATAGGGGATAGAACACCTTGCGCCAGAACTGGATTTCATAGCGGCGCGTGGTCTGCCCGTTGGCACTGAGGTGGCGGATGTATCCGAACAGGTCGATGGTGCTCATGCGCCCACGTTGCAGCAGTGCCACCGAGACCATTTCCGACGTCAGCGTGCTGTTCCAGGACAGTGCGGGGGCATGGACGGTTTCGATGCGGGTGACCGCCTGTGCATCCGCGGGATTGCCGTTGCCCGGGCGCGGGTAACTCCAGCGCACCGCGCCGTACAGCGTCCAGATGCCGTCTCTGCCGATGTGCGCAAACTGTGCCATGGTGTTCGAGAGGAACGCGTTGTTCTCGTCGAATTCAAAAATCTGCGGGCTTTTGAGATCGCCATTGTGGGTCATCGAGACTACGTTAACCACATACGTGTGCTTACCCTGCTTCTCCTTGAGCCAGGCGCCGGTGTTTCCGGCCAGCGGATAAAAGGGCATATAGCGCGCCCGCAGCAATTGGCCGACGCGCCCGGAAACAGGCGCGATGTAGTCGCCAATGCAAAAAGTCAGCACCGCAAAGCCCAGGCCCAGAACCAGCAATGTGCGCAAAGCCCGCCACGGCCCTAGCCCGCTGGTGCGCAGGATGGTGTACTCAGAGCTTTCGGCCAGCCGCGCCATCACGAAGATGCTGCCGATCAGCACCGTGATCGGTAGCAATTCATACAGGTGGCTCGGTATCAGCAGCGCCACGTACAGCAGCGCCTGCGCGCTGCCGTAGTCTGGGGCGTGGGATTTGCCGACGTCCTGAAGCTCCTGGATCAGGTCGAAAAAGAAAAATAGGCAGACAAAACCGAGCGTAATGAAGCTGACGGCTTTGAAGATCTCGGCATAGATGAGCCGGCGGACGGTCTTCATGAGGTGGACTTCGAACGTAGTGGGGGCAGCAGGCGCGGCCAGCCTAACCAAGCCGGCCGGCTCCAGTTGTTGTGACGCACGGCCAGCCAGAGCAAGCCGATCGCCAGCATTCCCCCGTGCAGCGCGACCAGCAGCGTGCTCATGTGGATTCGATCCGCGCCGACCCACTTTTCGCCGAGGTTGAGCAGGTTGTAATAAATGACGTAAGCAAACAACGCGACCAGAAAATTATTGCTGCTGCCCGCGCGCGGATTGATGTTGGAAATCGTCAGTCCCAGCACGATCAGGTTCAGCGCCGCCAGTATCAAGCCGATGCGCCAGGTGAATTGCCCCCGATTGGGTGCCGTGGGCTGGCGCAGCAGTTGCAAGGTGGACAGTGCGCTCGGATCAGAAGCGTCGTTGGGGTTGGTCGAGCGAAGGTTCAGGCGCGCACCGTATTCCTCAAACTGGCTGATGCGTATCGAATTGTCTTGGAGGGAGCGCTCCATCCGTTGCCCGTTGTTGAGTACCAGGAAACGCGTTCCATTGATGTCCTGCACGTGCCCCGTGTGGGATGAGGTCACGCTTTGCACAATGTTTTCGACCGATGAAATGAAAACGTTGGAGGCGACCGTGCCGCGCGCGGTGTCCTTGTCGATAAAAAACACCCGGTTGCGCATGGCCGATTCCTGGAACTCGCCGGGCGCCACGCGATCGATATCGCTACGGTTTTGATAGTAGTAACGCATCTCATTGGTCTGCTGGTTGGCCCACGGCCAGACCACCAGCGCCAGCACCGCGATCAACACCAGCACCGGCCACGAAAAGCGCAGCAAAGGAGACAAAAAACTCGCCAGCCCTTGCCCGCTGGAGAACCAGATCACCATTTCGCTGTCCCGATACATGCGCGAAAGCGTGCCGACGATCGCCACGAACAGGCTCAATCCCATGATCATTGGCAGATAACCCAATACGGTATAGGCCATCACCAAAAACACCTCGGACGGATTGACGCGGCCCTCTGAGGCCAGCCCGAGCGTGCGGATCAGGACCATGGTCATCACGATCGTGATGAGTACGACCAACGTTGCGCCGAAGATGCGCGAAAGTTCCTTGCGCAAAGAGGAATGGAATAACATCGTCAGGAAAGCCGGTTGCGAACCTGTGGAGCTGGTGATTTTCTCGCGCCAGTTGCCCTCCTTTTTCTCCAGCCCCACTCGCGCCTGGCTCTGGCGGACGTGGTGCAGGGACGAGGAAGGCGGGTCGAACGGCGAAGCGGAAACAGCCCCCCGGGATCCGGGGAAAAGTCCGCTCAGTCGTTGCGCAAAACCGGCTCGAAGCTTTTCGTGGAAAGAAGGATTATGGACTTTCAACTCAAACCCCTGACGCTTGCGCAAGCTGCCGAACAGAAGGTGGACGTGCTGATCGTGCTGGTGGCCCAGGGCGCGCTCGATGGCACCGGGGCGTTGGCTCAATGGGTACGGGCGGCGCGTCAATCGGGCGATTTGCCCAACAAGCCAGGGCCGTCGGGGCCGTTCGTTTCGCTGTACCACGTGGAACAAGTCGCCGCGCCGCGGCTGCTGATCGTCTCTACTGGCGATGGACAGCCCGCTTCGGTGCGCAAAGCCGTCGGCGCAGCGGTTGCCGCAATCAAGGAGAAGGTGCAGCGCGCAGCCATCGTGTTTGCCCAGGCCGCGAGCGCCCAAGGGATCCATGCGGCGGTGCTCGCGGCGGCCGAGGCGAGTTATGCCTACACCACCACGTGCTCCAAACCCCAGGAAAAAGCGCGCCGTATCCGCCATGTGTGCATCGGCGTGGCACAAACGGCGGGGCTGGCCGATGCTTTCGCCCAGGCCAAGGCCACCGTCGCCGGCATCGAACTGGCCAAGGAGTGGGCCAACCGCCCGGCCAATCACTGCACACCCGCGCTGCTGGCGCAGGCGGCCAAGGCGTTGGCCAAATCGCCCGGCATGCACTGCGCCGTGTTAGGGCCTGGGGAGGTCGCCAAACTTGGCATGGGCGCGTTTCTGGGCGTGGCACAAGGCTCACATGAACCGTTGCGCTTCATCGTGCTGCGTTACCAAGGCGCGGGCGCGAAGGAAGCGCCGGTTGTGCTCGTGGGCAAGGGCATCACCTTCGATTCCGGCGGCGTCAGTCTCAAGCCTGCCGCCGGTATGGACGAGATGAAGTTCGACATGAGCGGCGGCGCCTGCGTGCTCGGCGTGTTTCATGCGCTGGGCCAATTAGGCCCGAGGATCAATGCCATCGGCCTCATCCCCGCGTGCGAAAACATGGGCGACGGCCATGCCATCAAGCCCGGCGATGTCCTCACCAGTCTGAGCGGACAGACCATCGAGGTACTCAACACCGATGCCGAAGGACGGCTGATTCTGTGTGATGCCCTGAGCTACGCGCGCCGCTTCAAGCCGGCCGCGCTGATCGACATCGCCACCCTGACCGGCGCTTGCGGCATTGCCCTAGGTGCGGTACGCAGCGGCCTTTTTTCCAGCGATGAGGCACTCGCTGCCGATCTGCTCGCAGCCGGCGAAGCCGCGCTCGATCCATGCTGGCGGCTGCCGCTCGATGAGGAATACGCCGAAGAACTGAAAAGCAACTTTGCCGATATCGCCAACGTCGGCGGCCGCCTGGGGGGAGCCATCACCGCAGCCAAATTCCTGCAAAAATTCACGGCTGACCTGCCTTGGGCGCACCTGGACATTGCCGGAACGGCCTGGAAGAGCGGTACCGCCAAGGGCTCCACGGGCCGACCCGTGGGCTTGCTGCTGGAATATCTGCTGACCCATGCACGCCGCCAGCGCACCGCGCACGGGACCTCAAGCGAGGGCGAAAGTGCAGAAAAAGGCGCGCGCAAAAAAAGCAAAAACCGTAAAGCCAAGAGCGCGCCGGTGCGTTAATGCTTTGCCTTAGAACCTGTTTACGATCTCAAATGGCTCACGTTGGGCCGCAATCGGGATGAGTGGGTGGCCAACGGCGCGCCGCAGGGGCTCGTGCCCATGCAAGCGACTGGGCCGCCCAATCGCCCGATTTCGGCCCAACCCGAAGGGCAGAGGCCTTTTCGGGCGGTCTGCGGCGTTGCAACGCTGGCCCATAGCGCTGGCTATGGGCTG
>JAITWT010000074.1 GCA_031285125.1 Burkholderiaceae bacterium | reverse complement strand
AAACGATGACTGCGTTGGCCTTCGCATTCCCTTTCGTATTTCTATTGATATCTGTATTTCACAAGCAGCAAGGGGCAGAAGCCGTCATGCTTTACGAAAAATTCCACCGAGGCTTTACTGGCGCAACAGCGCCTTGAGCACGCTTTGCAGGCGCTTGGCACTGGCTTCGTCATGGGCGCAGGCGAGCACCTTGGCGGCATCGTCACGCCAGGTCTGCTGGGGGGAGGGATCGCCCCGGCGCGTGAGCAGTTTCAATTGCAGTGCACGCCGTGCGTCGAGTTCGTTCGCGGGCGTGGGGACTTGCGCCGCCATTTCCAGACGCAGCAGCGCCTCGGAAGCCTCGGCGGCCGTATCGGCACGCGGCGCGGCCGAGAGGGTTTGTGCCCAGCGGTTGCGCGCCGAAGCATTGACGGCGTGGCCCAGTTCCTGCGCACTGGGCAGTTGCCCGGCGTCGCGTTGCGCCCAGGCGGCGATGAGTTGGGCGAGCGCCTCGCCGTGCGCCTGCGCCTGGAGTTTGCGCAATGCGGCTTGCGCGTGTTCAATCGCTTCGCGCTGGGCGCGGAAAGCCGTATCGCCCAGGCGCGGAGGACGCGGCTCGCGTTCGCGCAACTCAGCAGTACCCGGGCGGGCGCGGCCGCCCGAGCGGTCGCCAAAGCGGCTGGTGCGCTCGTCTCGATCGCCCCCGCGCGGGGAGCGGCTATCGCGGCCATTGCGTCCGTCGCGCCCGTCACGGGCATCGGGCCGGCCGCCGCGCGTTGTCGAGGCCAATTCAGGGCGCTTGGCGCCGGGGCGGTCGTCGCCGCGTACCGCGATGACGCGTTTGGGCGGCGGCGGGGCCGCGGCAGGTGCTGCGGGCTCAGCGGTTGCCGTGGCGGGCGTGCTTTCGGTGGGCACGTTTTCTTCAGATGCGCTTTGCGCTTGCGGCGTATCGTTTGCAGCGGTGTCGGCGGTGCTGACCGAAGCATCGGAGGCGGCAGAAGCGTCCGTAGCCGCGCTGGCCGTGGAATCGGCAGGGGCCGGCGTATCTGTTTTGCTGGCGTCGGCGTCGGTATCGGCTACAGGCGCAGCCGATGCAGGTTCGGCGGGTGCGGCGGGTGCAGTCGGTGCAACCGCTGGCGCCTGCCCGTGCAGCGCCGCTTCAAGCGCGGTCATCGCCGCGCGGATGGCTTGTGCATCGCCGCCGGCGTTGGCGGCTTCGAGCGCCTTGGCGGCTTCGAGCACGCGGCGGTCGTGCTCGCTGGTGGCGGCAGCCGCCTTTTCGCGTTCGGCGGTCTTGCGATTGAACGCTTCGTCGATCGGCGCGCGGAAAGCATCCCAGAGCTTTTGTTCTTGGCGGCGCTCCAGCGGCACGCTCTGCGCTTCGCTCTGCCAACGCTGTTGGAGCGCGCGGATCGCGTCGATGCGCAATGCCGGGGCCGAACCCAGTTGGCGCGCTTCCTCGATCAGCGCGCGGCGGCGTTCGATGCTGGCTTTTTGCGCCGTTTCGACCGGCGCGCGCACGGCGGCGAGCGCTTCATTCCACAGCGGCTGCAATTCAGCGAAAACTTTCTCGCCGACGTGGCCGGCGTCGCGCCAGCGCTCGGCGAATTGGTGCGCCATGCGGTGGCTGGCCTTGAGGCCGGCACTGTCGGCGTTATTGGCGTGCGCGGCGGCCCAGGCATTAACTTCTTTGATCAGCGCCTCGCGCGTGGCACGGTGTGCTTGGGCGTCGGTGCGCATCTTTTCGAGCCAGGTCTCGACCACCTTGTGCGCTTCATTGCAGGCCTGGTCAAAACGCTTCCACAGCGCGTGATTGGGCACGCCACCCTGGTCAGCTTGTTTCCATTGCTCACGCAAGGCACGTATGTTTTCCTGCATCTTGCGCCCGCCCAGGGCCTGCCCTTCCGGGCGCTGAAGCAGCGCTTCGGCTTTGGCCACCAATTCCTCACGGATCTTGTCAGCGCCCCAGCGCTGCCAGCCTTCGAGTTCGCCCGCGGCGATGAGCGCAGCGTGGATTTGTGAATCGAGCGCGGGCTCGATGAAGCGCCCGTATTCCTTGAGCGCCGCGCGCAAGGCTGCCGCTGCGCTGGTGCTGGCCTTGCCGTGGCCTTCTGCGGTTTCTTGTTGGAGATGCGCGAGTGCGGTGTGGACGGCTTGGTTGGCCGCGGCGCGCTGGGCCGGATCGATCCTGGGTGTGCGCGGCGCGGACGGTTCCTTGGGCTCGGTCGCCAAGCCGCGTGCGGCGCTCAGTTCGTCAGCCCACACGGGCACCGGCGGCAGCGGCGCGGTGGGATTGGCCGCAGCAACAGCAGCCAGCGTCAGCGCACTGTGAAAAGCCTCGGAGACCGCTTGAAGCTGGCCGCGCGAGGCCTCCAGTTGCAGAGCAAAGCGCGGATCCAGGCTATTCCAATTCGGGTCCACGGCGAATTCGGCCACCTGTTGTTTCCAATGCTCGACATCGGCACTCAGATCGCTGGCCACGTTTTGCGCTTCTTGCCACGGCTTGGTGGAAAGGACTTCCAGCCGCTGCGCCAGCAGCACCGCGGCTTCGCGATGCACTTGCACGCGCAGCTGCAAATCTTCGATTCCTTTGATGCGCTCAGTCAACTGAATGCGCAACGCAGTCAGCGGCTCGCGCGACAGGGGCGCACCCGCCTTGGCGGCATCGCGTTGCCACGCCAAGGCATCGGCAATGTTCAGACGCGGCTGACCGAGCAAAGTGCGGGCTTTTTCACCCCATTCGACGGCCAGCTGTTCCTGGCCTTTGGCGCGTTTAAACTCATCCAGGCGTTCGCGCACGGGACGCGCCGCGCCCTTGTCGCGGCCGCTGAGTTCCCGGAACACTTCCTGCAATTGCTCGACTGGGGGATGCCTGGCCAACCAATCGCGGATGCGCTGCGCACGCTCGCTGGAGGTGGGCGCAGTGAAGGCACCGCCGGTGAGCGCATCAAGGGCCTGGAGATCGTGGGATTTGGATGAACTGGAAGTCACGGCGCGCAACAAAAAGAAGATATCGATAGGGAGAGGAAGTCGCCATTGTCGCTTACGGCGCGATCTGCGCAGCAAGGTCAAGCACACTTTTTGCCACTTGCGCGAGCCTGCGGTGTGCCCGCCCGAATGCGCCATGAAGCAGGAGACAGTCGTGCTTTTTTGGGAACATCGTTTCTAAAATAACTGGTCAAACGGTACAAACTGCGGTACCATTAATCAGATATATGTATGGCCTAACTGAGTCTAGTGCCTTATTTATACCTATAAAGTTTGCAGGAGCCAGGAGCCGCCAGTCAGCGGTTTTTTGACGGCACGGTGTTTACCGTACCGGCAGCTGGCGGTGTTTGTCCGATAGCATGTACCGAGCATTTAACACAATAATCGATCTCGGTATCTGAATACGTAGTTTTTTCCTGATGGTGTTCACTACTATGAAAAACTTTGTTCCTCCCGCGCTACTTGCGGTTTGTCTTTGTGCCCCGGTTTTCGCGCAAATCAATCGAGTGCCACTCCTGGCCGATTACAGCGCCTCTGCGCAGCAGGGTGATCCTGCGGCTCAAAACAGCATGGGCCTGATGTATGCAGGGGGTTGGGGCGTGGCCAAGAACTATGAACAAGCGCTGTCCTGGTTCAGCAAGGCCGCGGAACAAGGCTACCCTGCCGCTGAATACAACCTGGGCATGATGTATGCAAGAGGCCGGGGCGTCGCCCGGGACGATGCGCAAGCGGTTTCTTGGCTGCGTAAAGCGGCTGAACAAGGAGATGTCGGCGCCCAATACAACCTTGGCGTGATGTACGAGAAGGGCCGCGGCATTCCCAGAGACGCGGAAGAAGCGCTCTCCTGGTATCGCAAGGCTGCTGAACAAGGGGATGCTGGCGCGCGATCCAGACTGAGTGCGATGGGGGGAGGCCGAGCCGTTGCCAGAGGGACTGAAACCGTAGATCGCAATCCCGCTGAACCGAGGGATTTCGCGGCCCAAGAGAAGGGTCCAAGCGTTGCCAAAGTCGCGCCACCCATCGAAACCGTGGGTCGCAAAGCTGTCGAACCCAGAGATTTCAGCGCACCCAGCAGGCCTGGCGAGATGCAAAGAGGCCAAAGCGTGACCCGAGGCGAGGTGCCCACCGAAACCGTGGGTCGCAAAGCCGCTGAGCAAAAGGGTCTGGGCGCTCCCAGCAAGCCGGGCGAGATGGAAAGAGGCCCAAGCGCCGCTAAAGGCGTTGCACAAACCGAAATCTTGAATCGCAAGACGGTCGAACAAAGAGATCTGACGACGCCCAACAGGCCAGCCGGGATGGAAAGAGGCCAAAGCATTGCGCGAGGCACTGCCCCCACCGAAACCGTGGGCCGCAAAGCCGTTGAGCAAAAGGGTATGGGTGCTCCCAGCAAGCCGGGCGAGATGGAAAGAGGCCAAAGCGTTGCGCGAGGCATGGCCCCCGCCGAAACCGTGGGTCGCAAAGCCGTTGAGCAAAAGGGTATGGGCGCTCCCGGCAAGCCGGGCGAGATGGAAAGAGAAAGAGGCCAAAGCGTTGCCAAAGGCTCCGCTCAGACGGAACCTCCAGACCGCAAGGCCGTTGAACCAAGAGAGGCCGACACTGCACCGACCGCCTCTGGATATCGCACTGCGGCTGAAAAAGGAGATCCTAAAGCCCAATACAACCTTGGCATGATGTATGAAAAAGGCCAGGGAATTGCCCGGGACGAGGGGCAAGCTGCGTTTTGGTACCGCAAAGCGGCTGAACAGGGCTATGCCGATGCTCAAAATGACCTTGGCTTTATGTATGCGCAGGGCCGTGGTGTACCCAAAGACTATGCCCTGGCCTTGTCCTGGTTTCGCAAATCCGCGAGCCAGAAAGAAGGCCGGGCGCAAAACAACCTTGGCTTCATGTACGCACAGGGCTGGGGTGTTCCCCGTGACGATGTCCAGGCCGCATCCTGGTTCCGTAAGGCTGCTATGAGTGGGTATGTCAACGCCCAAAATAACCTGGGCGTGATGTACGAGAATGGCCGGGGCGTTCCCAAGGACGATGTTCAGGCGGTACTCTGGTATCGTAAGGCTGCCACACAAGGATATGCTCCTGCGCAAGACAGATTGGGCAGGATGTATGCAAAAGGCCAAGGCGTTCCGCAAGACTGCACGCAAGCCAAGGATTGGTTGCGCAAGGCCGGTGTGCAAGAAAAGGACATGCCCGCAGCGTGTCCTTCTTGACGCAAGCCGACCGGTCCTCGGCGTTTTGAAACCCTCGCGCCCGCCTGCACGCTCGGGCGCGGGGTTGTATACATGAGCGTATGGGCGTGATACGGAGGCGCCGGTATGCTCCGGGCGCCGTTGTACGGCCCGTGACGTGCTTTTACTTTCTTTTGCGCCAGTGTGGCGAGCAAACGTCTTTAACTGGAAAGGGCGTTTGCGCGGGAAGAGCCGACTTCAAGCGATTCGGTTATTCCCTTTCCATTCAAACTTTGTTGGCTTCGCTTGCCGTGCGTCGCACGGTAAGCGCACCGCCATTGCGTGCTCGCTCGATCTGATGAATGGAATGATTCCCTCAACGTGTATCTAGTTTGAGTTGCACCTCCGGCTTCCAATCCGTATTGCTGGCTTGAATCTGTTCAGCGCCGAGGAAGATACGCTCGGGCGGTACCTTGTGTGCCAGGAGCTCGTCACGCACGACGGCGGCGCGCGTGCTGGCGAGTTTTCGGATGGTGTCCTGATCCACCGAGATGCTGGTCATCAGCAGTTTTTCCATGTCCGCTTGCGAAATATCCTTGGCAATGCCGATGAAATTGCGTGGCTTGCTGATGTCGGCGCGTTTGTAAATGGCGCGTAGCGCAACGGAATATTCGGCATCGTTCAGGGGGGCGGCATCGACGGCGGCTTCGTCGTCGGTTTTGTCGTCGGTTTTATCGCTGGTTTTTTTGGCGCCTTGACTGGTGCGCGCACGACGCAGATGCTCGGCTTGAACAAGCTGGCGCAAGTGTTCGCGCTGGTATGCGTCACGTTCGCGCTCCAGATCGGCGGTGCCGATGATGGTGAGCTTGAGCGCGGTGCGCTCCAGTAGCGCCTGCGCGGCCTTGTCTAAATTGGCGCGCTGGTCTGCGCTGAGCGTGGCGCTGCCAGGAGCAAAGGCAATTGCGCTGCCTTGACTGCCGCCGCTGAAGCCGTTGATGAGCAGGTTGAACGGTGCCGTCGCCGCTTTGGCGATGATGTTGAGCAAGGCTTTCCAGACCAGTGCGCCGATTTTGAACTGCGGATCGTTAATCGAACCGGAAACCGGCAGTTCGACTTTGATGACACCCTCGCGATCGGCCAGCAAGGCGACGGCCAGTTTGACCGGCAGTGTGCGCAATGCCCCCGCCTGGGCCTGATCGCCGAATTTCAACTGATCGAGCATGATTTGGTTGGTTGCGGTCAACTGGCCATCGGGAGTGACTTTGTAATTGACGTCGGCGTTGAGTTTGCCGCGCTCGATACCGTAACCGACATAGTGACCTGAATAGGGCGATAGCGGCGCCAGTTCAATGTCGCGCACCTTGGCGTCGATATTCAGTTCAATGGGTTTGACCAGCGGGTTAAGTTTGCCGCTGACTTTCAGCGTGCCCGTTTGCTGGATGTTGCCATGCAGCTCGAGTTCACCCAGTTGCGGTTGCCCATTGCGGGGGGTTGTAGAGAAGGCGCTGAGTTTTCCGGTGAGTTTGGACAGATTGGCCGAATAGTTCGGCTTGATGAAGTGGTCAGTAAAGTCGATGACGCCATTGACCAGAACGATCGGGCCGAAGTGGATCACCGGTGCGGCGTCCGCAGTTTTCGAGGACGGCGTAGAGGAAGATGGCCCAGGCGTGGATGGTGACGCGGCTTGGGCGGTGTCGGTCGAGGTCTTATCTGCTGTTGCTGTTGCTGTTGCTGTTGCTGTTGCGCTGGCGGTTTTGGGGGGCGCGGTCTTTTTCTCAGCGTCGGCGGTGGATTCCGTATCCTCTGGGCGTGCATCGGGCGCAATTGGCGTGCTCTGGGTGTAGTTGCGCAATTGCAGGTGACCGCTGGGGTCAATCAGTAAGCGGGCAAAGAAATCGGTCAGGGTGGTTTGCTTGACATCAAACCGGATAGGCTGCGTAGGACTGAGCTTCAGGCTCACGCCGCGCAGACTGAGCGTTTTCCAGTTCAGCAGCCGGCGCTGACGCGGGTCCAGCCTGCCCGATACCCCTGCATTTCCAGCCAACGCGCTGTTGATGCGCAAATCATCGAGCGATGTGTCGCCCGCCAAGTGCACGCGCATTCCCGTTTTGTCTAGCCCGAAACCCGCTTGGCCTTTGTAACTGAATAAGGCACGCTGCAAATTGATATTGGGTAAACGTGTGCTCAGGTACGGCCGAAAAGCGTGAATCGGCAGCGCGCGCAGATTTAAATTTCCCTGGACTGCCAGAGGGTCTATCGCCAAAACACCTTTGTATTCGAAATAACCTGGATTGGCGGATTCTTCGCGGGATGTTTTCTGGGGACTTGTCTGTGTTTCTGCCCGTGTCCGTGCTGCCAGCCGGCCGGAAAATTCCAGCGGCCACCGAGCATTCAGCTTGTCCAGCGCAATGTTCTGCGCTTTTAGCGCCAGATCACTGATTTCGAAGGCCGCCGTTTTCGGTGTCGAAGCATCGGAATAGCTCACAGCACCGCCTTGCAGCGTGGCGCTGGCGAGCGTGATCGACCAAGGTTTGCTGCTGGCTTGCGCGGCCGCGGGTGTTTTTTTGCCCGCCGATTTGGTTTTCTTGCCTGCTGGTTTGGAGGGGGTGGGGGGCAGCCAGCGCTGGAACATCCATTGGCCGCGACGGTCGCGGTCAACAAGGAGCTTGGGGTCGGCGATGGCCAGTGCGCCCAGTGCAACCTTGTGTTCAGTGAGGTCTATGTCCGTGTTTTGTAACGTTATGTGACCGATCCGGTTCAGCAGCGTCGTGCCTTGCGCCAGCGCAAGCGAATCGAGTTGCAATCGCTCAAGGGCCACCCGATCCGTATCGCTGGCCCAGCTGAAGTTCCCTGCATCAAGCTCGAACGGGCCGAGCGTGAAGGCTGCTGGCGGGGCAAGCATGGCGTCATTCCAGTCGATTTTGGCGGCATGGAGCACGAATCGGTCCACTTGTATCTTCCAGGGCGAGCTTTTGCCAGGCGCCGCCTTCTTGTCGGAGGCCGTCTTTTGCTTTTGAGGTGATGTAGAAGAAGGGGGGGATGCGGTGTGCGCAGCGGGGGGAATCACGTTGATTTGCCCATTGGCCGCCCGCGCCACATTGATGCGCGGTGTATCCAGACGGAATTCGGACAGATGAACCCGTCCTCCAAATGGCTGCACATCGGCCAGATTCAGTGTGAGGCCATCCCAGGCCAATGTTTGGCGGCCTTGTGCATCGTTGATACGGACCTGATGGAGCCCGACCGTGCCACTGATGCGCAGGTGGTCTGCTTGGGTGCCGTGCTCGAAGGCGAAATTCAAGTCGGCGCTCAAAATCCCCGCTTGGGGCCGTATGGGCAGGTCAGGCGGCAGGTAGCTTAGAAAGCGGGATAGATCGAGCCTCTGAAACTTTACTTGCCCCGCGGTTTTGCGATCGCTGGTGAAAGGTGTACTCTGAACCCCTGAACCAAAATGGCTTCCATTCAGTGTGAATGCTAACTTTGGTTTAACTGTGAGCGTGCGGTGTGAGGGCAGACTGTTCAGAAAAGGCACGCCCAGTGTCAGATCACGCAATCGCTGCACTTGGGGTTTGGGCAGATCTTCGTCGACGAAGTCGGCACCGCCGCCCGTCACCGCGATGTTGTAAACGGCAAAGCGCGGTAACGGGCTTTGGGGTTTGGGTTGTTCAGGGGGGGAGGCCAAGCGCGCGAGAATATCGTCGAAGTCGAAGCCGCCGCCTTTGATGCGCCGCACACGCACCATGGGATGTTCGATGCGCAGCGCATCGATCACCGGGGCCCGTTGCACCAAGGATTCGAACGCCGCATTTATATAGAGGCGCCCCAGCTCGAACTGGGGTGGCTGGGTTGGACTGGCGGCCGCGATGCGCAGATTGTCGAGCGTCAGTTCCAGCGACCCTGGTTTGAAATCAACGCGCTCTACCGTGACTTGCCGCCCCAGCGTTTGACTGGCGAACTTCTCCAGGCCGGCGCGCAGTAACGGCGGCATGGCCAGCCACGTCAACAGCCAAAGGGCCAGGAACACGCACAACACAATGGCCGCACGACGTATCCACTTGTTGGTGCGCAGAGAAGAGATACGGGTCATCGTCGGTTCAGCAGGTGCCCTAAGTATGACTTAGAGCGTGTGGACTCAAAAGCCGGATTGAACGGAAAAACCAGAGAATCGAGTAAAAATCACAAGAATCCCCATGCTCATAGTCAAGAGAAACTATTACTTTTTTGAGAAAACTTGACGGTGTATTGACTTTTTCTTATAATTCCCCATAAATCGGGAGATGCCGATTCGCCGAAAGTCGGATTCTTCGGCGTCTGTTGTTATGCGGACTCAAGACAGTCCGCAGTTCCTCTGATCAAGTTGCAGTGCCTCCGTGCTTCGTGTTGAGCGCTCCTTGATTCCCATCCACTTGTTGATAACATCGTATCTGTCGATCGAGGATCGGCAGCGTGTGTTGATGCTAGGAGCCTCTACACGAATCAGCGCGAACGGGCGCGCCTGGATTCGGGGTGGCAATGGGAGGCGCCAAGCGCAGCGGTACTTGATGGTATCGTGAGTATCAGCAACGAAGCGGGCCACCCGAAACCAGGACGTGCCCGCCGCGATCGATTCGTGTAAAGGTTTCCTAGACGGAAAAACGAAAGGAAAAACGATGAAGCAAGCGTTATCAGTCATCGTACAGAGTCTGCGTACCGTCGTGCGCGACATGGCAGGCGGGTTTTTTGTCTGCGCACACAGTGGCTTTGCGCTCTTGGGTCTGGCTACCGTGTTCGTGGTGTTGACCCTGGTGGTACGGCCTGACTTGCGTGCATCAAGCCAACAGCGGTTGGCGAGTTGGCTTGAATCACACCCCGTCGTTGCTGTCGCACAGAGCGCACAGAACGAAATCGGCGCGAGTGTGGTGGATGATGCGTTGGAGGTTTCTCTCGATACAAGTGCGCTGGCTGCTGGTGCGCTGGCGCGTACCACCGCTGAGAACCCTCGCAACCTGCCGCGTCAGCAAGCGGCATTGGCGTATTGGCTGAGCAAGAGATATCGTGTGGCGGTTGAACCCGTGTCAGCGCTGGTGGCTGAGGCCTACGACATCGGCAAGCGCACGCAGCTCGATCCGACGCTGATTCTTTCGGTCATGGCCATCGAATCCAACTTCAACCCCTTCGCTCAAAGCCACGCGGGTGCTCAGGGGCTGATGCAAGTTATCACCCACATACATCACCAAAAATACGAAAGTCAGGGGGGCGCACTCACGGCTTTTGATCCGGTGACCAACATGCGGGTGGGCGCCAGAGTGTTGCAGGAATGCATCAGACTCACCGGCTCGGTCGAAGGCGGCCTGCGCTACTATGTGGGTGCGGCCAACCGTGCCAGCGACGGCGGCTATGTCACCAAGGTGATGGCTGTGTATGCGCAGTTGCAGCGCGTTGCTTCCGAGGCGAATGGCGGGAAATTTTCCCATCCTGCTGCAAGTATGGCGGCCGCCGCGCCGCAGCCCAGCCAGGTTTTCAGGGTCGGCAGGCACGAGGCCAGTGATTTGACGATGGTCGCATCGATCAAAGTCGACGAATAAAGCTGATGCCCAAGAGACCCCATTCCCCAGTTTCCCAGGGGATGGGGTTTTACCTTGAAGTGGACAGTTCGCGCAGAGCGTTTCGTGCAAGGGCCGCTTCGGGTAAACTTGCCCTGCGCGCGACTGGCGATAGGCGTTCCTACCGGGCGCCAACGTGGGGGAACACCACGGGGGAGTGCGTCGCTGGCGGTTGCTGGCGTTTTGCCGTTCGCCTGGGCAGCCTTTGTACTGTTTCAGTTACAAAAGCCTTTCACCACTGGACTGCCCCATGTATCAACGCTCCCATCTGGTCGAACAGACCGACCCCGAACTTTACGCTGCCCTCCAGGCCGAAAACAGGCGCCAGGAAGAGCACATCGAACTGATCGCCAGTGAAAACTACGCCTCGCCCGCCGTTATGGCCGCGCAGGGCTCGCAACTGACCAATAAGTACGCCGAGGGCTATCCCGGCAAGCGTTACTATGGCGGCTGTGAGTTCGTAGATGTTGCCGAGCAATTGGCCATCGACCGCCTCAAACAGCTTTTCGGTGCCGATGCGGCCAACGTGCAGCCGCACTGCGGCGCTTCGGCCAACGAGGCGGTGATGCTGGCTTTCCTCAAGCCCGGCGATACCATCATGGGGATGAGCTTGGCCGAAGGCGGCCATTTGACGCACGGGATGGCGCTGAATATGAGCGGCAAGTGGTTCAACGTCGTCAGCTACGGGCTGAACGCGCAGGAAGCCATCGACTATGACGCGATGGAGCGCAAAGCGCATGAGACGCGGCCCAAGCTCATCATCGCGGGCGCGTCGGCCTATTCTTTGCGTATTGATTTCGAGCGTTTCGCCCGTGTCGCCAAGGATGTCGGCGCGATCTTCATGGTGGATATCGCGCACTATGCCGGCCTGGTCGCCGCGGGCGTCTATCCGAACCCGGTGCCGCACGCCGACGTGGTCACTTCCACCACCCACAAAAGTCTGCGCGGTCCGCGCGGTGGCGTCATCATGATGAAGGCGCAGCACGAGAAGGCGATCAATAGCGCCGTCTTCCCCGGTCTGCAAGGGGGGCCGCTGATGCATGTGATCGCGGCCAAGGCGGTCGCCTTCAAGGAGGCGCTCTCGCCCGAATTCAAGAGCTACCAACAGCAGGTGCTAAAAAATGCCCAGACGGTTGCTCAGACGTTCAACGAGCGCGGCTTGCGCATTGTCAGCGGGCGCACCGAAAGCCACATGATGCTGGTCGATCTGCGCGCCAAGGGCATCACCGGCAAAGAGGCCGAAGCCGCGCTGGGCCAAGCGCACATCACCATCAACAAGAATGCGATTCCCAACGACCCGCAAAAGCCGATGGTCACCAGCGGTGTGCGCATCGGCACCCCGGCCATGACCACGCGCGGATTCGGGCAGGAGCAAGCGCGCTTGACGGCGAATTTGGTGGCCGATGTGCTGGATAACCCGCACGATGCCGCCAATATCGAAGCGGTACGCGCCAAGGTGCATGCGCTGACCAGCCGTTTCCCGGTTTACCGTTGAACCGTTGAATCGGCTCAACCGGATACGCAGCGTGGTCGCATGAAGTGCCCGTTCTGTGGTCATCTTGAAACGCAGGTCGTCGAAACCCGTGTCAGTGAAGACGCTGCTTGCATTCGCCGCCGCCGCCAATGCGGCGCGTGTCATAAGCGTTTTACCACTTACGAGCGGCCCGAGGTGAACTTTCCGGCGGTCGTCAAGAAAGACGGCCGCCGTACTGAATTCGATCCCGCCAAGGTCCGTGCCTCAATGACGGTGGCGTTGCGTAAACGGCCTGTCAGCGTCGAACAAATCGATCGTGCGCTGGCCCGGATCGAACACCAGCTGCTCTCGGCGGCCCAGCGCGAAATCGCTTCCAGCCGCATCGGCGAAATGGTGATGCATGAGCTCAAGCGGATGGACAAAGTCGCTTATGTGCGCTTTGCCTCGGTCTACCGCAGTTTTGAAGATACGCAGGAATTTCACGAACTTTTACGTGATATTTAATTTAATTTCTCCGTCAAACGGTGACTTTGCAGGCGGCATTTGCTGCGCTACAGCGCGGTTTGCGTAACGCCGGTGTGTACCCGCTTGATTTTGAAATTGAAGAATAGCCATTAAGAATTTATACGTAAATCTGTCGCCGTCAGCATATCCTGGTCCCAGGTGTTTCTCTCTAGCGGGTACTTGTGCAGATTTGTGTTGAAGTTTCTTAAGGTTCAGTCGAAGATTTCTGGTTATTCTGGTGGCGGCGGCGCGTAGCGCTTGTGGTTATTAAAGAGATCATGATAATTGCAAGTTCTGCGGTTGTGCATGAGGAGACTACGGGAAACAATTAGAAATATTTTGGGTCAAATAAATAGGTATTTATTTTGATCCAAGACCGGCCTTGATCTGCGGTAGACCGTAAATCATGGTGAATAAAAGAAAGGGAGGCGTCATATGTCCAAGGTAAAAGACAGCCTGCGCCGGCCGTGCGCGGCCGGTTTCACCTTGATCGAAATGCTGACTGTCATCGTGATTGTGGCTGTCCTCACCGGCTTGGCTTTAGCCAATTTCAGCGACACCGTTTTGCGTTGGCGCGTGCGCAGCGCAGCCGAGGAGCTGATCGCTACGCTCTATTACGCGCGCAATGAAAGCATCCGGCGTGGCGGCGGCGTCATCGTCGGGCGGCTGGATGCCGATTCCCAATGCCCGCTCCTTGGCGGACGGGGTGATTGGAGCTGCGGCTGGCGCGTTTATCGCCCCGCCAATGCGCCGGAATGGCCCGAATTGCTGCAAAACACGCGCTTGCCGGCGGGCTTGGCGCTCAAACAAACCTCCTCGCTGGCGACGCTGACGATGGACGGTTGGGGCCAACTCAACGGGGCCGGCATGGCCGGATTCGTCCTGTCCGCCCAAGGCCGCAGCGACCCGCGCCTGAGTGCCGTGGTCTGCGTTTCCAGCGGCGGGCGGATTCGCATGAAAATGGGAGTGACCAGTTGCAGTGCGGCTTGATGGCCGGTCAGATTGTTGAAGTAACCTAGAAACGGCAATCGAATGCGCTCGACGACAAAGGGGGGTGGAGAGCTTTCGCCGTGGAGAGAGCGAAGTTGAACGTGCGTTGAGTTCAAGCGGGAGCGAAGGGCGCCCAGGAAACCCGTGTATGCCGTATATGAATGCAACGCGCATGGGTCCTATCGGACATCGGCGCGTTCAGTGCTGAGGGAGCACTTCCATTTTGTCGAAGCCCTTGGCGCGATAGATCACGATGGAGGCGATCCAACTGAAGGCGAAGATGCCGATGATGATGTAGCCCAGCATGCCGAATTTGTCGTTGATCAGGCCCACGGCGTCCCACACCGGCCCTTGCAGGCCGAACTTGCCGGCCAGCAGGCCCAGCAGTTCGAGGCCGCCGATCACGACGGCAACGATGATCGAGACCAGCGTGATGGTCATGTTGTAGTAAATCTTGCGCAGCGGTTTTTGATAGGCCCAGCCGTAGGCGCCGAGCATCAGGTGGCCGTCGAGCGTGTCGATCAGCGACATGCCCGCGCCAAACAGCAGCGGGAACACCATGATGACCCAGGGCGACAGGCCCTTGGCGGCCTGGATGGCGGCGATGCCCAGCAGGCCGATTTCGGTCGCGGTGTCAAAGCCCAGACCGAACAGAAAGCCGATGGGGTACATGTGCCAACTGCGCCTGACCAGGCGGAACAGCGAGCGGAAGATCCGCGCGATCAAGCCCCGGTTGGCCAGCAGCAGGTCGAAGTCTTCGTCAACGTAGCCGCCGCCGCCGCGCACCCTGCACCAGGCCCGGTAGATGCCGCGCAGGATCAGGCAGTTCATCAAGGCCAGCGCCAGCAGGAAAACCCCCGAGACCGTGGTGCCGATCACGCCGCCGTAAGCCTTGAAGTGCTCGAAGCGCCCCTCGATCGCGGTGGTGGCCAGGGCGATGGCGATGCAGGCCAGCACCACCACGGTCGAGTGTCCGAGCGAAAAGAACAGGCCCACCGCGATGGGGCGTTTGCGCTCCTGCATGAGTTTGCGCGTGACGTTGTCGATGGCCGCGATGTGGTCGGCA
This sequence comes from Burkholderiaceae bacterium, assembly GCA_031285125.1. Classification (GTDB taxonomy): domain Bacteria; phylum Pseudomonadota; class Gammaproteobacteria; order Burkholderiales; family Burkholderiaceae_C; genus JAITWT01. The sequence continues at coordinate 18,063 of JAITWT010000074.1, read as the reverse complement.
TCGACCGCATGGCGCAGCCCAAAGCCGTAGGCCAGCAGGGCCGAGCCGAGCAGCACCGGGTAGCCGTGAAAGGCGATCAGCGCCCACAGCCAGGCGGCCACGTTGAGCGCGATCAGCGCGCTGTAAATGCCGAACAGCCTGCGGCGCGCGCCGGGGTTGGCGTTGTTGAAGAGCGCGATGAGATGGCCGATCATCGGTTATTCGTGGCGTTGCGCGCGATCCGCGCCGCATGAAACCCGACCCTCCCGCTCATCTGCGCGCAAGCGGGGCTGAACGGGAAGGGGGGCCCGGAGATGGGGAGGTGAGGAACAGTGGCGTTTCATCTCAACAAATCCTCGGCAGCATTTCACCCTGCAACCAGTCCAGCAGCCGCTCGCCGCCAAACGGCGTGGTCATCCTAACAAAACCGTGGGTGTCGGCACAGACCTCGCCGATGACAGCGGCCTGGCGCCCGAGTGGGTGCGCGTGCATCGCCGAGATCAGGGCGGCGGCGTCATCAGCGGCGCAGACGGCGATCAGCTTGCCTTCGTTGGCCAGGTACAGCGGATCCAGACCGAAGAACTCGCAAGCCGCGCGCACAGCCGGGCGGATCGGCAGGGCCGCCTCCGTGATGCGCATGCCCACGCCCGACTGCTGGCACAGTTCATTGAGGGTATTGGCCAGGCCGCCACGGGTCGGATCGCGCAGCAAGCGCAGCGAGCGGCAGTGCGCGAGCATGTGCGCCACCAGGCCGCCCAGCGCGGCGCAGTCCGATTCAATCGGGCTGTCCAGCGCCAGCGCCTCGCGCTGCGAGAGGATCGCCATGCCGTGATCGCCCAGATCGCCCGAGACGATGATCGCATCGCCGGGCTGGGCGTTGGCACCATCCAGCGCGACGCCCTCGGGCACCACGCCCACACCCGCCGTGGTGATGAACAGGCCGTCGGCCTTGCCGCGTTCGACCACTTTGGTGTCGCCCGTTACCAGATGCACGCCCGCCGTGGCGGCGGCCTGCGCCATCGACTGCGCCACGCGCTGCAAATCGGCCAGCGGAAAACCTTCTTCGAGGATGAAGCCCGCGCTCAGATACAGCGGCTGGGCGCCGCCCATCGCCAGATCGTTGACGGTGCCGTTGACGGCCAGCGTGCCGATGTCGCCGCCCGGGAAGAACAGCGGCGTGACGACGTGGCAATCGGTGCTCATCGCCAGCCTGCCCGCGGGCGGCGGCAGGATGGCCTGGTCGTTGCCTTGGCGCAGCCAGGGGTTGTCGCCGCGGTCGAAGCAGGGCGCGAACAGTTCAGCGATCAGTTGCGCGGTGGCGCGCCCGCCCGCGCCGTGCGTGAGTTCGACGCGGCCCCGCCGCAAGTCCAGCGGGCGGGCGTCGATGCGTTTGGCGCGATTCATGCAGGCGCTCCTGCCGTGGCGCGGTGCTCTTTTTGCAGGAAGCGCCCGTATTGGTAATACGCCGCGCAGGCCCCCTCGCTGGACACCATGCACGCGCCCAGCGGGGTGGCCGGGGTGCAGGCGGAGGCGAACACTTTGCAGTCGCTGGGCTTTTTGATGCCGCGCAGGATCTCGCCACAGGCGCAGGCTTTGACGTCCGCGCCGCCGCGCGAGCGCAGGTCGTAGCGCTGCTCGGCGTCCCAGCCGGCAAACTCGGGCCGGATCTCCAGCGCGCTGCGCGGCACCCTGCCCAGTCCGCGCCATTCAAAGGACGCGCGCAATTGCAGGGTCTGCGCCATCAGCGCCTGCGCCTTCTGGTTGCCCTGCTCCGTGACGGCGCGGGTGAACTGGTTTTCGATTTCGGCGCGCCCCTCATTGACCTGCCGCACCAGCATCTGCACCGCTTGCAGCACGTCGATCGGCTCGAAGCCGGTTACCACGATCGGCTTGCGGTAGCGCACCGCGATCGGGCGATAGGGCGCTGCGCCGATCACGGTGCTCACATGCGAGGGGCCAAGAAAGCCGTCAAGCAGGGCGCCGCCGTCTTGCAGCAAATGCGCCATCGCGGGCGGGGTGAGCACATGGTTGCAGTAGACGCTGAAATTGCGCAAACCCTCGGCGCGCGCGCTCAGCAGCGCGACCGCCGTGGGCGGCGTGGTGGTCTCGAAGCCCAGCCCGAAGAACACCACTTCGCGCGCCGGCTCGCGCCGCGCCAGCGCCAGCGCGTCGGCGCTGGAATACACCATGCGCACGTCGGCCCCGGCGGCGCGCGCGCGGTACAAACTCTCGCCCCCGGAACCGGGCACGCGCAGCACGTCGCCATAGGTGCACAGCGTGACCGCCGGGCGCTCCTTGAGCAGGCGCACGGCGCTGTCGATGCGCCCGATCGGCAGCACGCACACCGGGCAGCCGGGGCCGTGGATCAGCTCGATGTTGCCGGGCAGCAGCGCCGTCAGACCGTAGCGCGCGATGGCGTGCGTGTGCCCGCCGCAAAACTCCATCAGGCGATAGCGGCGGTCGGGCCGCACCTCGGCGTGGATGCGCTGGGCCAGCGCGCGCGCCACGTCACTGCGGCGGAATTCGTCAACGTATTTCATGCGGCGCTGCCTTCGGGTTGATCCACTATGGTGGCCAGCTCGGCCAGGGCGCGCAGCGTTTGGTCGGCTTCGGCCCGGTCGAGCTTGCCGATGGCATAGCCCACGTGCAGCAGCACGAAATCGCCCACCGCGACATCGTCCACCAGCGCAAGAGAAATCTCGCGCGAAACGCCATCGACGCTGATGCGCGCGCGCTGTTCCGGCAACAGCTCGATGACCTCAACCGGCATGGCTAGGCACATGGTTCAAGACCTTTCCAGAGAAAAAGAAGACGGCGCATCGGCCCACTGCTGCACAGTCACCCACGCCTGCCCCAGACTTAAGGCCCCATCGCCGGGCGGCAACTGGCGCGCTTGCAGCAGGCGGCAAGGCGTATCGGCCAGCGCATCGGCCAGACCTTGCACCAGCAGCCGGTTGGCGCAGCAGCCGCCCGCCAGTGCGACGGTACGCAGGCCGGTGGCCTGCATCGCCTGAGCGATCCAATCGGCCAGCGCTTGCGACAGCGCGGCGTGCCACAGGCGGGCCATGACCGCGGCGTCGTCCACTTGAATCAGGCGCGCGGCCAGCGGGAGCAGGTCCAGGCGCAGGCCGTCGACATGCCAGAGTGAGGGGTCCACGCCGTCAGCCGTCACCGGCTCGGCCAGCGCCTCCAGCCTCATGGCCGCTTCGCCTTCATAACTTTGATTCGGGCAAATGCCCGCCAGCCCGGCCACCGCATCGAACCAGCGCCCCAGGCTGGTGGTTTGCGGGCAATTGAAATCGCGCTCGATTTGCTGACGCACGCGCGCGGCGGTTTGCGCGTCGACGCCTGCGGGTAAACGCTCTCGCTCGCCCAGCCGATGCAGCAGCGCCAGCGCCATGCGCCAGGGCGCGCGGGCCGCCGCGTCGCCGCCGGGCAGCGCCAGCGCGCTGAGGTGGCCCAAGCGTTCAACGCGGCCCCGCTCCAGGCGCAGCAGTTCGCCGCCCCAGGCGTTGCCGCTTCCGTCCTCGTCTTGGCCCAGGCCAAAGCCGTCCAGCGCCAGTCCCAGGGCGGGTTCGTCGCATCCGTGTTCGGCCAGCACAGCGGCCACGTGGGCGTGGTGGTGCTGCACGCTCAGCAGCGGCAGCGCGCGTTGCTGCGCGATGCGCGCGGCCAGGCGGCTGGAATGGATGTCGGGCTGCACGTCGCACACCACGGCCTGCGGCACGATGCGCCAGTAGTCCAGCCAGCGCTGCACCGTGGTTTCCAGCGCGTCGCACGCGGCGGCGCTGGAGAGGTCGCCGATGTGTTGCGAAACCCACGCTTGGCGCCCCTGCGTGACGGTAAAGCAGTTGTTCAGATAGCCGCCCAGCGCCAGCACCGCCGGGCCGGGGCGCGGCAGCGTTATCGGCAGCGGCACTTGGCCGCGCGCGCGGCGCAGCCACAGTGCGCCGGCGCGACCACCGCGTGACAGGAGGACGCTGTCGTCGCAGCGCGCGGCGATGGCGCGGTCGTGCCAGAGCATGGCGTCGGCAATGCCGGCCAGCTCGCTTCTGGCCTGGGCCGGGTCGATCAGCAGCGGTTGGCCGGAGCGGTTGGCGCTGGTGGCCACCCAAATCAAATCGTGCGCTTCATTCAACCAATCCTGCCCTTGCGGCTGGCCGAGCGCGGCGTGAAACAGCAGGTAGTGAATCGGTGTGCTGGGCAGCATCAGCCCGAGTTGGCGCAGGCCCGGGGCGACGTGCAGCAACGCGCCGGAGCGTTGTTCGCGCAGGGGCAGCAGCACGATGGAGCGCTGCGCGCTTTCGAGCAAAGGGATGTCGGCCGGGTCCAGATGGACCCAGCGCGCCGCCGAAGCGGTGTTCAGCGTCAGCGTGGCGAACGGCTTGGCCGGGCGGTGTTTGCGTTGGCGCAGGCGCGCCACGGCATCCGGCTGGCGCGCGTCGCACAGCAGGTGAAAGCCCCCCAGCCCTTGCACCGCCACGATGCCGCCGGCCTCGATCAAGCGCCATGCCGCTTCGATGGGATCGCTCCTCGCGGGGGGCTCTTGTGCGGCCGTATCTTGCGCGGCCGCCGGGGCGCGCCAGTCCTCGAAAACCAGGCGCGGCCCGCAGCGCGGGCAGGCGATCGGTTCGGCATGGAAGCGCCGGCTGGCCGGATCGTGATACTCGCGCGCGCAGTCCGGACACATCTCGAAGGCCGCCATGCTGGTGTTGGCGCGGTCGTAGGGCGTGCGCCAAGCCAGCGTGAAGCGCGGGCCGCAATCGGTGCAGGTGATGAACGGGTGCCGCCAGCGCCGGTTGGCGCGCGTGAACAGTTCCGTCACGCAAGCCGCGCACACCGCGGTATCGACCGGAATAGCCGCCGTGGCGCTGCCGTCGTCGCGGCTGCCGACGATGGCAAAGCCCTGCCAGTTGCCGCGTGGTGATGCATCGCTGGCGCTGATGCCGTCGATGCGGGCCAGCGGCGGCAGCTCGTGATCGCAGCGCAGCGCCGCTTCCAGCGCCTGCAGGCTGCCGCGCTCGCCCTGCACGTCGATCAGCACGCCGCGCGCCGTGTTACAGACCTCGCCAGCCAGTTGCAACTGGGTCGCCTTGCGCCAGACGAAAGGACGGAATCCCACGCCCTGCACGCAGCCGGTGACCCACAGTTGCCGCCGTTCAAGCATGGACTGCGGCCACGCCATGCGGCGGTTGCGGAAGGGCTTGGCGCGCTTGCTGGCAGCCCTCGCGCAGCCAGCCCAGCCAGTGGGCCATGCCTTCGCCGCTGCGCGCCGAAAGCTGGAACACGCGGATGCCCGGGTTGACCTGGCGCGCATAGGCCAAGGCGCGCGCCACGTCGAAATCGACATAGGGCAGCAGGTCAATTTTGTTGAGCAGCAGCACGTCGGCGGCAGCGAACATGTCAGGGTACTTGATGGGCTTGTCCTCGCCTTCGGTCACCGACAGCACCGCCACCTTGTGCGCCTCGCCCAGATCGAACGCCGCCGGGCACACCAGGTTGCCCACGTTTTCGATCAGCAGCAGCGCGCCGGCCGACAGCGGCAGCGCTTCGGCCGCATGGCCCACGCCGTGCGCTTCCAGATGGCAGCCTTTGCCGGTGTTGATCTGGATCGCGGGCGCGCCGGCGGCCAGGATGCGCTGCGCGTCGTTGGCGGTCTGCTGGTCGCCCTCGATCACCGCCAGCGGCATTTGGTCGCGCAGCGCTTCGATGGTGCGCACCAGCACGCTGGTCTTGCCCGAACCGGGGCTGGACACCAGATTCAGCGCAAATACGCCCAGCGCTTGCCAGCGCGCGCGGTTGGCGGCGGCGTAGCGGTTGTTCTCGCCCAGAATGTCCTGCTCCAGCGACAGGCGCCGGCCATCCGATTTGGCGTGCGTGTGGGGATGGCCGTGGGAATGCTCATGCGCATGATCGTGCGCATGGTCATGCTCGTGGTCATGCTCGTGGGTGTGCGTATGGGTTGTTCCGCAGCCGCAGGTCAGGCACATAAGTTTTCTCCTGAAGTTAAATCTCAATAGCGGTTACTCAATAGCGATTAATCGACCAGCAGGCCGGATACGCGCATCTGGTCGCCGCCGGTCACGGCCAACTGGTAGCCGCCGCAAGCCGGGCAGCCGTCGCCGCGCTGGGCCAGTTCCACCGTGCGCGCGCAGTGCATGCACCACGCTTGCCCGGCGGGCTCGGCGATCACCAATTCGGCGCCGTCGGCCGGGGTGCCGCGCAGGGCAATGTCTAGCGCGAAGCGTAATGCCGCGCTATCCACACTGGCAAGCTGACCAATTTCCAATTCCACGGTGCGGACACGGTTAAAACGCTCCTTGCGCGCCTGTGTCTCGATCAGGTCGCGGATCGATTCGGCCAGCGACATTTCATGCATGGCCAACGCCTCCGGTGTTTTCGGCGGGCGGCAATGTTTCCTGCGCCAGTGTGATCTCGAACGGTGCGCACGGGTCGAGCAGCAACAGCAATTGCTGGGCGCTGCGCTCGGCCTCGGCGCTTTCCAGCCCGGTCAGCGCAGACGCCAATATTCCGCCGGGCGCTGTGTTCCAGAGCGTCGGCGGCAGGATGCGATAAGCGCTCACGCGGCCCTGTTCAACCCGTGCCAGATGCAGCAGCAGCCCGCGCGCTGTGCGCGCCCAGCCGATGCCGATATCCGCGTTGCGCAAGCCGCCATGCGTGCGCATGGCCGTGTCGCTGCAAGCCTGCGCCAGCCGGCGCAGCCGGTGCAGCAGCAAGGCGCTGGGCAGGTTGCGCTGGCTCGGCACTGTGTCGGATTGCGCATGGGGCGGCGCGGGCGTGGGCATGCCGCCGTGCAGCAGTTCATGGGCGTGTGCCGTGGCCCATTCAAGCAGGTTGACGGACGGCGGCAGCAAGGTGCGGCGCAGCGGTTCGAACAAGCCCGATCGAAGCCAGCGCGCCGGCAGCGCGGCCCCGGTCTTGATCCAGACGCTCAGCGCCGGCTCGTCCAGCGCCAGCCAAGCATCGGGCTTCATGCCGAAGACGTACATGCGACAGTACGCGGCGAGCGCGGCGGTGCCGTTGATGCCTTGCCAGGCACGTAGCGCGTTCTGGTTCCAGACGCCCCCGAAGACGCGCGGGTAGTCCAGCAGCCAGCGGCGCAACGTATCGCGCGCCGCTTCCAGGCGGATGCGGGTATCGATGGCTGGCAGCGTGTCCCCGTCCGGGGCGGGCGGTTCGGGCGGCGCGCGCAAGGCCGCCCGAACCGCCTGTTGCGCCGCGCCCAGGTGGGCTTGCAGGCAAACCGTCAAGATACGGCTCAAGACCGGCTCGATCGTTTGCGCCTGCCGGCCCATCCACAACTGCTCGACCGGCAAGCGCCGCCATGCCGCGTCCACGCGCCGCACCCGACCGTGCGCGCAGAGCAAGCGCACGCGCACGGGCTGCTCGACGGCAAGGGCTGAAGCGGGGGATGCATCTGGCATATTCATCGCCCTAGAAAGTCATAACCCCAGAAAACGCCGGCGCCCCCGGTCGGGGGGCTGGCCTGCGTGGTCCGAATCGCCTGGGCTCTCGGGAAACAGCAAGGTCATGACGTGCTGCGCGGTGAGCCGGGCGGCTTCATGATCGGTGAATTGCTGCGCGGGCGAGTACAGCGAACACATCCGGTAATCGCCCAATTGTTTTTCGTGTGCGGGCATGAAGGACACCACGCCGCCGGGCAAGCTCACTTCGACCAGCGCGTCGGCGCGCACCGCAGGAAAGGGCAGCTCGGGGGTGGGCAATTGCAGCAGATTGATCCCCCAGGGCGTCACCAGCACGCCGGGCCAGCTTTGCTGCCACAGGCGAAAGCCGACGGCTTCAACGCTCAGCCGGTCGTTCAGAAAAGGCAGGTCGTGCATGCGCTCGGCGCCGATGCGGCGGAAAACGGCTTCCAGTTGATGCGCGGGGTTGTGGGGCGGCAGCATCGCAACTTCTCAGGACTGCGAATCCGCCACAACCATAAATTGCTCGGGCTCGCCATCGCACACCGGGCAGCGCCAATGCGGCGGCAGGCTGGCGAAGGGGGTGCCGGGCGGGATGCCCCATTGCCGATCGCCTTGGGCCGGGTCATAGACCCACCAGCAAATCTTGCATTCGAGCCGGCTCTCGGGACGCAGCCCGCTGGCATCGCCCAGGTAACTGCCTTCAAACATCGTCACGCTCCAGCCATGTGATCAATTCGTGCAGACGTTCACGCGTATCGGCCAGATCCTCGGCGGCGGCCTGCACCACTTCGGGGGCGCGGGTAATTTCCAGCGTATCGAGCAGTGTCTTGTTCATGCCATCGAAATAGCGCACGCGCCAGACGTGCCGCAACCCGGTGGAAGTGACCACACATTTGCCGTAGCCGCGCGAAAAAATGCCGACCGGGCCGCCGCCGATCATGCGGTTGAGCCAGGCCATGTCGTCCGCGGTGACGGGCAACAAGGTGAAGTTGACGACGTGGCTGTGCGCGCCATCGCTGGCCACGGCCGCTTCGTGCGCGGCGATGATTTCGCTGGCGATGGAAGGTCCATTGATCAGTTCATGCCCCTGCACCGGCGGTGACTGGGCATGCATGGCGCTGGCTCGCGCCGCTTCGCGCGTGACAGCGGCGGGTACGCTGGCGACCTCGAGATGATCGGCACATACGCGCCCAGCCACGTCCAATTCGAGCACGCGCCAGATGCCGGTATAGACGGTTTCCTGGATTTGCAGCGAGCGGCCGTCGGGCAGACCGATCTGGGCCGAGACTTCGCCTTCGCCCATGACCTGGGCCAGCAGCGCCTGCGCTTCATGATCGAGGCCCTGCACCGGCAGCACGACGGCGCCGGCGCGCGCGCGCGCGGTGTCTTGCAGCGCGAGCACGGCTTGCCTGAGCAAGGCCAGCACCGGCGCCTTGGCCGCGGTGCTGGTGGAGATGACGGGCGGCGCGTTGAAGGTATCGACAGCGTTGGGCAAGGGCAGAAAGTCGAAGTCCTGCGCCTCCTCTTCTGGAGGTTGAGAGCCCGGGCCAACCGTGACCACCGGAATGGGAAATGAGCGGCTCAGGTCGGTCACATCGGCTCCTTGGAGGGGGATTTGTTCAGCATGGCGGCAAATTCACGCAGGTAATCGCTCCAATCCATCAGCCCTTCCAGTGTGCCGGTGTGGGCGCCATCGTGGAAAAAGAGCAGTGCCGGGTGCCGGTAGACCGAAAAACGCTGGCACAGCGCCGCCGATGAAGCGGGGTTGCAAAACGCCACCTGAAAACAACCGTCCGGGAACTGGCGCAGCACCTCGGGCAGGATCACCATGATGTCGGCCAGTTCTGAAAAACGCTCGGGGTTGTCCAGCGGCAGCACGATCAGACGCGGAACATCCTGCGCCAGCGCATCCAGTTGCTGCGCGTCGATTTCGCGGTAGCCGCGCGCCAGCAGACGATCGCGCAGGCCGGTTTGGGTCAGTGGCACAGCGGCCTGGAGTGTGGACATAGAGGGCCTATTCATTTCAACTGCGCTTGCAGGTGCGGCGGCAATTGCGGCTCACGGTTGGCCAGGTCGGGGAAAAAACGGTCGATGTCCAGGGGCTGGCCTTGGGCGATGGCGGCCAGCGCATCGAGCGCTGCGTCGATCTGACGCGCCTGCTGCGCGTCGATGCATTCGCGCGCCGCGTTCTGGAATACCAGCAGCCAACGGCCTTCGGAGACCGGGCCGGTCAGCGCCAAATCGACGCGGCACAAGCCATCGCGCGTGCGGCAAAGGGCATAAGCGCCCTCGCAACGCTCGACCAGCGCGGGGATGCCGATGCACATCTATGGGATCTCTCTCTCTCTGGGTTCAGGACTTCGGCATGGACCGCCAGAAGCGCGCATCGCCCCCGCGCGCGGCCATTTGCTCGGTGGGCCGCTCGGCTTCGTAGCGCGCCAATTCCAATCCCGGATTGACGGACAACGGCGGCGGTGCTTGCGTGTGCGGCGCCGGCTCGACGCCCCAGCGGCGCAGCACGTCACATGCCCGCGCCACCGCTTCATCCAAGCGTGCTTTGACTTGTGGACGCAGGCTGCCGCCGTAATCGTCGAGTTCAACCGGCTGCACGCCGATCAGCACGATTTCGCGCGGGTACTGGTCTTTGAGTTTGGCGTGCGCCAGCACGTCATTGAACCCGGTCTGGTGCAGGCTCATCTTGCGCGCTTGCAGGGTGGCGGGCACATCCTCGCCTTCGACCTGGTGCAGTGTGCCGGGGGGCAGTCCGAAATCGAGGGCATCGAGCACGATCAGCCGTTCAGCGGATTCCACCAGCGGCAGCAAGGCCAAACCTTGCGTGCCGCCATCGACCAGGGAGACGTGCGCGGGCATCTGCCAGCGCTGATGCAGCGCTTCGACTGCGCGCACGCCAAAACCTTCGTCGGCCCACAAAACGTTGCCGATGCCCAAGACGACGATGCTGGCTGGGGTCTGTGCCACGGTCACGCGAGAACCCCGCCTTAGTTCTTGAACATGCGAAAGCCGCTGATCATGGTCGAGATCAGGGTTTGCTTGGACATGATGTCCTCGCGAACGGCGGCATAGACGTGCACCATGATGAACATGACGATGGCCCACATGCCCAGCCGATGCCAGCTGTGCACCGCCAAGCTGTTACCGCCGGTCAGTGAAACCACCCAGCCAAAGGTGTGCCATATCCAACTGTCATGACCCAGACCTTCACCATACAGGGCCAAGCCGCTCAGTGACATCAGGATCGCGAACACGAAGAAGAAAAACATGGCGATCTGCCCCACCGGGTTGTGGCCGACGTACTTCCTCGGGAAACGCTTGATGAACAGGTACCACTTCAACTCGTAGAAAAATTCGTGCCACCACTGCGGATCCCATACCGGCACGATGAATATCTCGCGTGCGTAGGTATTGCCCACGATGCCCCAGTAGATGCGAAACAGCAGACCCACCGCCAGCACCATACCGGCGCTGAAATGGGCGAAGCGGATATAGCCCATCAGGAAGTGCGCACTGGCTTCGCCGGGCAGGGAAGCCAACGGTTTGCCGATCAGGTAACCCGTGACGCACAGCGTGAATACGCACAGCACGGTGACCCAGTGCCATATACGCAAGGGCGCCTCATAGACATAGACCGACGTGACCGTCTGGCCCTGTATGCGCAAGGCCGTGCTGCCATCGTAGCTGTAGGTTTTGCGTGCTTTGCTCACGACATCCCCCGTTTCTTGCGCTCAGCGCACTTGCACGTTGACCAATTCCTCGCCGGCTGCGCTGATCACGTGAGTCGAGCAGGCCAGGCAAGGGTCGAAGCTGTGGATCGTGCGCAGGATTTCCAGCGGCTGATCGGGTTTGGCCATCTTGGTATTCATCAGGCTGGCCTCGAACGCACCGATCTTCCCGGACTCGTCGCGCGGGCTGCCGTTCCAGGTGGTTGGCACGATGCACTGGTAGCTTTCGATGCGCTTGTTCTTGATCTTGATCCAGTGTCCCAGCGCGCCGCGCGGCGCCTCGGTGAAGCCCACGCCCTTGGCCTCGGCGGGCCAGGTCTCCGGGTTCCACTTTTCAACGTTGGCGGTCGCGGTATCGCCGTTTTTGATGTTGCTGATCAGGCGGTCGAAGAAATAACGCATCTTGTAGGCCACCCACTGGCATTCCAGAGCGCGCGCCGCAGTACGGCCGACGGTGGAGAACAGTGCGCTGGTGGGCAATTGGAGCTTGGCCAGCAGCGCATCGACCGGCTCCTTGATGTCGGGACGGTTCTGGAAATAGCCCACGATGTAGCGCGCCAGCGGCCCAACTTCCATCGCGTTGCCGCGCCAGCGCGGCGCCTTGATCCACGAATATTTGCCCGCTTCGTCCAGGTTCTCGATTTTGGTCTTGGTGCCCTTGAAGTTTTTACCCAGCTCGAAATGCGGCTCGGTCACACCATCGAAGGGATGCAGGCCCTTGACGCCATCCGGGTAGCGGTACCAGGAATGGGCGACGAACTCCTGAATTTCCTCCGGGTTGCGCAGATCGACCGGATGGATTTCATTGAAATTGCCATTGATGATCGCCCCGGTGGGCAACAGCAGACTCTTGGGGCTGTGGTCGTTGGCGATATCGGGGAAATCGCCATATGCGAGCACGCACTTGCCGGACAGACCGCCGCCGAAGGTCCAGTCTTTGTAGAAAGAAGCAATGGCCACCACATCGGGCAGATAGACCTGATCGGTAAAAGTGATCAGGCGGTCGATGATCTGCGAGACCAGGTTCAGCCGCTCCATGTTGATGGCGCCGACCGCGCCGACGTCATCCACATTGATGGCGCATGGCACGCCGCCGACCAGCCAGTTCGGGTGCGGGTTCTTGCCGCCGAAGACGGTGTGGATTTTGACGATTTCCTTCTGGAAATCGAGCGCCTCCAGATAATGGGCCACCGCCATCAAATTGGCCTCGGGCGGCAGCTTGTAGGCCGGGTGGCCCCAGTAGCCATTGCGAAACGGCCCCAACTGCCCCGAATTGACAAAGCGCTTCAGGCGCGACTGCAAATCGCGAAAGTAGCCCGGCGACGAAAGCGGCCAGTCCGAAATGCTTTGTGCCAGTTCGGACGTCTTTTTGGGGTCGGCCGACAGCGCGGAAACCACATCGACCCAGTCGAGCGCGTGCAGGTGATAGAAGTGCACCAGGTGGTCGTGCACTTGCAGGGCCGCTTGCATCAGGTTGCGGATCAGGTTGGCGTTGTCTGGAATCTTGATGCCCAGCGCGTCCTCGACCGCGCGCACCGAAGTCAGCGCATGGGTGCCGGTACAGACACCGCAGATGCGCTCGGTAAACGCCCAGGCATCGCGCGGGTCGCGCCCCTTGAGGATGACTTCCAGCCCGCGCCACATGGTGCCGGTGGACACCGCGTTGGTGATGACGTCGTTGCCATCGAGATTGACCTCGCAGCGCAGATGCCCTTCGATGCGCGTGACCGGATCGACAACGATACGGCGGCCGCTGTTGTCCAGCGTGAATCCCTGTGTTTGCGTGCTCATTGGCGTGTCTCCTCGGGTTGAGTTTGGTCAGCCGGCTTCTTGCGGTCGGGCTGCTGGTAGCTGCGCTTGTTGAGCGTGGTGCTCCGGATGGCGCTGACCACCGCGTGCGCCGCCACGGCAGCGGCGCCAACGCCGACGGCCGTCAGCCCGATTTTGTCGGCATTGCTTTCGACCCCGAACTGGTTGATGTCCACCACCCGGTCGTAGAACGAACCCTTGTCCCAGAACCCGTTTTCCGAGCAGCCGATGCAGCCGTGGCCGGACTGGATCGGGAACGAAACGCCGCCGTTCCAGCGCACGGTCGAGCAGGCGTTGTAAGTGGTCGGACCCTTGCAGCCCATCTTGTACAGGCAGTAGCCTTTGCGGGCGCCCTCATCGTCCCAGCTTTCGACGAATTGGCCGCCGTCAAAGTGCGGACGGCGGTAGCACTTGTCGTGGATACGCTGCCCATAGAACATCTTGGGACGGCCCTGGCGGTCCAGCGGCGGAATGCGTCCAAATGTCACCAGATAAGTCACCACCGCCGCCATCACCTCAGGAATCGGCGGGCAACCCGGCACTTTGATGATGGGCTTGTCCCGAATCACCTCGGCCACCGGCGTGGCGCGGGTCGGATTGGGCTTGGCCGCCTGCACGCAGCCCCACGACGCGCAAGCGCCCCAGGCGATGATGGCTTGGGCATCGGCCGACACGCGCTTGAGCTTTTCCACGAACGGCTCGCCGCCTGGGAAGCAGAACATTCCGTCCTCATTGAGCGGCGGATTGCCTTCCACCGCGACGATGTAGTTGCCCTTGTATTTGGTGGTGATTTCGTTGAGGATGGCCTCGGCCTGGTGCCCCGCGGCGGCCATGATGGTGTCGTCGTAATCGAGCGAAATCATGGACAGAATCGCGTCCTTGGCCAGCGGGTGCGCGCTGCGGATGAACGATTCGGTGCAACAAGTACATTCCAATCCGTGCAGCCATAGCACGGGCGTACGCGGCTTGTTTTCCAGTGCATCGGCGATGCGCGGCACAAAGGCCGGCCCCAATCCCATGGCCGTGGCTGTCAAGCTGCAAAATTTCATGAAACTGCGCCGGGATACGCCCTGATTGCGCATGACTTGATAGAACGATTCCATCGGTATCTCCGCTATTTGTTGGCGATTGATTTGCTTCCGCAAATTTCAAGGCGCACGTTTTGTACGCACTCCTGATATTACGCAAGTTGTGAGCCATTTTTAAGGGAATTAGGGAAAGTCCTAACGCCAGTGGCCTGAAGTGCTTGAATCAATGACGTTTTTTTGGGCGTGCCCGGCAGGTCGGCGCGTCTGTGCGGTGCTGAACTGGAAATTAATCAATCACAATGGAATGATTTGCGGAAGAAAATCTTCCAATGCAATGGGTGGCGCTCTCACCTGGCAAGGGGTCAACAGCTGTTTTGGGGTTCAAGACGGCGGCTGCAGCAAAGGCAGTTCCAGCACGAATTCGGCGCCGCCTTCGGGCGCGTTGGCGCTCCGGAGCCGTCCGCCGTGCTGCTCGACGATGCCGTAGCTGATCGACAGCCCCAGTCCCGTGCCTTTGCCGGCCGGCTTGGTGGTGAAGAAAGGGTCAAAAATGGCCGACAGGTGCTGGGTGGCGATGCCCGGGCCGTTGTCGCGCAGATGCAGGCACACCCGTTCGCCGTCACGCGCCATCGCAATCCATACCGCGGGCGGTTCGGCGTAACCCAGGCAGGCGTCCAGGGCGTTTTGCAGCAGGTTCATCAGCACTTGCTGCAGGTGGCCCGCGTTGGCGTTGACCATCACCGGCTCGCCGCGCTCCCAATGCACCGCGAAATCCGCCGCTTGGCCTTTGCGTACCCACAGGATGGCGCGCTCGACGACTTCGCCCAAATCCACCGGCGAGCGCGCCTCCTTGTCCACCGCCGAAAAGCGCTTGAGCCCGTTGACGATGTCGGTGGTGCGGTTGGCCCCTTCCAGCGTGCCCTCGATCAGCGAGGGAATGTCGGCCAGCAGGTGGTCGATGCGCAAGCGCTGCCGCAGCGCGGCCAGGGCGTCGGCGTTCGCGCCGTCGTGCACGGCGCTCAGGTACTCGCTCAGGCGCGTCAGATAACGGTTGAGCGCGTGCACATTGCCCAGCACGAAGCTGATCGGGTTGTTCAGCTCATGCGCCACGCCCGCCACCAGCCGCCCGAGCGAGGCCATCTTCTCCGACTGGATGAGCTGCTGCTGCGCGCGCTTGAGCGCGTCGTGCGTGCTGCGCAGTTCCTGATAGGCGCGCTTGAGTTCGGCGGTCGGACGGCCCACGAACACCGTGCCCTGACGCCGCCCGCTGGCGGCCAGGCGCGGCGTGATGTTGGCATCCACCGGCACGGCATGGCCTTGCGCATCGAGCAGGTTCAGATCGAGCGCCTCGCCCCCGCGCGGCGGCGCGGCGTGGGTCAGCACCTGCCGCACCCGCGCGGCGCTGTCGGCATCGGCCATCAGGGTCTCGAAGGGCGTGCCGCGCAGCACCTGGTCGCCGCGCCCGACCAGATCGCACAGCGCGGCGTTGGTCTGCTCGATCAAGCCGCGCTCGTCGCAGACCACCAGCACGTCCGACATCGCCGACATGACGCTGAAGACGAACTGCTGCGACTGCTCCAGCTCGGCATTCTTCTGCTCCAGCTCAACCTCGTCCTGAATCAGTTGGGAATACACCTCATCCATCTTCTGGATGACATCCATCCAGGTCGATTCGTCCAGCCCTTCCATGCCCCGGCCCGGCGCAGGCGCGGCAACGCCGGGCCGGGGCGCGGTGACTTTCGATTTGTCGTCGGTCATTTGTCCCTCCTCAATGCACCGTGCACACCATGCAGGGGTCGAACGAGCGCACGATGTGCTGCACGGCCACCGGCGTGATTTCGCCTTCCCGCACGGGCGCGCCTTCAAGCGCTTTTTCCAGCGCGCCGGGCGTGCCCGTGCGGTCGCGCGGCGAAAAGTTCCAGGTGGTGGGCGAGACGATCTGGTAATTGGCGATGCGCCCGTTCTGAACGATGACCCAGTGCCCCAGCGCCCCACGGGCGGCTTCGTTCAGACCGATGCCCGATCCCGCGTCGGGCAGGCGCGCCGGGGCGCAGTACGGCTCGCGCTGGCGCAACTGCGCCAGCCAGTCTTCCATCAGCGGGACGACCCGCGCCAATTCCAGCAGCCGCGCCAGCACACGGGTATAGACCGTGCCGCCGTGGCGCTGTACGGCGTCGGCAAGCAAAGGCTGCCCGCTGCACAACTGGCGCGCAATGGCGCCGGTTTCCACCACCGCGCCGGCCAGGCGCGGCGCTTTGCTCCAACTGTACGCGCCGGGCTTGTCTGCGTCCGGTATCGTCTGCCCTTCCAGGGGATGGCGCGCGGCGGCGGCATCGGCCAGCCAGGCGTGGCTGGCATCCTCGGTGATCGCGCGGGTATCAAGCGCGGCCCTGCTCCCGGCGGCCCAAACGCCCGCGTCCAGCGTATCCCCGCCGTCCGGCTGCGGGTACGCGCCGTAACTGAGAAACCGCCCCGGCCCAGCGCCCAGGCGGTCGAGGGCCAGCGCTTGCGACAGGCTCAGAAAGGCGCGCAAGTCGCCGCGCCAGGGGTCTTGGGCATGCCAGTTCCACAGGGCCGATTCGCTGTCCAGCGCGGCGATTTGTTCCAGCGGGGCGGCGAACAGTTCCTGCTCCAAAAAAGCGCGGAACTCGCGGATTTTGGACAGCAGGCGCAAGCGCTCCGCGGCATCCACAGGACGGGTGCTGCCGCCGGGTTCGATGCTCTGGGTATGCGGCCATTTGCCGCCCAAAGTGCCCAGCAGCGTGAGCCAGCGCTGCCGCGCCGCGGTGGCCTGGCGCGTCTGCTGCCCGCCCTGGGGGGCAAAACGGCGCATGACTTCCGCGTGCCACGGGTCAGCGGCATAGATGGGCCGGGTGAAGTCCGGCATGAAGAACAGGTAGAAATGCGTCAGGTGGTCGGCCAGATTTTCTGCGGCCAGCATCAGGTTGGTGACGATCTGGCCGTTGGGCGCGGGCGCGGCCCCCGCCATATCGGCCAGCGCGCGCGCCGCCGCCACCGACTGCGAGACTGAGCAGATGCCGCAGATGCGCGGCACGTAGACCAGCGCATCGTGCGGCGCCTTGCCGGTCAGAATCTGCTCAAAACCCCGGTACATGGGGGCGTTGACGCGCGCCTGGGTCACGCGCCCATCGGCGAGGTCGAGGGTGATTTCCAGATCACCTTCGACGCGGTTGAAGGGGCCGACGAGCAAACGGGTCATTTCAACCGCGTCTTGCGCGCCACCGGCGTCACCACCAGATGATCCTCCACCGCGTTGAGCTTGACCCGGCGCGGCGTGGCGGATTTGGACAGCGAAGCCAGGGCCACGAACCAGGCTTTGGGCATGTCGGTAGGCAGGCCGATGGGAATCCCCGCCACCTTCGGGGTCTGGTGGAACGGGTGGCCCGGCTCCTGAAAGCCCGGTTCGGTGCAGGCCACGCAGGCGTAGCCGCCGCGGATGCAGGAGCCTTCGCCGTTCCACAGCCGGATGTTGCAGTCGGCGTGTACCTGCGTACCCTTGCAGCCCATGTGCTCCATCAGGCAGCCCAGGTCAGAGGGCTTTTCGGCGCTGGCCTTGAACTCATAGTATTCATTGCGCGTGCAACCGTGATGCACGAGCTGATCGGCGTAAAAGCGCGGGCGGGCAAAGCTGTCCAGATCAGCAGCGGCGAGCAGCCCGGCGGCCAGCGCCGTGAGTGTGTCGATGACCCAGTTGGGGTGCGTGGGGCAGCCCGCGACGTTGATGACGGGCAGCCCGCCGGTCGCGCGGAACTCGGCCCCCAGCAGGCCGCCGGGACGGTCGTCTTCGTATTGCAGGCCGCAGGCGTCGGTGGGGTTGCTGCCCCCGGCGGTCATGCCGCCCCAGGCCGCGCAACTGCCCACGGCCAGCACGTAACGCGCCTTCGCGCTCAGACGTTGCACCCAATCGCTCATCGGCAGACCGGTGCCCGCCAGCATGTGAAAGCGCCCCGTGCCCAGCGGGCCGCGCAGCAGCGCGCCTTCGACGCACAGCGCATCGAGCGTAACGCGGTCCTCAAGCACATCGGCGAGCAGCGCCGT
>JAITWT010000067.1 GCA_031285125.1 Burkholderiaceae bacterium | reverse complement strand
CTTGATCATCACCGGGTAGCCGATGCCCTTGGCGATTTCGACCGCGTGCTCGGCGCTGTCGATGGCCTCGTTCCAGCCGGGGATGGTGTTGACCTTGGCCGCATTGGCGAGCTTCTTGGCCGCGATCTTGTCGCCCATCGCGGCAATCGAATAGTGCTTGGGGCCGATGAAGACGATGCCCTCTTCCTCGACCCTTTTGGCGAAGGCTTCGTTCTCCGACAAAAAGCCATAGCCCGGATGCACCGCCTGCGCGCCGGTTTGCTTGCAGGCTTCGATGATCTTGTCGGCCAGCAAATACGATTCGCGCGACGGCGGCGGCCCCAAACGCACGGACTCATCGGCCAGTTGCACGTGGCGCGCGCCCTTGTCGGCGTCGGAATACACCGCCACGGTGGCAATGCCCATCTTTTTGGCCGTGGCGATGACGCGGCAAGCGATCTCTCCGCGGTTGGCAATCAGGATTTTTTTGAACATATTGGGACTTTCTTTATTCAACTGAAAACGTATCGTCGATGCGCACGCCATGCTTGCGCATCGACCGGACGGCCCAGCGCAACTTCCACGCCGCATTCGACGCGATGGCGTTCAGCAGCACGACAACTTCATAACCCAGCGCGCGCGCCTCGATGGCGGTAGCGCGCACACAGCCTTCGGCGAACACCCCCATGATGTAGAGGCGTGCCACTGACTTGTCTTGCAACCAAGCCTGCAAGTCGGCATTGGAAAACGCGCTGGCGCGCGATTTGGCGAATACGGGAACGGTTTGCGGCATCCGCACACGCGGATCAAGCAAAGCGCCATCCGATCCTTCAATGGCCGCGCTTTTGCGAAAAAAATTGGCGAAGGCTTGAGAACGCGGAAAGCGGTTGACGAGGGCCACCGGATGCGCACCCGGTAAAACACTGCCCGACAAAATCGCGTGGGCCGCCGCAATAACGGCGGCAGCGCCCTCTTTGGAAACCGGCAGACGCCCGTTCCCCGTGTCGAGAAAATCGCGCTGAAGATCCATGAGCAATGCGGCGGAAGTCGGCATAGGGCGTTCAGAGCCTTGCGCCGCCAACGCCCAGCAAGCGTTTGCGCCGCGCGGTGAAGTTCCACCACGGCTGGGCCGCGCCGCCCCGCATGAAATCATGGGCTGCCAGAAAAACGTCAAGCACACAAGGATCGTGGCGCTGGCCCTCCGGGGTGCGCAAGCCATCGTAGACCGCGCGAGGATCCATCCGGCGCACATCGTCCGGCGTGGCGATGCCCACACCACGCAGATCGGCGGCGATGGACGGGCCGATGTTGGGAATGTCTTCCAGCCGCGCGGCCTGTGCCGCCGTGCGGGCCTGGGTGTTGCGTTTGACGATGGATTCAGTCATACCAATCCTTCCACGCGCGATCGAATGTCTTGCGCTTGAAGCAACGATCACCGGCCCCATCACAAGGGAATGTTCCCATGCTTGCGCCACGGGTTGTCGATCTTTTTGTCGCGCAGCATCAGCAGCGAACGGCAGATGCGGCGGCGCGTTTCGTGGGGCAGGATCACATCGTCGATGTAGCCGCGCGCACCGGCAATGAAGGGGTTGGCAAAACGCGCCTTGTATTCGGCTTCGCGCGCAGCGAGCTTCTCGGGGTCGTTCTTGTCTTCGCGGAAGATGATCTCGACCGCGCCCTTGGCACCCATCACGGCGATCTCGGCACGCGGCCACGCGAAATTCACGTCGCCGCGCAGATGCTTGGATGACATCACGTCATACGCGCCGCCATACGCTTTGCGCGTGATGATGGTGATCTTGGGCACGGTGCATTCGGCGTAGGCGTACAGCAGCTTGGCGCCGTGTTTGATGATGCCGCCGTACTCCTGACTCGTGCCGGGCATGAAGCCGGGCACATCCACGAAAGTGAGGATCGGGATGTTGAACGCATCGCAAAAGCGCACGAAGCGCGCCGCCTTGATGCTGCTCTTGATGTCCAAACAGCCCGCCAGCACCAGCGGCTGGTTGGCGACGATGCCGACGGTTTGCCCTTCCATGCGGCCGAACCCGATCACGATGTTCTGGGCGTACCCGGGTTGCAGCTCGAAGAAATCGCCATCGTCGAGCACCTTGACGATCAGCTCCTTCATGTCGTAGGGCTGGTTCGGGTTGTCCGGCACCAGGGTATCGAGCGACAGATCGGCGCGGTTGTACGGATCGGCGCTGGGGCGCACCGGGGCCTTTTCGCGGTTGTTCAGCGGCAGGTAGTTGTACAGACGCCGCAGCATCAGCAGCGCCTCCACGTCGTTCTCGAAAGCGCGGTCAGCCACGCCGCTCTTGGTGGTGTGCGTCACGGCGCCGCCCAGTTCCTCGGCGGTCACGCTCTCGTGCGTGACGGTCTTGACCACCTCGGGGCCGGTCACGAACATATAAGAACTGTCCTTGACCATGAAAATGAAGTCGGTCATGGCCGGCGAGTACACCGCGCCGCCCGCGCACGGCCCCATGATGAGGCTGATTTGCGGCACCACGCCCGAGGCCATCACGTTGCGCTGGAACACCTCGGCATAGCCGCCCAGCGAGGCCACACCTTCCTGGATGCGCGCACCGCCCGAATCGTTCAGGCCAATCACCGGCGCGCCGGCCTTGATGGCCTGATCCATCACCTTGCAGATTTTTTCCGCGTGCGCCTCCGACAGCGCGCCGCCGAACACGGTGAAGTCCTGACTGAACACGAACACCAGGCGCCCATTGATGAGGCCATAGCCGGTCACCACGCCATCGCCGGGAATCTTGTTGCCCGCCATACCGAAATCGGTGCAGCGGTGCTCGACGAACATGTCCCATTCTTCAAAAGTGCCTTCGTCGAGCAACAGTTCGATGCGCTCGCGCGCCGTGAGCTTGCCCTTGGCGTGTTGCGCGTCGATGCGCTTCTGACCTCCGCCCAGCCGGGCTTGCGCGCGGCGTTTTTCCAGTTCGTCAATGAGTTCTTGCATGGTTTCTTCCGAAAAATTCAGGAATTTTTTGTTTCTTGCCCGGACGCCGCCGCCAGCAGGCTGCGCGCCGCCTTTGAGGCGGGCAACTGACCGGCGGCGACCTGCTGCGCAATCCCCGGCAGCAATGCACGGACTTGGGGATGCTGCCGGAACGATTGCCGCAAGCCTGCCTCGATGCGCTCCCACATCCAGGCCAGCGCTTGGCTCTGGCGGCGCTGCGTCAGCTGGCCATTGGCGATCTGCAAAACTTTAAATTCTCGCACTGCGCCCCAGAAGGAGTCGATGCCCGTTGCCGCCAGCGCGCTCAGTTGCAGCACCTTGGGCTGCCATAGCTGCTGCTGCGCGCCATTGGCGTCTTGCGTGGTCTGCGCGTGTCCGGGATGGCCCTGCAAACCCAGCAACCGCAGCGCCGACGTGATTTGCGCCCGCGCACGGGTGGCGGCGGCGGTATCCAGATCGGCCTTGTTGATGACCACCAGGTCGGCCAGTTCCATCACGCCTTTTTTGATGGCTTGCAAATCGTCGCCCGCGTTGGGCAATTGCAGCAACACGAACATATCGGTCATGCCCGCCACGGCGGTTTCGGACTGGCCAACGCCGACGGTTTCGACGATCACCACGTCATAACCCGCCGCCTCGCACACCAGCATGGCTTCGCGCGTTTTTTCCGCCACGCCGCCGAGCGTGCCGCCCGAAGGGCTGGGGCGAATATAGGCGCGCTCGCTGGCCGACAGACGCTCCATGCGCGTTTTGTCGCCCAGAATCGAGCCGCCCGAAACCGAGGACGAAGGATCAACCGCCAGCACCGCCACGCGATGCCCCTGCCCGATCAGGTACAGGCCCAGCGCCTCGATAAAGGTCGATTTGCCCACGCCCGGCGAGCCTGAGATGCCCAGCCGCAAGGATTGCCCGGTGCGCGGCAGCAAAGCCGTGAGCAACTCGTCGGCCTGCGCGCGATGGTCGGCGCGCGTCGATTCGAGCAGCGTGATGGCCTTGGCCAGCGCGCGGCGCTGGGCGATGGGCGACCCATCCAGCAGGGGAGAGAAAACGGGAGGCAGCGGCATCACAAACGTCAGAGGATCTCGAAGGGGTAAGTCCCGCAGGGCTGATGTCGCATCAACCCGCCTGCGTCCAATCCTCGATGCGCAAACCCTCGATGCGCTCGAACTCGCGCACGTTGCGGGTCACGATGATGCCGTCCTCGGCCAAAGCCTGACAGCCCAGCAGGAGGTCGATCATGCCGATGGGACGTCCCAAAGCCTTGAGCCGGCGCGACTCGCGCGCATAGTGCCAAGCGGCAGCTTCAGGCCAAGGTTCCACGGTCATTTCCACCAGAAACGCCTGCA
This sequence comes from Burkholderiaceae bacterium, assembly GCA_031285125.1. GTDB lineage: Bacteria > Pseudomonadota > Gammaproteobacteria > Burkholderiales > Burkholderiaceae_C > JAITWT01. The sequence goes on along the minus strand of JAITWT010000067.1, from coordinate 900 downwards.
ATGCGGATCGGTTGGCTTGCACCCGCTGGCTGCCCATCACACCGGTTGCCAGTTCGGCGACCACCAAGGTGGAGATGACCAACTCGCTGCGCTGTTTCGACAGCAGTATTTGCAGCACCCCTGGCATCCCCCGATGCAAGGCGTAAATGCAAATGTTGGTGTCGAGAAAATAGCGCTGCATCGGTCGGCTTCATCAGTCCCAACCCGGAACGTCGCGGGGCGGCGTCTTGTCGCGCTCGATTTCTTCCGGCATGCCTTCAAAGCGCCGTACTGCGGCCATCACGCGCGCCATCCATGCGGCATGTGGATCGCTGTGCAACGGGCGCAGCATCACGGCGCCATCCGCCTGCCGTTCCACCGTCACCGCGCCGGTATCAAAGCGGAACGCCTTGGGCAAACGCACGGCCTGACTGCGGCCGTTCATGAAGACTTTGGCGATGGCAAGATCGGACATGGCGGACTCCAAAGCGGATGGTATATATCAATAGTATATACCACCTATCACGCCTTCAAACTCGCCCTGATCTGCTCCAGAACATCCTTCGCGCAAGCCGGAATCGGCGTGCCCGGCCCGTAGATGCCCTTGACGCCGGATTGGTACAAAAAGTCGTAGTCCTGGCGCGGAATCACACCGCCGACGAATACCACGATCTCATCAGCGCCCTGTTTCTTTAATTCCTCAATGATGGCAGGCACCAGCGTCTTGTGCCCCGCCGCCAGCGTGGAAATGCCGACCGCGTGCACGTCGTTTTCGATGGCCTGGCGGGCGCATTCGGCGGGGGTCTGGAACAGCGGGCCGATGTCCACGTCAAAGCCCAAGTCGGCCAGCGCCGTGGCCACCACCTTGGCGCCGCGGTCATGTCCGTCCTGCCCAAGTTTGGCAACCATCACGCGCGGGCG
>JAITWT010000036.1 GCA_031285125.1 Burkholderiaceae bacterium | reverse complement strand
GCTTTCCAGGGCTCGGGGCCGAGCGCGCGCAGGAAGGTGGCGGTGTGCGAAGTGCCCGCGCCGACCTCCATGTCATACGGTTGCAGCAGCGCGCAGCCTTGATCGGCCCAGTAGCTTTGGAGCTTGAGGATGATTTGTTGGAAAGTCAGCATGGCTGCGCGTATCGATGGCAGGCCGCGCGCCGCTCTGGCTCGGGACCCAATAGGGAAATAGGGAAATAGGTGATTCTAAGAGCCTGGCGCGGGTGTCAAACCGCGCGTCCCGATCGACGGCCGCGCCGCAACCGCGCCGCCCACACCAGTGCCACCACGGCCAGCGTCCCGATCCACAGCGGCGCGAGCGCGAAGCGCGACACCCAACGGGCATAGAAGGTCAGCCCGCTGCGCCCCTCGACCTCGGCCACGAGCACACCGCGCGTCAGTCGCGGCAGCATGGCCGTGATGCGGCCCCGGTGGTCGATCACCGTGGTGGCCCCCGTGTTGGTCGCGCTGATCACCGGACGATCGAATTCGATCGCGCGCATTCGCGCGATCGCCAAATGCTGGTCGAGCGCCACCGTATCACCAAACCATCCGAGATTGCTGATGTTCAGCAGGATCGTCGGGGCGAGCGCGGCGCTGCGAAAACCGGCGCCGATTTCCTCGCTGAACAGGTCCTCGTAGCAAATGTTGGGCGCGATGCGTTGACCCTGCCAAATGAAGGGCGGTTGCGGCAGCGCGCCCCGGTGAAAGTCGCCGAGCGGAATACGCATTGCAGCGACGAACCAGCGGAACAGGGGAGGCACGAATTCGCCGAAAGGCACGAGGTGGTGCTTGTCATAACGGTAGGGCTGCGCGAGATCAGGAGCCAACCCGATCAGCGAATTACTGTAGCCGCCCGTACCCACCAGCGGCAATCCGATGATGGCCGCTTGCCCGCCCTGCGCGTAATGCCACGCGATGTCCGCCAGATAGCCCTGCGGTAACTGGCCGGGAAGCAGCGGCAGCGCCGTTTCAGGCGTCACGACAAGCGCGGCAGTGGCGCTCTGTAACTGCTGTGCATACCAGCGCAGCGCGATATCGATGCCCGCGCCGGGCACAAACTTCTGATCCTGCGGAATGTTTCCCTGCAACAACGCAACCTGTAATCGCCCGGTGCTCCTGGCGCTCCCGTCATTGGGGTCATTTTGGCGCTCATGGCTGCCTGCCTCACGTCCTGGAAGACGACGCGCACAGCCCTCATGCAGGCAATGGGCGCCAATGCCCGCTTTGATGAGGAAAAGCAGCAGCACCAGCAGCGCACCCCCCGCCATCCGGCGCTGTCGCCACGGCGCGGGCGACAGCAGCCGGCTTAAACTCAGCGCCAGCACCGCTGCCAACGTCGCGCCCAGCGCGCCCACACCATAGACCCCGACCCAAGGCGCAAACATCGAAAGCGGCCCATCGACATGGGCATAGCCCCCTGCCGCCCATGGAAACCCGGTGAACCAATGGCCACGCAACAACTCGGCCAAGGTCCACAAAGCCGTGAACAGGATCACGCGCACGACGGCATGGCGCGGCGCCAATACGGCTTGCACTGCCGCGGCCGCCGTGTAATACAGCGCCAACGTCGCCGCCAGCAAGAAAGCCGCCGCAGCCGCCAAGGGCGCGGCGAGCCCGCCGTAAGTGTGCATCGACACATACAGCCACCAAATGCTGCCACACAGCCAGGCACTGGAAAACAGCCACCCCAGGAGCGCGGCCCGCGGCCAGCGTGGCGCGCGTGCGAGCAGGGTATACAAAGCCGCCAGCGACAGCAACTGCAACCACCACAGCGGCTGCCCGTTCCACGGCGCAGCGATCGAGACCGCTTGCGCCAGGCCGGCGAGCACGGCCAGCATCGACCCCATCCAACCCATCAACCCACGGGGTCCATGCAATCCGCGCGCTGGGGTCGCGGCCTCGATCGGCGCGCTCACCGCGCCGCCTCGCCAGCACCACGGGTTGGCGAAACTTTGAACCAGCGCACCGCGCCCCCTTTGGTATGCAGCACGACAAAATCGAAGCCCCCCATCGTGTGCCGCTCACCGCGCTTGGGGACGTGGCCCATCTCGTGCGAAATCAAACCGCCGATGGTGTCGAAATCCTCACTGACCTGTTCGGCATTGAAGGTGATACTGAAGGCCTCGGCGACACGCTCGATCGGCGTGTCGCCAGCGACGCGATAGGTGTGGTCAGCCAAGCTGAAGATGTCGCCTTCGTCCGTGGCGATGTCGAACTCGTCCTCGATCTCGCCAACGATCTGTTCGAGCACATCCTCAATCGTAATCAGCCCAGCGACGCGGCCGAACTCGTCGATCACCACAGCAAGATGATTACGGTTACCGCGGAATTCCCGCAGCAAATCGTTCAGCTCTTTGCTCTCGGGCACGAAAGTCGCGGGACGCAGCAACGCGCGGATATGCAGACTCGGCGCACGCTGGAGCTTGAGCAGATCCTTGGCCAGCAAGATGCCGATGATGTTTTCCTTGTCGCCCTCATAAACCGGAAAGCGCGAGTGGCCCGCGTCAATGATCTGGTGAATCAGCACATTCAGCGGCGCATTAATGTCCAGCAAATCCATGCGCGGCGCAGCCACCATGACCTCGCCAGCCGACAAATCGGCCAAGCGCAGCACGCCTTCGAGCATGACGCGTGAATCAGCGCCGATGATCTGGTTATCTTCGGCATCGGCAAGGGTTTCGATCAACTCGTCGCGCGAATCCGGGCCGGGATGGATGAATTCCACCAGTTTCTGCAGAAAGCTGCGTTTATCTTCCCGCTCGGGAGGGGATCGTTCAGGGTAAGGGTCAGCCACTGGCGCGGAATGCACGAAGGCGTAGTTGTGAAATCGTTAGGATAGCGGATCAGGTGCAGACGCAGTGGGCGGCATGGGTCCGCTCTGTACGGCGAGAAACGAAGCGACGGCTGATCAGCAATCAAACCGTGTTTTCGTCGCGCATATCGGCGCGTTGTTTTTGCAATTCTGTCAATAAATCCCAAAACTGCCTGGCTTGGACCTTGATTTGGTAGTCCATTTCGGCCAACTGATCGAGTGCTACCCGGCTCATGAGACTGTCTTTCGTCGATTCAGGCAGATCCAGATGGGCTTCGGATTCGCTGCCGCTGCGCTGCACGGCCGCACCAGCGTTGCGCGCAATCTTGAGCATTGCGGCGTTTTCACTGAGCGCATGGATAAACAACATGTGCACCCCTTGGTTGCGCGCGGCGATTTGCGCACGCTCGAACAGCAGCGCACCATAGCCGCGCCCGCGCGCAAACTTGGCAACCGATACGCCGAACTCAGCGCCGTCGTTATGCTGCGCTGCCGGCGCGAAAGCCACATGCGCCATCGCGATCAATTCGAGGCGCCGGTTGTAGATCCCAAACACCTCATCGCGCTCGAAATCAATGCTATTGACGTAACGGCACACTTGCTCGTCCGAGGCCGCGCAGCCAAAGCGCAAATAACGGTCATGCGCATCGAGCTCAAGCAAATGACGCAAGATGCATTCACGTTCGCCAGAACCCAGTGAGCGGATCGGTACCAACACGGACTGCCGAGTCCCGGCCTGGCCCGAAGACACCAGGGCTTTCGGCAAAATGCCAGTGGTGAAAGCAGTTTTGAGAACGTCCGAAGCGGGCAGCATACATTGAGTATAAGGTGATTCCCTAGAATTTCAATGATGCAGTGCACAAAACAGAGGGGGGTTCCGTAATGCAAGGCTGGCCCAGCGTACTCTCAATCACCACTTCAACGCAACAATACGCAGAAGCAAAAAAGCCCAACCTATAAGGTTGGGCTTTTTGCGGCTATAAAAGCCTGACGATGTCCTACTTTCACACGGGAATCCGCACTATCATCGGCGCTAAGGCGTTTCACTGTCCTGTTCGGGATGGGAAGGAGTGGTACCACCTTGCTATGGTCATCAGGCATAACTTGTTGTCCTTCCAATCAACTCGGAAAGACGAATTCATAGAGCACAAATCAGCTTTTTATTTGATTGCGTCAACTTGGCATAACAACCTTGAATAAACGATCAAAGTTATAGGGTCAAGCCGCACGAGCAATTAGTATCGGTTAGCTTAACGCATTACTGCGCTTCCACACCCGACCTATCAACGTCCTGGTCTAGAACGACTCTTTAGGGGGCTCAAGGCCCCGGCAGATCTCATCTTGAAACGAGTTTCCCGCTTAGATGCTTTCAGCGGTTATCTCTTCCACACATAGCTACTCGGCGATGCCACTGGCGTGACAACCGATACACCAGAGGTGTGTCCACTCCGGTCCTCTCGTACTAGGAGCAGGCTTCCTCAAATCTGCA
>JAITWT010000034.1 GCA_031285125.1 Burkholderiaceae bacterium | reverse complement strand
CTATGGGCCAGCGTTGCAACGCCGCAGACCGCCCGAAAAGGCCTCTGCCCTTCGGGTTGGGCCGAAATCGGGCGATTGGGCGGCCCAACGTGAGCCATTTGAGATCGTAAACAGGTTCTCAGGGGCCAGAAAAGGAGGCCATAAAGCCGACAACACCGCTCAAGCCAAGATTCACGCGCTTTTCCTGAAGGTCACAAGCGCTCAAGTGCTGTTTTCTAGGGGGATGTGCGCGGCCGGTTGAACGGTTGCGGGCTGTCAGAGGCAACATGCAATAGCCGTAGCACATACCGCTGCCCTGAAAAGAATTTCTGATGTGCAAGGGCCCCGCAATTCTCGGCAATCCCCAGCAATCGGCGAAAACCATCAGCGCCGTGGCCTCAGCACGGAACGGCTCAAGCAACACTCACCCCTGACTGCGATGGCGCACCGCCATCGCACGCGCGCTACTGCCGCGCCAGTCAAGCATTCCGGCAATGGCGCGCGCAAACACGCTCTGCGGTATTGTTACCGGGCCAGCCCGCAGAAAAGCGACCAAGCTGCTGGCACGGTATTGATAGGGGACGCCGCCGCTGTGCTGCCCCCTTAATTTTTACTTCTTTTTACCTTTGGCCGGCGTGTTGGCGGCGGGGGGATTTTGCGGAATACCCAGTGTCTTGGTCATTGAGGCAGCCAATGCTTCCAGATTTTGCCGGACCATCGGGGTGGTCTCTGAGACCACTTTCTCCTCCAAGGCCCTTTGCATTTGCGGATAGACCTCTAGATATTTTTTACCCAAGGACGAGTTCTGCCAAGTGTTGACTTGATTCAGCCAATTATTGATCTGGCGCAACTCATCGGCGCTGAAGTTCTTTTGAAGAACCGGTCCAATGGTCGTCGGGGCGTCGGCGACAGCTCTGTCACGCACCGTCGGGTACACATTGTTGGTATATTTTTCCAGATCAGCCGCCGCTGCCTGAGCAAGCCCTTGGCGCTTGTCTTGCGGCACCTGGGTCTGCAAGTAAGCCGCACCCTGCTGCCTGAGCGGAATGGTTGAGCGTTCCACCATAAGGCGCGAAAACGCTTCGATATCGGGACGTTGCAGTTCAAGATACTGCTTGACCAGCGGATCCTTGGCGCTGTCTTGGGCCCAAGCAAGGGAAGTGGCCGCAAGGGCAATGGTCAAAAAAACAAGTTTAGACTTTCTCATCAAGAAAATTCTCCTTTAAGTTAAGGGTACAACGATTAAGAGCCGCTGGCACTGGGCGAAGTTCCGCCATCATCACTGGCTTCACTGCCGTCTCCATTAGCATCATTTTCGACAATGCGCTGCAATCCGCTTAGACGCGCGCCTTCGTCCAAACCGATGAGTCTGACGCCTTGTGTGGCTCGACCCAACTCACGAATTTCGGCAACGCGGGTACGCACAAGAACACCTTTGTCGGTGATCAACATGATTTCGTCGTCAGCGTGTACCAGTGTTGCAGCGACAACTTTGCCGTTACGTTCACTCTGCGCAATTGCAATCATACCCTTGGTCCCGCGGCCGTGGCGGGTATATTCGGTAATATTCGTACGTTTTCCATAACCATTTTCGGTTGCCGTCAGTACGCTTTGCTGTTCGTCCTCGGCAACCAGCATGGCAATCACGTGCTGGCTTTCTTCGAGAGACATACCGCGCACGCCGCGCGCATTGCGGCCCATCGGGCGCACATCGTTCTCATCGAAACGCACCGCCTTGCCGCTATCGCTGAATAGCATGACATCGTGCGCACCATCGGTGAGCGCTGCACCGATCAGGTAGTCACCTTGGTCCAGATCGACGGCGATGATGCCGGCCTTGCGCGGATTGCTGAACTCATCCAGCGCCGTCTTCTTGACCGTCCCCATGGAAGTCGCCATGAAGACGAAATGATCGGGCGGGAAGCTGCGCATATCCCCTGTCAACGGCAGCACCACGGTGATTTTTTCGTCTTCCTGCAAGGGAAACATGTTGACAATGGGCCGCCCGCGCGAACCGCGTGAGCCAGCCGGTGCTTCCCACACCTTGAGCCAATACAGCCGCCCCCGGTTGGAAAAACACAGCATGTAATCGTGTGTATTGGCGATGAAAAGCTGCTCGATCCAGTCATCGTCCTTGGTCGTCGTCGCCTGCTTGCCGCGCCCGCCGCGCCGCTGTGCGCGGTATTCGCTCAGCGGCTGGCTTTTGACGTAACCGGCGTGCGAGAGCGTGACCACCATGTCGGTCGGCGTAATCAGATCTTCCGTGGATAAATCAAAACCGCCGTGCTCGATCTGGCTGCGGCGCGCGCCGGCCTTGGTCTGGCCGAATTCCAGCTTGATCGCCTTGAGCTCATCGCCAATGATGGTCGACACACGCGCGGGCTTGGCCAGGATGTCCAGCAGATCTTCGATATCGGCCATCACCTCTTTGTACTCAGCGACGATCTTGTCCTGCTCCAGACCCGTCAAGCGTTGCAAACGCATTTGCAAAATTTCCTGCGCCTGCGTATCCGAGAGACGATAATGCCCATCGGCACCCAGCCCGAACTCGCGCCCCAGCGCCTCGGGACGATAGTCATCGGCATTGACCGTTGCGCCATCGGCGCGGGTGCGCGTAAGCATCTCGCGCACCAGCTGACTGTCCCACGCGCGCGCCATCAACTCGGCCTTGGCCACCGGCGGCGTGGGCGATTCGCGGATGATGCGGATGAATTCGTCGATATTGGCCAGCGCCACCGCCAGCCCTTCAAGCACGTGGCCGCGTTCGCGTGCCTTGCGCAGTTGGAAAACCGTGCGTCGCGTGACTACTTCACGGCGGTGCTGCAGGAAGACCTCGATCAAGTCCTTCAGATTGCACAGCTTGGGCTGACCATCGACCAGGGCCACCATATTGATGCCGAAGGTGTCCTGCATCTGCGTCTGCTTGTACAGATTGTTGAGCACCACCTCGGGCAGTTCGCCGCGCTTGAGCTCGATCACCAGGCGCATCCCGGATTTGTCGGATTCGTCCTGGATGTGGCTGATGCCTTCGAGTTTTTTCTCGCGCCACAACTCAGCCATGCGCTCCTGCAACGTCTTTTTGTTGACCTGGTAGGGCAACTCATCGACCACAATGGCCTGACGCTGGCCCTTGTCAATATCCTCAAAGTGACACTTGGCGCGCATGACCACCTTACCGCGCCCGGTGCGATAGCCCTCACGAATGCCATTGATGCCGTAGATGATCCCGGCCGTCGGGAAATCGGGCGCCGGAATAATCTCCATCAACTCTTCGACACCGGCCTGCGGATGCGTCAGCAGATGCAAACAGGCATCGACCACTTCATTGAGGTTGTGCGGCGGAATATTGGTCGCCATACCCACGGCGATTCCGCCCGAACCATTGACCAGCAAATTGGGCATCCGCGTGGGCAGCACGGTCGGCTCCAACTCCTTGCCGTCGTAGTTGGGCGCCATATCGACCGTATCCTTGTCGATATCGGCCAGCAATTCGCCCGCGATTTTTTCCAACCGGCATTCGGTATAGCGATAAGCCGCCGGCGGGTCGCCATCGACCGAGCCGAAATTGCCCTGCCCGTCGATCAGCGGATAGCGCATCGAAAAATCCTGCGCCATGCGCACCAGCGCCTCATAAGTGGCTGTGTCACCATGCGGGTGAAAACGCCCGAGCACGTCCCCCACCACGCGCGCGCACTTTACATACGGCCGGTTCCAGACGTTGTTGGCATCGTGCATCGAATAAAACACGCGCCGGTGCACCGGCTTGAGGCCATCGCGCGCATCCGGCAACGCCCGGCCCACAATGACGCTCATCGCGTAATCGAGGTAGCTGCGGCGCATTTCCTCTTCGAGGCTGACGGGTAGTGTTTCTTTAGCGAACGGAATCATGGATGGGCAAACGAAGGGTAACCATACATTTTATGCGCTGGAAGTTGTAGCAACTGAGCAACACTGCGCGGAGAAATTCGCCCCTGCCCCGCCCTTCTTGGATGACAACCTTTCGACTCGATGATCCCGCTATGGCACAATAGTTCCAACGTCTTGGGTGATGGTCGCCCAAGCGTCCCGATTCGCAGCACGGCTGCGGCTTTTTCTCTTAGAGGAGAATCATGAAGAAACTCAACAAAGTGGCGATGTTGATTGCTATCGCCTCGCTCGCCACCGCCGCCGGTGCACAGACGACGCAGCAAGTCACCGCCGCCAATGGTGGTCCGGTCATCGATAACTGGCAAAACGGCACCAGCGAGTTGGTCTGGATGAACGGCACCAACGAACTTTGCTGGCGCAATGCCGAATGGACACCCGCCACGGCCGCCGCCAATTGTGATGGCGCCTTGGTTGCGCAGCCCCCCGCTCCGCCCGTGGTGACGCCTGAGCCTAAGCCGGAGCCTGTGCCGCAGCCTCCTGTTACCGCCTCGAAGATCACCTTCGCGGCTGATGCCTTCTTCAACTTTGACAAGTCGGTGCTCAAACCCGAGGGCCGTGCCAAGCTTAAAGAACTGGCGCAAAAGCTCCAGCAAGGCGTCAACGTGGAAACGATCATCGCCGTGGGTCATACGGACTCCATCGGTACGGACGCTTACAACATGAAGTTGTCGCTGCGCCGCGCCAATGCTGTCAAAGCCTACCTGACCTCTTTGGGTGTCCCAGGTAACACCATCTACGTCCAAGGCAAGGGTGAATCGCAGCCGGTCGCAAGCAACCGCACCGCTGCCGGCCGCGCCAAGAACCGTCGCGTGGAAATCGAAGTGGTTGGTACCCGCTCGAACTAATTTCTACTGCGTTTCTAAAAAAACCCGCTCCGGCGGGTTTTTTTATGCGCCGTGCTCAACCCTGGGGTGAACCGGCCGGAAAGGACTTGCTTGGCGTTTTTTCAAGGCGCGCAGCAACCCCGTGGATAATCCCGCTATGACTCCGATGCTCAATGCAGATCCGGCCGAATTGGCCAAATTTTCCGAACTGGCGCACCACTGGTGGGACCCCGAAAGCGAGTTTCGCCCCCTGCACGACATCAACCCCCTGCGACTGGAGTGGATCAACACGCTCGCGCCGCTTGCAGGCCGCCGCGTGCTTGACGTGGGCTGTGGCGGCGGCATTCTGACCGATGCGATGGCGCGACAGGGCGCGCAGGCGTTGGGCATTGACTTGGCTGAACGCTCGATCAAAGTAGCGCACTTGCATGCACTCGAAGCGGGTACCCCTGGCGTGCAATACCGCGCCGTGAGCGCAGAGACGCTGGCTCAGGAGCAGCCGGCCAGCTTCGACACCGTCACCTGCATGGAGATGCTCGAGCACGTCCCCTCTGCTGCCTCGGTGGTGCATGCCTGCGCAACCCTGGTCAAACCGGGTGGCTGGGTGTTCTTCTCAACGATCAACCGCAATCCCAAGTCTTTTTTGTTTGCGATTATTGGGGCCGAATACGTACTCAAAATGTTACCGCGCGGCACCCACACCTGGAACAAATTCATCCGCCCAAACGAGTTGGCCCTTTGGTGCCGCGACGCTGACCTTGCCCCGCAGCACATCCGTGGCCTTCAATACAACCCGCTCACCCGGCGCTATGCGCTGAGCCACGATACCGACGTGAATTACCTGCTGGCGGCGCAGCGGCCCGCGTTGACCGCTTGACAGATCAGCACGGATATCCGATGGCGCCCTCGCCCATTCAAGCCGTCTTGTTTGACCTGGACGGAACCTTGATCGATAGCGCCCCCGATTTGGGCGCCGCAGCCGATGCCATGCGTATCGCGCGCGGCCTGTCTTCCTTGCCGCTAGAAACCTACCGGCCCTTGGCCGGCTCGGGCGCGCGAGGTATGTTGAACATCGCCTTCGGCATCGAGCCGGATCATCCGGATTTCCCGGCGCTACGTGAAGAATTCTTCCGCAACTACGAACAGGCGATGCTGCTGCGCAGCCATATCTTCGAAGGTGTCTCCGAGATGCTGTGCACACTCCAGGCGCGCGCTATGCGCTGGGGCGTGGTGACCAACAAAATAGCCCGTTTCGCGCTCCCCCTGACCGATTCGCTGCCTCTATTCAAGACTGCGGGCACCATCGTCTGCGGCGACACCACGCCACACACAAAACCCCACCCGCAGCCCCTGCTCGAAGCCGCGCGCCGCCTGAACGTCGCGCCGGAACACTGCGTCTATGTGGGCGACGACGAACGCGACATGATCGCCGGGCACGCCGCCGGAATGCGCACCGTCGCGGCCTGTTACGGCTACCTGGGCATCCAGCCCGATGTCACCCGCTGGAGCGCCGGCGCCACTATCGCCGCGCCGCACGATTTCATCGGTTGGCTCAACACCCAGACGGCCTGAGCAAATTTTGAGCACACGCCCCTGGCGACAACGCCAAACGCGCGCGCAGCAGTTATTCAAAATTCATATATTCAAAATTCAGCCGCACCCAGTCTAAAATAGGCAGTTCAGGGGCTGCATTTGGTTTCGACGTGGGCTCGGAATCGCAGTGGTGCATGTCGAGCTTGGTGTGCTCGTAAAACTGACCAAAACAAAGTAACTGCAAACGACGAACGTTTCGCACTCGCTGCTTAAACACCAGTGAGCCTTGCAACAGTTGGCCGATGGGCTGGGCAAGGGGGTGACGGAGTGATCCGGCGCCTCCCGGCTGCAAGGGAATTCACATGGGCTGGCCTCGATCCGGGTACCTTGGGCTGAGGTGAGAACAAAGGGTACTGGCCACCGGCGGAGCGTGCGACTGCGCGCCGCAGGTTGCGAGATCCAAAACAGACCGCTAAACATGTAGATCTGCGCGAGGAAGGTTGACGGACGGGGGTTCGACTCCCCCCAGCTCCACCACTCATTCAAGCCCGGCCGTTCTCGGTCGGGCTTTTTCTTACCCTGAAATCCTGCGCACTGGCGCGGTTTTCGCCTCCGGTGAGGGCGGCGCATTCCGAAATGCCGTGAAAAAATACGCCGCCTGGGCATTCAGGGACACGGAGAAGCGCCTTGACGGGGTGCGGCATTTCGCCATCCATCCAAGGCGGTGCTTGACCAGGTGAGCGACGTCCGCGATTCGGCATGAAGCGCCCAACGCAGCCCGCGAACCCCAACGGCGGCACACCGGAACGCGATGAATGATGGAGCTGCTTGACAATCAATTCAACAAATGGTGTATCATTGAACCATGAACGAGACCGAAGCCATTTCCGCCCTCAGTGCCCTGGCCCACGTCCAGCGTTTGCGCGTTTTTCGCGCCCTGGTCGCTGCGGGCCTCGAAGGAATGACGCCCAGCGTCCTGGCCGACCAGCTTGACGTGGCCCGCAACGCCTTGTCCTTCCATCTGAAGGAATTGGCACACGCCGGTCTCGTCAGCATCGAGCAACAGGGCCGCAACCTGATCTATCGCGCCGACTTTGCGCGGATGAACAGCCTGCTGGGCTACATGACCGAGCATTGCTGCCAAGGCGGCGCGTGTGAGGTCACGCAATCCCCTCACGCCTGTGCTTCCTGCTGAACGAGGCGATGCCATGCACTTTCTGACCCAGCCGCCCCGTTTTCTTTTTTTCACCGGTAAAGGCGGCGTCGGCAAGACCTCGATTGCCTGTGCAACAGCGGTGCAACTGGCGGGAGAAGGCAAGCGCGTGCTGCTCGTCAGCACCGATCCAGCGTCCAACGTCGGGCAGGTTTTCGGCGCGCGCATCGGCAACCGCATCGCGGCGATTGCCGCCGTGCCGAATCTGTGGGCGCTGGAAATCGACCCGCAGGCGGCGGCGCAAGCCTACCGCGACCGCATCGCCGGGCCGGTGCGCGGCGTGCTGCCCGACGCGGTGGTCAGAGGCATCGAAGAATCCCTGTCGGGCGCCTGCACCACGGAAATCGCCGCCTTCGACGA
>JAITWT010000202.1 GCA_031285125.1 Burkholderiaceae bacterium | reverse complement strand
TGCGGCGCCCGAAGCCGGCGACCCCGGCGCTCAGCCCGACGAACTGCACCTGCCCACGGGCGAGTGCGCGTGGCGCGTGCGCGGCTGGCACAAAAACCGCACCCCCGAGGCCATGCGCGTGAACCTGCAAGTGCGCCGCGCCGGTAGTGACGCCGAAGATGCGCATAGCGACTGCGCCGGCTACCACCTGGACACGCTGGACCTGTACGCCGCCAGATCGCGCGCGGCCTACGTGCGCCAGGCCGCCATCGAACTGGGCCTGGGCGAAGACAGCGTCAAACGCGAGCTTGGCGCCGTGCTGCTGCGCCTGGAAACCCTGCAAGACGAGTGGCTGGCCCAGACGCGCGGCCAGCGGACCTCCACTGCGCCGGTGCTCTCGGCCGAGGAGGAGGGCCAGGCGCTGGCCTGGCTGCGCGGGGCCGACCTGCCCGGGCGCATCGTGGCCGATTTGCAGGCCCTGGGCGTGGTCGGCGAGGAAGTGAACCTGCTGGCCGCCTACCTCGCGGCCGTCAGCCGCAAGCTCGACGCGCCGCTGGCGGTGCTGATCCAATCCACCAGCGCCGCCGGCAAAAGCGCCCTGATGGACGCCGTGCTGGCCCTCGTCCCTCCCGAGGAGCGCGTCCGTTACTCGGCCATGACCGGCCAGAGCCTGTACTACCTGGGCGAGAACAACCTCAGCCACAAGATATTGGCCATCGCCGAAGAAGAAGGCGTGCGCCAGGCGGCTTATGCCTTGAAGCTGTTGCAGTCCGAAGGCGAATTGACCATGGCCTCCACCGCCAAGGACGAGGCCACGGGGGCGCTGATGACGCGGCAATACACGGTCAAGGGGCCGGTGATGCTGATGCTCACCACCACCGCCATCGACGTGGACGAAGAACTCCTCAACCGCTGCCTGGTGCTCAGCGTCAATGAAAGCCGCGCGCAAACCGCGGCCATCCACGAGAGCCAGCGCCGGCGCCAGACGCTTGCCGGGTTGTTGGAGGGCGCCCGGCGCGAGGAGATCGAGCGGCTGCACCACAACGCCCAGCGACTGCTGGCCCCGGTGACGGTGGTCAACCCCTGGGCCGACCAATTGACCTTCCTCGCCGACAAGACGCGCACCCGGCGCGATCACATGAAGTACCTCACGCTGATGCGCGCCATTGCGCTGCTGCACCAGCACCAAAGGGAGATCAAAACCGTCGAGCACCAGGGCCGGGTCTTGAGCTACATCGAGGTGGCCAGGAGCGACATCGCGCTGGCCAACCGTCTGGCGCATGAAGTGCTCGGGCGCACGCTGGACGAATTGCCGCCGCAGACGCGCAACCTGCTGGTGCTGCTGCGCGATTGGGTCAGCGCCGAATGCGCGCGCCGCCGGGTGGCGCGCGCGGACGTGCGTTTTACGCGCCGCGAGTTGCGCCAGGCCTGCCAATGGGGGGACACCCAACTGAAGGTTCATCTTGGGCGCCTGGTCGAGCTCGAACACGTGCTGGTGCATCGGCGCGGCGCGCAGTACGAGTACGAGCTGATGTACGACGGCGGCGACGAGCCCGACGCGAGCCACCTCAATGGCTTGCTGGACGTGGACGCGCTGGAGGCCGCTTGCGCCTGTGACCGGCAGCGGTCGGGGTTGGAGGCGCATCGGTCGGCCCTTGGTCGGGGCCTGGTCGGCGCCCGGTCGGGGGGTGGTCGGCCCCTGGGTGACGTGCCGCAAGCCCAGCGGCCATGCGGGTTGCAGCCGGATTTGTCGGGCGATGGGGGGCAGACGCATGAATCAGGCTCGGTGGCTTCTTCCTTAGCCGCTGTCGTAGCCGTGGCCTGAGAGGGCAGCCGATGCGCAGCGGAGCGCGCCCGTACCAGCGCAAGCCCGACCCGCGGCGGGCATTCGCCAGCATCCCGGCCTCGGGCGCGCCGGGCGACCTGCGCGGCCTCATGGCGGCCATGCACCGTTACCTCGAACACCTGGGCGTCAAGGGCTACACCCCGGTTGGGCAGCACAACGCCGAGCGCTACATCCGCGAGTTCATCGCCTGGGCCGACGCTCGGGGCGTCACGCACCCCACCCAGGTCAGCCGCGCGGTGCTGGAGCGCTACCAGAGGTGGCTGCACCACTACCGCAAGAGGAACGGCGAACCGCTGGCCCTCATCAGCCAGCGCGGCAAGATCATCCCGCTGCGAGGCTGGTTCAAGTGGCTCACGCGCGTGGGCGAAATACCGGCCAACCCGGCGGCCGACCTGGACCTGCCGCGCCAGATCAAACAATTGCCGCGCGGCGTGATGAGCGCCACCGAGGCCGAGCGCGTGCTCGCCAGCGTGGACACCACGACGCCTCTGGGGCTGCGCGACCGGGCCTTGATGGAAGTGCTCTACGCCACGGGCATGCGGCGCATGGAGATCGCCCACCTGGCCATCGACGACATCGACGCCGAGCGCGCCGTCGTGCTCGTGCGCCAGGGCAAGGGCCAAAAAGACCGCCTCATCCCGCTGGGCCAGCGGGCGCTGCGCTGGGTACGGCAGTACCTGGACCAGGCCAGAGAGCAGCTTGCGTGGAACCCGCGCGAGCACAGCTTGTTCCTGGGCAACGAGGGCCACCCGCTGAGCCCCCTGTGGTTGTCCACGCTCAT
Source organism: Burkholderiaceae bacterium (assembly GCA_031285125.1). Taxonomy (GTDB): domain Bacteria; phylum Pseudomonadota; class Gammaproteobacteria; order Burkholderiales; family Burkholderiaceae_C; genus JAITWT01. Next base: position 1,345 of record JAITWT010000202.1, on the reverse strand, counting down.
CGCCCGCCGGGTGCAGGCCGCGGGCATCGACAAGCGAGGCGGCTGTCACCTGTGGCGCCACACGATGGCCACCTTGATGCTCGAAGGCGGCGCCGACATCCGCCACATCCAGGCCATGCTCGGGCACGCCGACATCAGCAGCACGCAGATCTACGCGCAGGTGGCGATCGGGCAGTTGCAGCGGGTTCACGCGCGCACGCATCCGGGGGTCAACCCACGCCCCCGGGGCGCGACAAGCCAGCCAGAAGGGGGAGAGCCGCGCACCGATCGGGAAAACGCCGCCAGGGCGCTTCTGGAGGCATTGGGACGCGAGGCCGAGGCTCAAGAGGAAGAGGGCGACGACGCAGGCGGGCTGTGACGACGCGCTCGCCAGCGCGAGGTGATCAGTGGGCGGCCCGTCCGATGCGCTCAAGGGCCTGCGTGGCCGTGACGATGGCAATGCCCTGATGGACGCCCAGACTCAAGAGGTGGCGGTCGCCGCTGACGATCAGGTCGGCCTTGGCGGCCACGGCCGCGGCGATCACGTGGTCGTCATCGGCATCCGCGGGCACCACGCGCGGCACGGTCTGCGGTTGCACCCATCGCGCCAGTTCCCCGTACTGCGCCAGGGCTTGCTCCGCGGTTGCGCAGTGGCGCCGCAGCCGCGCGGCCAGGTGGGGGCGGCCCAGTACGTCGCGCAACTCGACCAGCAATGCCTCGGAGGTGAAAAGCTCGGCATCGCCTTCGGTGGCCACGCCGATGAGTTGCCCCGGCATGCCGCCCCACAGCAGCGCGGAGACGACGACGTTGGTGTCCAGCACCAACTTGGGTGGCGGCATGGGAGCCGGGCTCAAGGCTGAGCGCGACGCTGGGCGCGCACGGCGCGAATCTCGGCGTCGAGTTCTTCCTCGCTCATGGGCGCGATATTGGCGGCGTGCAGTTGTTGGAGCGTTTGCATCAGGCGGCGCCCGGCTTGGCGGCGCAGCGCGTCTTCCAGGAGCTGTTGGACCGCGCCGTCGGACAAAAGCCCCTCGCTGCGCGCGCGCTGCACCAGCGTGTCGGGCAGCTCGATTTGAACGGTGGTCATGGGGTGTTCCTTGGGGGGTGTTGCGGGCACGGCGCCAAGCGCGGGGCGTGTCTTGCGGTTGTAGCTCAGCCGGGCCCCCGGCTCGCGTCGATCGGTATTTGACAGGCACTTCGACAGGCATTTCTTGAGCCGCTGAAACGGGCCATCCCGCCAAGGCGCCTTCGCGCGCGCGGGGAGACAATTCGCCCCCATGCACGCTGCCCTCCTGCCCCGCCAACCCGCGCCGGTGCTCGCGCTCGGGGCGATTGGGCTGCGACGGTGCATCGGGCCAAACAGATT